>DATHYR010000061.1:0-1263 GCA_035458985.1 Pseudomonadales bacterium
CGGATACCTGTACTGCTGCCCTCGCCGCTTCCGGCTGTTTGGCCTTCGGCCGCGGCCGCTGCGCCACTTCCTGCACCGTCACCGCCGTCAGCATTTCCTACGCCGTCTTCGGCTAATCCAGAACTTTCGTCGGTATTACTATCATCGGCATTACTCGAATCCGAAAGACCGTTACTACCATTCGTCGAAGTCGATGCACTTGAATCAATGCTTGGATCAGTAGCTGCATTCGCTCCTGCTTCCTGGATTCCCACGTCAACGTTATCAAAAGATACTGAATCAACAGGGACATTATCTAGGGAGCCATTAGAATTGCCACCGGCGAATGTATCAAACGATTGAGTGAAACCGCCATTGACGTCATTAATTGAACCATCACTAAACGAATTTGAAGCATCAAATAAGTTATCAAGATTCGATAACGCCTCGCTTAACTGCGCATCTGTAAGGCTATTTCTCTCGCTAAATATGTCATTGGCTTCACTGGCATCATTAGCATCTAGGACACTGTCATTTGATGAATTAGTCACATCGTCAAAGGCATTACTCGCATCATTTTCTCCGGTGAGGTTTTGCGAATCGCTGGATGATGACGCGTTGGAAGGTTGCGTTTCAGCCGGCGATGATGGATCGAGCGGAATGGGCGGAACATCCATTTCGAAGATAATTGGCGCTGAAATAGCGCCCTTATCATCGATGGCATTCAGTGTGACCTCAAAGACCCCTGGGTTTTGGAAAATACCACTAATCACACCCGTAAGCGGATCGATGGTCAAACCATCAGGGAGGTTATCTGAGATATAGGTCAACGTCGAATCAACATCGGCATACAGGGTCGAAGCATCAAATGAGTATATATCGCCCATCGATAATTCACGCGCGGGAACAGTGCCGAGAACCTCAGGCACATCATTGCTACCAATGATAGTAATGGTGACTTGTTCATCCGCATAAGCATCAAGATTATCGGTGACGCGCACATCGTACGTCAGGGTGACCACATCGCCTTCTTTAAGGGCTTGCGTGGTTGCCAGGCTGTTATCCAAGGTGTAGGTCCACGCACCTTGCTCGGTCAGCGCAAAGCTACCGTAGGTCGCAACAGGATTACCCATGATGCTCCACGTCGCCGTCGCATCCGCATCAACATCGCTCGAAGAAACAGTGCCCGTAACGATAGCCGTACCAGCGATGGCGCTGCCATCGTCCGCATGACCCGCTTCAGTCACACTGCCCGCCTCGTTACCTAAGGTGGTTTCGACCACC
>DATHYR010000062.1:0-27521 GCA_035458985.1 Pseudomonadales bacterium
ACTTAATCAAGAGGGGTATTGGCTCTATGACAGGCATCAAGAGCGAGAGTGGGGCTTTATGTTTGAAGACACCGCGATGTCAGTGCCCGAGGCTTACCCCGACATTTGGCGTTTGATAACCGAATTCGCAGAGACCGATCCCCAGTTTAATGTATTGCAAGACCATTTGGGGCTTCTTAGTGTTCAGCGTTGGCGCTATACGCCCCGTATTCTTTTGAAGGGGCACAACGAGTTTCTCATGCCTTGGACAGCTGTCGCTTACTACTCACCGGAAAAAATCCAGTCGTTGTATAAAGATCTGCAACAGCGCTACATGGGTCTTTTATTGGTTTCCGCAATACCAATTTTGAGTTTGAGTGTTGGATTTGCGGTGTTATTTAGGCGCCGTGAAGAATTATCACGCAACCTTAATAAGCTAGAGGAAATGCGTGAGGCGGATAAAAAATTCCGTACGGCATTGGATGCGTCTCCAACACCGATGATCATGGTTGACCAAGAGCAAAATATTGTCTTAGCAAATCGCGAGGCTTTAAAACTTTTCGAATTTTCATCCGCTGATGAGATGAATATACCCCTTACGTCGCTTATTCCCAATCAAGTAAAGAAACGTCACATTCATCTCGTGGAAGAATTTCAAGCGTCGCCAGAAGAGAGAAGGATGGCACCTATTCGAGAAGTGCAAGCCATCACGCACACAGGCAAAGAAATCGCCGTGGAAATAGGCTTGAATCCCGTGAGTACCTCTGACGGTATCGTCACACTGGCTTCTATTACCGACATTACGCAGCGCAAACAATTGGAATCGCAGTTGGCTAAGAGTAATCGCACCATGATGCTGGCGATAAATACCGCTCGTGTGGGCGTATGGACTTGGATTGTGGGTGAGGACGCCATGATGTGGGATGATCGGATGTACAAAATCTATGATTTTGTGCAGCGACCTCTCAAGCCGATAACCTATCAAGAGTGGCGGGAAAAGATTCACCCAGAAGACGTAGCCCGTGTCGATAGAGTGTTTGAGCGCGCGTTACGTAGTAATGAATCACAACAATATGAATTCAGGGTCTATACCAAAGATGGCCAAATCTGCTGGATAAAGGGTGGTGTTGTACGTGAGCTTGCGGGGAATATGACGCGATTGGTGGGTATTAATATTGACGTCACTGAGGAGCGCATGTCGCATCAAAGTATTGCCACTATTAATCGTGAACTCGAAAGACGCGTCACCCAGCGCACGCAAGAATTGCAACAAGCTAACCGTGAATTAGAAGCCTTTTCCTACGCGGTGTCGCACGATTTAAGAACTCCCCTTCGCGGCATTGATGGGTTTAGTAATTTATTACTTAAATCG
Source organism: Pseudomonadales bacterium (assembly GCA_035458985.1). Lineage (GTDB taxonomy): Bacteria > Pseudomonadota > Gammaproteobacteria > Pseudomonadales > JAHEIH01 > JAHEIH01. The sequence goes on from DATHYR010000062.1 coordinate 1,352, forward strand.
CTCGAGCATAAAATCGAAGGCAAAGATAAAGAATATTTATTCAGAATACGTACCGCTGCACAACGTATGGGTGATCTCATTGATGACATGCTGACACTGTCACGTATTACCCGCGCGGATGTGGTGCGTAAGCGTGTCGATCTTTCGGCACTGGGTAAAAATATCATGGATAATTGGCGTGAGCTGGAGCCCAATCGCGCAGTGGAATTTGTGGTGCCCCAACATCTTTACGCCAACGCGGATAGCGCGTTGATGCGAATCGTGCTCAATAATTTACTAAGTAATGCTTGGAAGTTTACCTCCAAAGTTCACAATGCCATTATCGAATTAGGCCATATGACAACGCCAGAGGGTGAAGTGTTTTTTGTGAAAGACAATGGCGCTGGATTTGATATGGAATACGTCAATAAATTGTTTGGCCCTTTCCAGCGGCTTCATACTAATAGCGAATTTCCCGGTAATGGTATCGGGCTTGCCACCGTGCAGCGCGTGATAGAAAAACATGACGGCAAAGTGTGGGCCGAAGGTTACGTCGATCGTGGTGCCACTTTCTTCTTTACGCTTCCTTAAGGACAAACCAATGCAAAAGACTATTTTATTAGTAGAAGATAACTTAGATGATCAGCTACTGACCAAGGCGGCACTTGAAATGAATAATATTCTCAACGAAGTGGTTATTGCCGAAAACGGGGTAGAAGCATTGGACTATCTGAATGGCAAAGGCAAGTGGGAGGGTCGCAATGTGGACGATTTACCTGCCCTAGTGTTGTTGGATCTCAATATGCCTAAGATGGGTGGTTTTGATGTTCTAAAACATATCCGTGCAGAGCCCAAAACTGAATTATTACCCGTAGTGGTATTGACGACGTCGCAAGAGGATTGTGATTTAGTGGATTCCTACAAAAATGGGGCGAATTCATACGTCAAAAAGCCCGTTGATTTTGATGAGTTTACGGAAGCTGCCAAACAGTTGGGTATTTATTGGCTCATGGTGAATGAATCGCCGTTAAAGAATCGTTGAGTAGCCTATGGCAAATTCTCCTCAGAGTTTACGTGTGCTTGTTGGGCTCGATAGCATCGAGCACACACTGACGATTATAAAATTCCTGACTAATCAGCATTATCATGTAGAGTATTTGCGGGTCGATACTCCGCTAGGCATTATGCAAGCCCTCCACAACCGTTGGGATATTTTCATTTGCGATATCCATCTCGCGTCATTAAGTGAGCAAGACTTTTTCAAAACAATGAGTCATTTAGCCATCAGTATGCCACTGATGTTGCTTTGCCATGCCGGTGAGCAAGAGGACATTGCTGTCGATGCGCTGGCGATTGGCGCCCTCGATGTCATTACGCTGACAGAGTTAAATAACATTGTTCAGATTCTCGATGATTTGCGCAATGTAGCGGCTCAAGATACGTCGTTATCGACAGAATTAATGTCTTGTGATGACATGCCTGTGCCTGTGCTATTACTCGATTCTCAATGGCGCTGTGTGCATCAAAATTTGGCTGCAAAACGCCTGAATATTGACGTGTCAGTGTCTCAGCAGTTTTTTGATATTTGGGTCGCGGATAGTCAGTTAACCTTGCGCCAACAGTTGCAAAGTTTTTCCGTTGGCGATCAAGCGGATGAAATCATTGGTAGTATTCACGAACCCTTGGCGCTAGAAAAGCTAGCTGGGCGTTATTTTGTTGTTAAGGTTCGACGTGTCCATAGTTCGCAATCATCACAGTACATTCTCATTTTGGATGAGATTACCCGCGATGTGGCTATCTATAACAGTCGAATCGATGAGCAGAAACGTCTTAAAGAGCATTACAGTAATACGCTATCAAGAGTATCTGAAAGCCAGAAGCGAGATGCCGATACGCTTATTGCCAAGACACAGTTTCTAAGCCAAGTCGGGCACGAAATTCGTACCCCGATGAATGCGATTTCTGGCTTTGCCGATGCATTAAATCGTCGTCCTCTTGATGCTGAGTCCAAAATGCTGGCCAATCGCATTTCGCGTGCTTCCAGTATGTTGCTTTCCGTCGTCAACGACCTTCTGGATTTCTCAAAAATAGAAGCCAATCAGCTTCAGATCCAAAGTGAGCCGTTTTTTTTAAATGATGTGTTAGATGATCTCGCGTTCATCATGAGTGGCAGTGCCAAGGCTAAACATCTTGAGTTATCCATTGTCGCGCCGCCCCAGCAATTTACGTATCTCGAAGGCGATGACCTGCGGCTTAAACAAATTTTGATCAATCTTGCTGCCAACGCGATTAAGTTTACCGAGCAAGGCTCTGTGGCATTGGATGTCCGAGAAGTGAAGCGCGAGCAGGGAAATATTTGCTACCGATTTACCATTAAAGATACTGGCATTGGCATGTCATCGGAGCAAATATTAAAAATAATGCAGCCCTTCGTGCAAGCCAATGTTGATATTTCGCGTCGCTATGGCGGGACAGGATTAGGGCTATCCATCTGCCGCAGCCTCGTTGAAAAAATGGGTGGTGAGCTCAAGGTGACCAGTAAGCTCCATCAGGGCAGCAGTTTTTATTTTGAATTGAACTTCCCATTGCTACCTTATCCACAGGATAAATTGCAAAAAATTTCTGGGGTAAAAGTGTTAATTGCTGACGATAATCCGATCGCCCTCAAAGGCTTGGAGGCTACGGTAGCGTCAATGAACTGGCAGCCGACAATTTTCAATTCAGGGAGTGAATTATTAGAAAAACTGGCTAACCACCCCGAATGGCATGGCCCCCATTGTTTGGTATTGCTGGACTGGAAAATGCCTCACATTGACGGTTTTGCGACGGCCGAAAAAATTCACCAACTGCTGCCACCTGAAAAACGTCCCATTATTTTTATGGTGACCAGTCGTGAGAGTGAACTTTTGTTAAACAATGAAGAAGCGCAGTTCGTCGATAGGATACTCGATAAACCATTGTCTCCCGGTGGTCTCTACGATGCCATGTTATCGCTAATGAATGTTCGGTCGTATGTGTCTTCTGATGTTTCTAGTAAACGATTAGCTAATTTTCATATTTTTGTGGTTGAAGACTCGGATCTGAATGTAGAGCTGATCAAGACCATTCTCATCGACGAAGGAGCTTCGCTTGATATTGCCATGACGGGGCAGGAGGCCTTAGTCAAAATCAAGGCTACCGATGCCACCATCGATGTGGTCTTGCTTGATCTGCAGTTGCCCGACATTGAGGGTTTTGAGGTGGCTGAGCAATTGCGACAGTTCCATGATGCTGAGGCTTTGCCCATTATTGCCATGACCGCCAGAGAGAGTTCGGAGGACCGGCAAAAAGCCAAGCAGGTGGGTATGAATGATTGGGTGGGCAAACCGATTAATCGTGAACGACTCGTATTACTCATTCAGCAGTATGGCAAGCAAAGAATGCAAAAAAATGGGCAGGATAATCATGCCAAGATAGACGGTGCCTCACGTTTCGTTCGGCTTCGTTGGGAGCGCTTGCCCGTTATCAACTCTAAGTCAGTCAATATCGTCACGCATGAACGAGCCGTGTACCAGTCGTTATTGCAAAAATTCCTCAATGCCTATTCAGAGCCATTGGCACAGTTACAAGCAGGGAGTTTGACCGATCAAGACGTCAACAAACTTGCGCATAAATTACGAGGTGGCAGCCTTAGCCTTGGTTTGGAGCGCTTATCGGAGTTGTGCTTGGTGTATGAAGAATACGTGGCGAAGATAATTAAATATCGTCCATCTAACGATGACCTTGCGACAATTCTAAAACAAAGTATTGATACTGTTCGTTCCATGCTTAGTGAAGAAGCAACCCGTTTCGTTACACGTGAAAATACTCCTCAGCTTGATAGAGAACAATTAGAAGCGTGTTTGAATAAAGGCATAACGTCGCTTGAAAGTCATGATTTACAACAGATACAGCCTTTCCTTGAACAGCTTGACGAGATAGGTATGGGACAATTACTGAATGATGTTAATCATCAGCTTGATGATTTTGATTTTAGTGGGGCCGTCAGGGTCGTCCGCAACGAAGCAAAAATACAGGGATTGTTGATCAATGCCGATGCTGAGTAATCGCTTTGACCAATATAGGTATTGGGGGTTGGCATTCATCTGTTTTGTTTTTGCTGCGCTCAAAATTCCTTTTTTCTTGGAGGCCAAAACGAGTATAGGACCTTGGGTGTTTAGCATGGCCTATTTGGCCGCTGGCTTTGCCTATGTACCAGGACATTTCAAATCCCATTGGCCGTTGACAAGTGTTTTACTCCTTAGTGTGTTAGACCTTGTTTTGCAAGGTTCAAGCTATGCGTCATTGCAGCTCCACGTCACCTTACTTCTTGGTATCGTCCATGTCGCTTGTTTTGTGTCGCGTCGATGGTTGTTTGCTTTGATGTTAATGGAGATGTGCGCTAGCCTTGCTGTCATGGGGCTATCGCTAATTTCTCCGTTTGAAGCGATCACACTCTTAGTATTGCTAATCAGCGTGACAAGTGCCCGCTATTTATTTGATAAAATTCATGACGATGAGCGCAGTATTCACGCTCTCAAAATGAATGAAAATAGCCTCAATGATCAGTTAGCTGTGATATTGAGAGCGGCTAATTTTCAAATGTTGGACATTGACTGGCAGCGCAATCTTGTTCAGTGTTCTCCTGCATTATCGCTATACCTTGGAGAAAAGGCCGAAACACCCGATGCCGCTTTTGCATGGTGGAGAGCGTGTCTTGAGTCCGATGAACGGCAGCACTTTGAAAACACTGTTAGCCGATCTGTCACAAGCAGAGAACCGATTTCAACACGTCTTCAAATCAACGTTACAGGGTTTAAACAGGCGTTTAAAACCACGGTGGCAGCCTATCCAGATAGCCAGCACCTTCCACTTAAGCGCATCATTATTACCCTCCAAGATCAACAAGTTGAAGTTGAAGCCCAATCGCGATATCAACGCGCTGAAGTGATTATTCGATCCATTCGTGAAGCTTGCGATGTAAGGTTTGTATGGGGGAGCATACGTCGAAAGGATGCTCTTTGGGTAAAGTTAGAAGGCCCATGCAAGGAACTGTTTGGCATTGATGCTGACGGTTGGCTTCGACAACCCGCCTTAACTAATGGCGGCTGGGAAAAAATGTCTGACAACGATAATAGTCGCTTGAAATTTGCGCTGACCGCTGGACAGTCAATCTTGTTTACTAATCGATATGTCGTGCCTCATACCCAAGAGGTATTAAGTATTGCATGCTGCTTATGCCAAGATATTAGTCATCCAGAATTTATGGATTGTGTGCTGATAGATGTGACAGCGATGAACAATCGTGACAAGCGGATTGCACAATTAAATGATAGTTTGAAAATTGCAGAAACAGCGACCGCAGATTTCTTATCCTCTGTAAATCATGAATTAATGACCCCGATGAATAGCTTGGCGAGCTATATCCAAGTCGCCTTCGCCAATAGCGAAGACAGTAATGTACGTACTCAACTCGCTGCAGCGATGCACTCTGTGAGACGCTTGAAAACCATGCTCAATGACACTGTATCAATGGGAGAAATTCATTTGGTCCATTTGCGTCCTGAGCATAAAACCTTCAGTCTGGGGCAAATGATCCGCGGTCTTCAAAAGAGTGTCGATGTTCGCCTGGACGGGCGCCAAGTGGTGTTTAACTTACAGTTGGATACTCGGTTGCCAGACAGTGTGGTAGGCGATGCCGTAAGAATTAAGCAAATTTTAATGCGGGTGTTAACCTACGCCACCGTGTTCACCCGTCGTGGCAAGGTCTCTTTGGTGATTCGTCAAGGCGCAGTGGACTTTCAGCGCGGTATGATTGATGTTGTTTTTGAGATCAAAGACAACACGCGTGGTATCGCCAAAGAAAGTCTCCGCCGGCTCATGCAAACCGGTTTGGACGATAAGCTCCCAATTGTAGAAAATTTTAAACACGATCAGTCAATGACCTTAGTGCTTGCCAAGCAGCACACCCATTATCTAAATGGTCAGTTTAGTGTGGATAGTATTCTTGGCGTCGGTAATACATTTGAGATTACTTTTCCCCTGGAGGCCGTCCGTTCTTTGGATGTACGCAAAGCGGCTGAAGTGTTCGAAGATGTTGAGGTTGCAGAAGATGAGCCCATCATAAGCGACCCTAAGACGCGTCTTGAGAACGTTAAAATTCTAATCGTTGACGACAATCCGCTAAATAACGAATCCCTAAAATTATTGCTTGAGCTCGAGGGGGCCGATGTGACGGATATTCTTCTACCGAGCAAGGCGTTGTTGACCCTTCAGTCCAGTAAGAACCATTTTGCGGTGATTGTGTTGGATGTCCAAATGCCGGAAATGGATGGTTTTGAACTTGCCACTCACATTCGTGCATTGCCCGATTACAAAGAGGTCCCCATCATATTTATTTCGGCGAATTTCGATAAATCATTGCAAGACAAATGTCTGGCTGTAGGTGGAAATTTTTTGCTTACCAAACCTTTCAATCGGGACCACTTAATTGAGCCGATGAGAGATTTATTGGCGGGTGAAGATATCTCGCTGACGCCAATATTTCATGATACTGATGATCAATCATTGGACATCGGCGATAGCGGTCTCGATGTCGATGGGGCATTAGAAAATTTGGGGGGTAACCTCAGTATTTTTAATAATATGGTCAAACGATTTGTCGATCGGATCAGTGGAGATGCTAAGGAATTTGAGGAATTGATGCTCCGGGGCGATGCTAAGTTAGCCGCCAGTAAGGCGCATTTTATTGCTGGTGGTGCCGCTATTATAGGCGCCACAGGGTTAGCGTCGTGGTTGAAGGAATACGAAAATCGGGCGCTATCTGAGAAAGCGCTCTTACTCGTAGATCAGGATTTAACAGCATTTAGACGCCTAAACGACGCAACGTTAAAGGCGGCACAACGGGTCTTGGACCAGGCTTAATGCCAGTGCCAGTCGAGTAATTGTAGGTCAGCGTCATCTGCCCGAACGTATCGCATGGCGAGATCCCAGTCGCCGACGACAAGGCGGCGAAATGTGCCGTTATGATGATCCGCTGGACGGTGCGTGTGACCATGGATAAGGGTTGTTACCCCATTTTTCATGCATGTCTCTTCCACTGTATTAGGATTCACATCCATAATATCTTGTGCTTTTTCCCGCGATGCCATTTTACTTTGCGCTCTCAATTGGGCCGCTATTGTAAGTCGCGTAGCTAGTGGTTGATTCAAAAATTGTGCTTGCCAATGTTCCTGTCGAACGTGTTGGCGAAACGCTTGGTACTGAAGATCATCGGTACACAGACTATCGCCGTGCATGAGCAGGGTAGGTTGACCCGCGAGCGACACCACTGTCTCCTCGCCTAGTAATTGCAGGCCGGCGCGTTCGCAAAAAGCCGCGCCGACAAGAAAATCTCGATTGCCGTGGCAAAAGTAAGTGTATTTCCCCGATATCTGCCGTGCTTTTAACGCCAGTGTGACAGAATCAATGGTGTCATCGTGGTAGTCATCGCCAACCCATGCTTCAAAGAAATCCCCAAGGATATAGAGGTGTTCAGCTTCGCAAGCAACCTCTGACACGAAGCGAAGAAAGCCCTCAGTGATATCGGGTCGATCTTCGCATAGGTGAAGGTCGGCGATGATGTGGCTAATACTCACTAGCCTTCAACGACCTCAGCATGAGTAATTACGATGCTCTCTTTTGGCACGTCTTGGTGACCTGCGCGGCTAGTGGTGCTGACACCTTTGATCTTGTTAACGACATCCATACCATCCACAACGCGACCAAACACGGCATAACCCCAACCTTGAGCATTCTTGCCACTGTGATTGAGAAAGCTGTTGTTTGATACATTGATGAAAAATTGAGCTGTTGCCGAATGAGGATCCATGGTACGTGCCATGGCGAGCGTACCGATATCATTTGACAGGCCATTATCCGCCTCGTTTTCAATCGGAGCACGGGTGGTTTTTTGCTGCATGTCTTCTGTCATGCCGCCCCCTTGAATCATGAACCCATCGATCACTCGGTGAAAAATGGTGCCGTCGTAAAAACCTTCCTCGACATATTGTTGGAAGTTAGCGGCGCTTTGCGGTGCCTTTTCAAAGTCGAGTTCAATCGTGATGTCGCCGTGGCTGGTGTGAAGAATAATCATAGGTCGTTTTTGTCCTAGCAGAGGTTTAACTAAAGCTTGAGGCGGGTATAATAGGCGTTTTTTGCTGTTTGAGAAACCGTTTCTACACCGACACCCACACTAGAGAAGCCAGCATGAGCGACGCGACCGCGCCCAACAACTTTTTGCACAACATTATCGCTGAAGATATCGCCAACGGTAAGCATCAACAGATCATTACCCGCTTTCCACCTGAGCCCAATGGTTATCTTCACATTGGTCACGCCAAATCGATCGTGCTTAATTTCTCGCTCGCTCAGAGCTTTAATGGTCAGTGTAATCTGAGATTTGATGATACCAACCCTGAAAAAGAGTCCCAGGAGTATGTTGACGCGATTAAGCGCGATGTGAATTGGCTGGGTTACCAATGGGCTGACGAGGTCAAATTTACCTCAGATTACTTCGATCAGTTACATGCTTGGGCAGTGCATCTTATCAACCAAGGTCTGGCCTATGTGTGTGACCTCAGTCCAGACCAAGCCCGCGAGTATCGTGGCACGCTCACCAGTCCAGGGACTAACTCTCCCTATCGAGACAGAAGTGTGGAAGAAAATATTGCCTTGTTCGAACGCATGCGTGCAGGCGAGTTTGACGAGGGCCATTGTGCCTTGCGCGCCAAAATTGATATGGCGTCTCCCAATATGAATATGCGCGACCCCATCTTATACCGTATTAAAAAAGTGGCGCATCATCATACCGGCGACACATGGTGTATTTACCCATCGTACGATTTTGCTCACGGTCAATCGGATGCCATTGAAGGCATATCCCACTCCATTTGTACGCTAGAGTTTGCCGATCACCGCCCGCTATATGAGTGGTTCCTGGCGCACTTGCCGGTGCCAGCTACACCCAAGCAGTATGAATTTGGTCGGTTGAATCTCAATTACACGGTAACCAGTAAACGCAAGCTGAAAGCGCTCGTCGATGGGAATTATGTCGATGGTTGGGACGATCCAAGGATGCCTACCATTAGCGGTATGCGTCGACGCGGCGTGACGCCAGCTGCGTTGCGAAAGTTTTGCGAAATGATAGGGGTTACCAAGTCGGATGGTGTGGTAGATGTAGCGATGTTAGAGCACGCTATACGCGATGACTTGGATAAAAATGCCCCACGCGCAATGTGTGTACTCAGGCCATTAAAAGTGACCCTCACAAATCTGCCTGTTGACCACGAAGAGTGGTTGACAGCGGCTGGCCATCCGCATCGAGATGATCTTGGTCAACGTCGTTTTCCCCTGACGCAAACCGTCTATATCGATGCTGATGATTTCCGCGTAGAGGGCAATAAAAAGTACAAGCGATTAGTGCTTGGCAAACGTGTTCGTCTTCGCAACGCCTATGTCATCGAAGCCGATGACTATGTCAGCGACGCACATGGCAACGTTGTGGAAGTGAAGGCACGTATTATCCACAATACGATTGGCCTAGACCCTGAGGATGGCATCAAGCCCAAAGGCGTTATTCAGTGGGTGTCTGCCACCAACCACACCACCTTCAATGTTCGCTTGTACGATCGTTTGTTTACCTGTGAGTCGCCCGATGCAGACGACGATTATACGCAGCATCTTAACCCAGAGAGTTTGCTTGAACTTGAAGGTTGTGTGGGTGAAGTTGGCTTAGCAGAGGCAGTCGCTGAGCAGGCCTACCAATTCGAGCGGGAGGGATATTTCTGTCGTGATAATCGCAGCGAGACATTGGTGTTCAATCGCACGATTGGCTTGCGTGATGTATGGGAAAATAAAGGATAAGTCATGACTGCTAGCCTCAACCTCTACAACACCGCGACTCGCCAGAAAGAAGCCTTTGTTCCAGGCGATCCCAGCCACATTAAAATGTACGTTTGTGGACCCACGGTCTACAACTTTATCCATATTGGTAATGCCCGTCCCGCGGTGGTGTTTGATGTTGTTTTTCGCTTGCTACAAGTCTTGTACCCCCAGGTCAGTTACGCGCGAAATATCACCGATGTTGATGACAAAATTATCAATACCGCTCGTGAGCTAGGGCTGAGCATTGACGCGATTACTGGCCGTTTTAGTCAAGAATATTTAACCGATATGGCGTCTCTCGGTAATTTAGAGCCCAGTATGACACCCCGTGCCACGGAGCATATCGACGATATGATTGATATGACCCGTCGCTTAATTAATAAGGGGCATGCTTATGTCTCTGAGGGGCATGTGTTATTTGACGTCAAATCCATGCCCGACTATGGCCGTTTATCCAATCGAGACATGGATGAGATGCTTGCAGGCGCACGTGTCGAGGTGGCTGACTATAAACGCTATGCTGGGGATTTCGTGCTTTGGAAGCCTGCGGAGGTGGGTGATGTGGGTTGGCCTAGCCCATGGGGTTTTGGCCGTCCAGGTTGGCACCTAGAATGTTCTGCCATGATCGAGAAGCATTTGGGCGACACCATTGATATCCATGGTGGTGGACGCGATCTCATTTTCCCGCATCATGAAAACGAGGTGGCGCAAAGTTGTTGTGCACACGATGGTAAGACATTTGTGCGCTACTGGATGCACAACGGTTACATCAATATTAACGGCGAGAAAATGGCCAAGTCGGCTGGCAATTTCCGCACGGTCAGGGAACTGCTGGATCATTTCCCGGGCGAGGTATTGCGCTTTACCTTGCTCAATGCCCATTACCGTTCCGAATTGGATTTCTCTCTGGAAACGTTGAGTCAGGCCAAAGGCAGTCTCGATACACTGTACGGTTTTTTACGCGAAGCGACCGCTGTACCAATCGTTGATGTCGATATTTCAGATAGTCATTTTATGAAAGCGCTGCTTGATGATATAAACACACCACTTGCTATTAGCGAGTTGTATCAGTGGGCTAAGCTATTAGGCCGAGATTCTCATGCCGATAAATCGCAGGCAAAGTCGATGTTACTTGCCGCGGCGGACATGTTGGGGCTACTTCAAGCTGATCCAGATGCGTGGTTTCAGGGGGAGGGAGATGACGATATGGATATCGACGCCTTAGTCGCTGAACGCAACGCGGCCAAGCGGGAAAAAAATTTCGCTAGAGCCGATGAGATTCGAGCACAACTCCTCGCAAAAGGCATCGTGCTGGAAGACAGCCGAGAAGGGACAAAGTGGCGACGCGAATAGCCCAAGATTTTTTATAGACGCACCTTCGGGTGCGTTTTTTTTGATGTAAGACATACTTCTCAACAGCAAATCTCCAGTAGTTGAACTAGTCTACATAGTGTCTCAACTATTTATGTGTGTTGCCGATGCAAAGGTAACCACCAGGAGATCGTGTTGTGCAAGCTGCTTATCTAAAGAATGATGTTTCACGGCACCGTATGGACGAGCGGGTGTTTACCTTTATCGTTGTCGCTAATATTTCAGCGGCACTATACGATGCGCAAGCTGAGGCAAAAAAACTCTCGCTTACCGCTAAAAATGCTCGTGTCCTTGCGATTCGTGCAGGGGAGTTGGCATCAGGTTTTAAAGTCATTACCAATTTTATTGATGAATTCGCGCACAAGACCATCGGGTTTGCCGAACAAGTGCACAACGTCTCTTTGAAAATATCCATTATCGCAAGGCAAACCTCCAATATCCGTGATCTGATCACCCGCACCGACTACAGTTTGGCGCGTTTGGATAACGATATTGCTCGCCAACATATTTTGAAGGTTCGCAACGAGCAAATGGCCAGATTGAAGGACTACGACAACCAGTTTCGTAAGGCGTGTGGTCAATTAGAAAGCTTGTTATTGGAAATTACTGATCAAATGCGCGCGGCAACGTTCATCGCCTCAACCTCTAAGGTCGAGGCTGTTCAAGCGGGGAGTTATCGAGAAAACCTTAATAGTGTGGCGCTTGGAATATCCAAGGCTTCTCAAACCATTAATCAAGCTGCCAAGCATTGCTTGGATTGCCTGCACGCATTCTAGGAGTTAAACGTGAGATCAATCAGTATCTTTAAAGACAATGATCATGAATGGATCATGATGGGGCGTGATCCAGAAAAGCCTGATCAAATTATCGATACCAATCAATATATGATTACAACACCCAAGCAAGCGATCATCCTCGATCCAGGTGGCATTGAGCTTTATGCGCCAATGTTGGCCGCGGTTTTAAGGCATGTGCCACTTGAGAATATTCGTTACTTATTCGCGTCACACCAAGACCCCGATATTATTTCATCGCTGGGTTTATGGGATAAGACGTTGCACGACGCCACCCTCTATGCACCTTGGCTTTGGGAGAGTTTTATTCGCCACTTTGGTATGGATAACATAGCCTACCACGCGATTAAAGATGAGGGCGGTAGTTTAGATTTGGGGGGTTGCACGCTGCATTTTGTGCCTGCGCATTATCTGCATTCTTCAGGTAATTTCCATGTCTATGATGCACGCGCCAAAATCTTGATGAGTGGCGATGTCGGCGCCGCACTTGAGCCGATCACGGCGCCTGTCTTTGTGGAGGATTTCGCTAAGCATGTCGATTATATGCGCGGCTTCCATCAGCGTTGGATGCCGAGTAACCGAGCTAAGCAGAATTGGATCGCTCGAGTGCGTGATCTCGATATTGAGATTATGGCCCCCCAACACGGCCGCTTGTTCCGTGGTGAGGCCGTACAAGAATTCCTTGAATGGTTTAGTGGTCTCGATGTCGGCGTGGCCGTCTAACTAGCAATCTTCTTCGAGCAGGGTACAATCTTCTTTTTTTTGTGAAGATCAATGTCTCGCTTTGATAACCTCCTCTCTCAAGCGCTCGCCAATATGGCGAGCTTTATTGCGTATCAGCGTTTTAGATGGCTGGGCATTACCGCATTAACATTGGCTGTCTTCTTTTCAACGGCGTGTAGCGAGCGAGCCTCTGTCCCACCTCAACAGACTACACCCCCGGTGGCCGAGGTTGTCTTTGATATTTCCCCCGCCGAGGCAACGATTTATATGCCAGGATTACAGCGCCCATTAGCGACCACCAGTCGACTCCCCAAGGGCCGCTATTTGATCGAGGTGAGTGCACCTGGTTTTGAAAATGAGCGTTTATGGCTAGACATAGAGGATGCCCAATTACAGACTATCCAATTGTCACTAACCCCCAAAAGTGAGCCGGTACACCTTTCGGTTTGGCCTCCAGGGACCGACATGCATTGGCGCAGCGACAAGGGTGGTGAGGGAATTATCACCGCGCAGGGTGAGCCGCGATTAGCATTGGGTCGCTATGACTTGAGCTTTAAAAAACCGGGTTATCAACCACAGCAGTTGTCGCTTCATGTGGAAGAGGGGGGGAAATATACATTAACCATTGCGCTGACGCCCGTGATTCGTCAACCGGGGGAGGTCTTTAGTGATCGACTGGCCAACGGGCAGCAAGGTCCAAATATGGTGGTTATTCCGGGGGGGGAATTTGAACAAGGGGATCTTATTGGCGACGGTGATTGGCGCGAGCAACCCATTCGACAAGTGGTGATTGCGTCTTTCGCGCTCGGCGTTACCGAGGTAACTCGCGGCGCCTATCATGCCTTTGCATCGGCTACGCAACGGCAAATGCCCATTGATCAGCAAGGCGATAGTCGTTTGCCGGTGACGGGCGTTAGCTATGATGATGCCGTCGCTTATGCTGAGTGGCTGTCGAATCTCAGCGGTGAAACCTATCGTTTACCAAGCGAATCAGAATGGGAATATGCCGCGAGGGCAGGGAGTCGGCAGAACTATGCCCACGGCAACCAGCTAACCTGTGAGATGGCTCGCTACGATGGTTTAGTAGGCTGTGGTATTGATGAGCCCGCCCCTGTGGCGAGCTATTCAGCCAATGCCTTTGGACTGTTTGATATGCATGGCAATGTATGGGAGTGGACGGCGGATTGTGCGTCTGAGGATTATACTCAGGCTCCATTGGATGGTAGTGCGTGGTTTGCTGAGCCTTGTTATCGCGCCATGTTACGCGGTGGATCATATATTCTTAATGCGCATAAATTGCGCGTCTCTTATCGAAGTTGGCGCTATCGAGATTATCGCCACAGCGATACTGGCTTTCGTTTGGTGAGAGAGTTGCCATAAAAAAGGCGCCAGTGGCGCCTTGGAAACGTGGTGTCTAGTGAACACCGTGCATGTGTTTTCTGAGCAGCGGGGAAATGATGATGAGCGCAATGCCGACGCCTACCCCCACGTAAGTGAGCTTTTCAAACAGCTCGGTATAGGCTGCCAGGGCTTGCGAGACGTCAGTGACGGCTCCCGACACGGTCTCGATCGAGGCCAGTTTAGCGATCTGTGCGGCCACCATTTCAGAGTAGGCCGTGGCCAAGAACCATGCGCCCATCATCACACCTACCACCGAGGGTACCGCGAGTTTTGTCACTGCGGATAAACCCACAGGGGATAAGCACAACTCACCAGTGGTATGGAAGAAATACGCTAAAACCAACCATATTGCTGCAACTTTGCCCAGTTCATCGGGATGCTGTGCACCATAGACCAGTGCTGAGAAGCCGATACCGGCTTGAATAATACCTAAACCAAACTTCACTGGCGTGGAAGGTTCCCAGCCACGTTTCGCGAGAAACATCCACAGCCAGGCAAAGAAGGGGGCAGTGGTGAAGATAAAAAAGGCATTCATGGCGCCAAACTGAGCGGCAGTAAGTTCAAAACCCAACAAATTACGGTCCAGTACTCGATCGGCATAAAGCGTCATTGAAGCCGCGGATTGTTCAAACAGTGCCCAGAACACCACAGTAGACATGGTTAGCACGATCAATACACCCATGCGGCCTCGTTCTACGGCGTTGCACTTGGTAGCTAAAAACCAAATTAAACCACTCAGTACCACAATAGCCAGCGTGTTCAATGTGGCGCTCACCACGGCGTGGTATTGCAACATTTGCCATACGGCCAAGAGCGAAAGGATAGACAACGTATATATCGTGGTCTCTTTAGAGAGTCCCAGGGGGCTCTTTTCTTTTAATACCGCTGGGTTACTCGGTTCAGCATGTCCTTCTAGATAGGGTTGGCCCCATAGAAAAACAATCAGACCAAGAAGCATACCAATACCCGCCGCGCCAAAGCCGTAGCTCCAACCATACGTTTCGCCTAGGTAGCCGCAGAGTAGAGTGGCAACAAATGATCCCAAATTAATACCCATATAGAAAATTGTGAAGCCGGAATCACGACGTGGATCGTCTTCGCTATAGAGTTTCCCTACGATGGTTGAGATATTGGGTTTGAGGAAGCCAACCCCGATGACGATGAGTGCCAGCGAGAAATAAAAGACTTGCAACGCGGTGCTATCGCGGACGATTTTGTCGCCTTCAAGGTAGGCTTGATGGCCTTCAACCGCCATGCCGATGTGCCCCAATACTAACAAAATGCCACCGAAGACGACGGCCTTTCTCATGCCTAAATAACGGTCAGCAAGAAGGCCGCCAATAACGGGCATGGCGTACACAAGTGCGGCGTAACTGCCAAGAACATCAAGTCCCATGGCATCGGTAAATAAGTGGTATTTGGTGAGATAAAGAAGCAATAGATACTTCATGCCATAAAAGGAAAATCGCTCCCACATTTCGGTCGCGAAACAGACAAAGAGTCCCTTTGGGTGGCCAAGAAATTCGCCCATTGAGGCTGTATTGCTAGCACTTGCGGTTTGCATGTATCCAGTCCTGTTATTAAATGTTGCGATGGATATTAGCACGTTACTTTAATGGCAAAAGGGTGGCGAGCTGTATCTGACACCAATTCACCCAAAAAAATGCTTGTGTTTTACCTGTCATTAAATGGCGTGTGTTGTATGGTGAGCGGCCATTCACGTCGGAGTTAACGCCAGGGGCTAATAAATTTCTAAATTTTTATCAACAGATTTTTTTATCTCTTAGGTGCTGTGCATAAGTTACTATATTTATTTAATGTAAAGCTTTATAACTATTATATAAATTATTGATAAAATTGAATTATCATGGGTTAAGAGTGTTTTTTACTCATCTTTAATAAACACCAGTAATGGCGCGGGTTTAGCCCATTTATAAAAGTTTGCTCACAAAGTTATCCACAGATTATGTGTGCAACTGGATATGTCCGTAAGTGTCCGTAATAACAGTGTTTTCTCGTTTCGATCCATGGTAAATTGTGGGCCGATTTAGGAGTCTGGCATGCAAAAACAATTTTTCACCATGCTGCAACTGCAGCACGCAATGAATACCAAAGTTCACCCTCATTGGATCGCTCAACATTTCGAGTGGTATCGCGCGTTATGGATAGAATGCGGCGAATTGATGGACCATCAAGGCTACAAGTGGTGGAAGAAGCAAACCCCCGATATCGAGCAGGTTAAGCTGGAAATTGTCGATATTTGGCATTTTGGTTTGTCGATGGTGATTACACGATTTGACGGCGACTTACAGGCGGCGGCCGAGGCCATGGCGGCAGAACTTGCCGCAACGCCTCGCAACGGTGAAGGCGTGCTGTTGGCCACTGAAGCGCTGGCATCCCACACCTTACGCAGCAAGGAGTTTTCTGTCGGTAAGTTTTGGGATCTCATGCAAGCAGCGGGCATGACCGCTGACGAGCTGTTTACTGCCTATGTCGGAAAAAATGTGCTCAATTTCTTTCGCCAAGATCATGGCTACAAAGAGGGTAGCTATGTCAAGCAGTGGCATGGGCGTGAAGACAACGAACATTTAGTCGAGATTGTCGCTGCGCTTGATCCTAGTGCAGAAGACTTTAGTCAGCAACTCTATGCCGGTCTCGCTGAGCGCTACGCGACGGTGAGCTGATCAACCATGAGCGAGGGCTTTTCTCAGGATTTTTTGTCGACCAGTGCCTTAGCGAAGGCACTAAAGCTTCCCGTTAAAAACATGTTTGCCATGCTGGCTGAGCACGGCTGGATAGCCCGACGACAGGAGAAATGGGTGCTGACGGCTAAAGGCGAGTACGAAGGCGGGCAGTACCGGCGAAGTGACAAATATGGCGAGTACATTGTCTGGCCTAACAACGTGTTTCAACACCATGTACTTCAGGGGGCGTCGAAACATATGCATCTCAACGCCAGCGACGTTGGCGAAGAGTGGGGTGTTCCCGGGCGTCTGTTGAACCGCATGTTGGCTGAATTGGGCTGGATAGAGCACACGGTCAAAGGCTGGGAATTAACCGCTCAGGGTAAAGCACAACAAGGTATACAGTTAGAAAATGATGACAGTGGGGCACTTTATTGCGTGTGGCCGGTGAGTATTCGTGAAAATACCGCGTTAATGCGCTTGGCCAGTCATTGGATGGTCCAGGCCTCAGATGACCTGTTTAATAATACGCGCAGTATCGATGGCCGCGAGTGTGACAATATAGTGCATAAGCGACTGTGCGATTGGCTGTATTTAGTGGGTATTCAATTTGCTTATCAACGCGAGTTGGGCGATACCGATTTGCGGTGCGATTTCTACCTTCCTCAGTCGCGCGTGTACCTCGAGTATTGGGGAGATACCAAGCCACACGACATTGTTCAACGCATGGCCAAACAGCGCTGGTATGAAAACCACGCGTGCTGTGTGATTGAATTATCGAAAGAACATATGGACGATCTCGATCACAGCTTGGCTAAACTGCTGTTAGAGAATGGCGTCAAGGCCTACTAGGACAGTTATGGGTTGGATACTTACCAAGTACTTGATAACAGCTGCCGTTGTCGTTGTGGTATCAGAGGTGGCTAAGCGGAGCGACAAAGTGGGCGCTTTACTCTCGGCGTTGCCACTTGTCACGCTATTGGCATTGATTTGGATTTACATCGAAACAGGGTCTAACGACAGGCTTGCTAACCATGCCTGGTATACGTTTTGGTATGTACTGCCTACGTTGCCGATGTTCTTGGTATTTCCCAGTTTGTTGGCCAAGTTTGGGTTTTGGTGGTCATTAATGGCTAGCGCAGTGATTACCCTGGTGTGTTTTTGGCTATTTGCGCTAGCGGTCAAACCGCTGGGTATTGACCTCGGTATTTAGCGTTTCTCAAGCACCGCGCCACATTCCGCATGGTGGGTGT
Organism: Pseudomonadales bacterium; assembly: GCA_035458985.1. GTDB lineage: Bacteria > Pseudomonadota > Gammaproteobacteria > Pseudomonadales > JAHEIH01 > JAHEIH01. The sequence continues at coordinate 19,499 of DATHYR010000062.1, forward strand.
AGGGGAATTGGTCAAAAAGGGCTAGGCGGGTCACGCGGTGGCTTTTAGCGAGTGCACTCATGTCACGTTCGAGGGTGTGTGGGTTACACGATACATAGATAATCTTGTCAAAACGTGTTGCCAGTGCTGTCGTGCCTTCATCTAACCCCGCTCTCGGTGGATCAACGAACAGGGTACCAAGTTGGTAGTCTGCCAGCGAAATGCCGTCTAATCGGCGGAATTCGCGTTCTCCACGCCATGCCTCGGTAAATTCCTCACTAGACATGCGTAAAATCTGCAAATTGTCGACAGCGTTTTGTTCGGCGTTATAAAGGGCTGAACGCACTGAGGTTTTACTGATTTCGGTCGCAAGCACACGTCGATAATGGCGCGCTAACGGTAGGGTAAAGTTACCGTTGCCGCAGTATAACTCGAGTAAATCGCCTTTGGCGTTTTCGCTTTGCTGGCAAGCCCACGTCACCATCGCCTCGCAAACGCCATGATTGGGTTGAGTGAAGCTATTTTCAATATGTTGGTATTGATAGCGGCGGCCTTCAATCAGCAGCGTTTCGGTCACGTAGTCTTTGCTAAGCACCCATTTCTGTTTTCGCGAACGGCCAATAATATCAACGCCAAGGTCGGTCGCTAATGCCCTAGCTTGGCTGGCCCAATGCTCATCGAGTGGACGATGGTAAATTAAACTCACCACGCACTCGCCACTGCTAGCACTTAAAAACTCGATCTGAAACAGCTTTCGACGCATTACCTCACAAGGACGGATGGCCTCCATTAACAGTGGCATTAAGCGATTAATGGTTTGATTGGCGACGGGAAACTGATCGATGCGATGCGGTGTTTTACGATCGTCTTGCCGGAACATGGCGTAGTACAGGTCATTGTCGCTATGCCAAATACGAAATTCAGCGCGCATCCGATAGTGCAGTGGCGCCGAGGGATAGACTTGGATGTCACCACCAAAATGGCCAGCAAATAATTGCTGTATCTCGCTGTATTTAGCCTCGAGCTGGGCCTGATAACGCTGGGGATCGATGTGACTCAGTGGCATGAAGATTCCTAAATTCTGTGGCGGAGACGCGTGGCCCACAATTGTTGGGCCGTCTCGTAGGCGCGCTCAACATTGTCGGCTCGTTGGCATAACAATAGCGCAATGGCCGCGGTACCTAACACGGCGTGCAACCCATACTCATCGTGCGCCTCGTCACGCCAGAGTGCGCGTAAGGCATCAGAAGATGGTCGTTCAACATCTGGCTGACGCTCGGCTTGTAAGCGCGGCCAGATGACGTCGCTGTTGATACCGTGGCGATGCAAACGCAACGTTGTTGTGGCATCAGGTTTGCGTTCTATTTCTCCCGATTCACCTTTAAAAACGGCCGTATTGGGTGCGGCTAAGATCTCCGCAGCTGACTGGTGTATGGTGGCATAGGCGGGGTGAAATACACTTTGCATAGAGTACTCAGCCTGCAAAGGATTGATGAGCCGCGTGAGCGTGTGCACGGGTGATCGAAGCCCAAGGGTGTTCCTGAGATCAATAATTCGCTGCAGAGGGGGGCAGAAGCTCTCAAGGGGTATATAGGCAAAACCCTCTTGGTGAAGGGCATTCTCAACGGCCGCCCAGTGATCGCAGCGCGATAATCCTAAATCATGGACCACCTGCTCGGTGTATAGACGATGAGCGGTATGCCCAGCACTGCCATGCATTAACACGCTGATACCGGCTTGCTGCAACAATAGGGCCGCCAATACAAACCAAGGGTGCTGGGCACGTTTCCCTGCATACGTCGGCCAATCTAACACTACCTTTGGGGTGTGTTTAGGGACCTTCATGGACGCCCTTACTGCGGCGACGAAGCCTGCTATTTCTTCAGGGCTCTCTTCTTTTACCCTGAGCAACATGAGAAAGGCACCCAATTGAACGTCTTCAACCTCGCCACGAAGAATCATCGCCATGGCGGCTTCAGCTTCAGCAAAACTGAGTGATCGAGAGCCGTGTTTACCCTTGCCTAGAATGCGCACGACAGGGGCAAAAGGGTGTTCGCCAGGTTTTGGTAATAGGTGCTCGAGTGCATTCATAGGCAATGACTTGGCTTGGGGAGACCGGCAATTTTACTGGTTAACTTGGCTGGAGAACCATGAAAGAGGCGCATCAAATACATACTATTGCCACATTCAGGACCGAGGTGCAATTTAACGTAATTGACCAGTGGTCGCATATTGGGAGACATATCAAATTCTTCATAGAATCGGCGAGCCAAACGTACCACTTGCCAGTGGGCCTCTGTCATGACGACACCTTCTGTCGCCGCTATGTGACAGGCAATGTCCTCCGTCCACATACTGGGGTCAAGCAGAAATCCCTCGTGATCAAATACATCACCCATACTTAGCCCCAGTCAATTTGTTTATCATGCTGGCAGACCAATGCTACTAGCGTTTGGTAGTCGGCCGCCATGTAAGGGCTTAAGACACCACGCGCCGTGGCATCCTCGGCCATGCAAAAAATATTACCTTGGCATGACACATGGCTAGCATAGGTGGCATCGCCACACAGTAACAACGTGTCGTCGTCACACACACTTGCCACGGCACGCTCAAACGATGGGCTACCAGGGAGACTCGACACCATATGGAGACATGTCATAGAGTAAAGACCCTCGTGGCATCAGCGATCAGTTGTTTGCTCTCAGCGAGACCAATGATTTGCACACCTGCAATAAGAGCATCTTCATCTAAGCCGCGTTGTTGAAGCGACTCGCGCTCACAATACAAATTATCAATGCCATACATTGGCAGTGCCGCAAAATGTTTGGCGAGATTTTTTTGGGAGGACGGGGATTGTTGTGCAAGTAACTGCCAAACACCGTCATCAAGAAATAAGAGTGCGCAAGACTGATCCATGACAGCAAATCCAAGCGCAATATCAAGCGATTCACTCGCGAGCTGACTGGAGTAAGGAGGATGCCTTTGAATGATGACGTTCATTAATTATGCCTTCCAAAGGAAACCGTACGATCACTCCTAAGGGTGGCTTCCACTAACTCGCCCAAACCGCCTAGACGAAAACCGTCGCCTAAATTATGAACGGGGCGTTGAAAACGGGTGGCTTCGTGAGTGTCAATGACGCCGCGTCGTAATGCCGCGGAGATACAAAGTACCAAGTCAAGATTATGCGCCAATGCCATTTGTTGCCATTCACGATGGGCGTCAAATTCATCCCGCGGAGGCGCGGAACTGGCGGCACCAGTGAAAACACCATCGGCGTAAAAAAATACCCGTTCAATAGTATGTCCTGTGGCTAACCAGGCACGCGCAAATGCCAACGCCTGATAGGGCGCACGGCTAGTAATAGGGGCACTGTAAATTACAAGAGTGGCATTCATGGCGGCATTATAAAAGATTGGGGCACAAAAAAACCCGCCGCAGCGGGTTTTTTAGCAAAAGAATGAATTATTCGTCGTTCATAACACCCAATAAGGCGAGAAGATTGACAAAAAGATTGTAAATGTTGAGGTATAAACCCACTGTCGCGCGAATGTAGTTGGTTTCACCACCGTGAATAATACGGCTTGTATCAAACAGGATAAGACCAGACATAATCAACACGATCGCCGCTGAACTTACCAGAGACAACATAGGGATAGCGAGGAAGATATTAGCCAAACTGGCAATCAACACCACGATCAAACCGGTCATTAGGAAACCACCCATAAAAGAAAAATCTTTTCGGGTAGTTAACACATAAGCCGACAAACTTAAGAAAATGATGGCCGTACCACCGAGCGCCTGCATAATGATTTGCGGACCATTGGTAAGCGACAGGTAAGCACTAAGCATGGGGCCAAGAGACGCACCCAACAAACCGGTGAAAACAAAAATGGCTGGTAGGCCCTTGCTGCTGTCAGCGGTGGCATTCACCACAAACAACATACCAAAGGCGGCTAAAGTCATAATGAGCGCCATGCCTGAACTGATACCAATCGCCATTGAGGCGCCGGCAGCAATTGCGCTGGTGAACAAGGTCATACTCAATAACCAGTAGGTATTGCGCAAGACTTTGTTTATCTCAACACCAGAGCGAACAGATGACGATGAATAACTGCTGGTGAGCGGATTGTGTTGCATAACGAACTCCATTTGTTAAGAATCTACACCGATAATATAGGCATATACGGCAAAATCAAGGTCAGTGGATGCGATTATTTCTCATTAACGTATAAATCGTATGAATAAAGAAGAATTAGAGAAGTTACTGGATCAAGGGCCTGAAAAAGACCCTAATAAAGCCACGGATTTACGAGGCAAAGCGCTGTTGCGTGCCCGTGACGACAAAACGCCACGCACCATGACGCCTTATGAATGGCTCGAATATTATGAAACCCATGGCATCCCTCCGGAGCATCAACAGCCTAAAGTTAAAAGAACGCTATGGCAGCGAATGGCGGCAATATTTTCTCGCCATTAAACCACTAATTGGCTCGACATCAACAAGACACCTGCCACTGAAAAACTCAATTTACGACGCATGTCGGCATACTCATGTGGCATATGGGGTAGGGTAAGTCGACTATCGATTCCAAAACATGCCACATACAACAAGGCACACGTCATAAGGTAGATGTCAGCGGGCAAAAGTAACAAACACCAAACGATTAAGCTTGGGACAACGGAGTAGGTCAACAATGTCTTGCGTTGCCCTTGTGATAAATGCTCGCCAACCAGGGCAATGCCCCAATTTAAAGCACCGACAAATGTCATAATGATGGCGGTGTAAAAAATGAGCAGTTGCTGTGCTATGCCATGCCACGGATGATCTTCTTGCAGCATCAGCAAACTACTCAGCAGGGCAACAAAGGGGATCAAGCCGCCAAAACCGAGCATCTTAATATGGGGCATTACATCGTTCATCACAACTCCTAAAGGCGATTGCTGCCTGTTGCGCAGGCCAATATGCGGCTCAGGTGACCATAGGGTAATCCCGTCTCTGAATGCCAGCTGTTGAATTGCTGTTGAATTTTCATTAAATCTCTCTGACTGCTGGGATTGTCTGCGATATCTAACCCCGCCTCCTGAAGACCACGCACGACGTCTGTAGTGAGTACAAAGCAATCTTTTCCCGCGCTGCGCAAAAACCATTGCCCGGTATTACCGCCCAAGCGTGCACCGTGTTTTTTGAGATAGCGAAGCAGCCCAACGATATCATCCGAGGGCCAATCCGCTAAAAAGGCGCCAAAACTCCCATGCAGGCGAGCTGTTTCCATCACAAATACGGTGTTGTCATACACGGCTTTAATCTTTTGGCTATGCCGAACGACACGCTTATCATTCAAGTAAGCATCCCATTGGTCGGGAGAGAGCATGGCAAGTCTGTGCGGATTAAACCCCAAAAACGCCTCTTCAAACTGCGGCCATTTATTTTTAATGACCGTCCAATTGAAACCCGCATTATTAATGACACGGCACATTTTGCTGAGGTAACGATCATCGCCCTGTGCGAGAAGTTGATCGCGATCAGCAACGTAGGGGAGTAGTGCAGATAGCGCAGAGGCACCGCCTTTGCGATGTTGAGCCCGCTTCAAAATGGGAATAAATGTCATAATCTAGTCTCGTTTTTACACGGTTTCTACGTTGACCAACCGAGCTTAGCCTAGTTTTTTTAACTGAGTAATGCCACTAAATCACTGGCTCGTAACGGTTTGGTGAGTAGCGCCGTCATGCCGTGCGTAAGGCACTCCTGTCGGTCAATGTCCGAATTATTAGCACTTAAACCAATAATGGGGAGGCCGAGATTCAACGTGCGAAGCTGACGAGCGAATTCAAGGCCGGAGAGCATAGGCATGACGACATCAAGTAATAAAATATCGATATCTGCATGCCACTTTCGGCAGTATTCTATGGCCTCTAGCGGATCAGAAAATGTCGTGAGATCAGCCCCCAAACTTTCAAGTAAATAGCAACTGACGTTAAGACTTATCTCTTCGTCATCGACAAGAACAATGTGTTTCTCGTGAAAAAAGTCTCTGGGTGACATTTAGGCAGACGCGACGTAAGCATGTTGTTGTGTATAGTACTTTTGTAGCACGGATATCACCTTGTCGAGCTGAATGGGTTTGGTTAAGTAATCGTCCATGCCCGCCGCCAACGCGTGCTGCACGTCTTCTTCATATGCATTGCCGCTGAGACCCACGATGGCTTTTGTGAAGCCAGAGGCACGAAGCATTCGAGCAACGTCTAGGCCATTTAAAACCGGCATCTGTATATCACAAAGCAGTGCATCGACCTGTTCGGCGTGTTGCACACAGAAGTCAATCGCCTCGTGAGGTTGATTAAACGTTGTGACAGAAATACCTAATTGTTCAAGTAAAATGCCCTGAACTTGCGTGTTGGTCAACACATCGTCAAGTAAGACCACCTGCATTCCCGCTAATGAACGGGGGAAATCAACACGCTGTTCAATAGGTAACGCGTGCTCAGCCTTCACCACAAGTAAAGGCAGCGACACGGCAAAAACCGAGCCTTTACCCGGTGAGGATGTCACCGATATTTCACCCTTCATACGCGTGACGAGCTGTTGGGTGATGGCAAGTCCCAATCCTGCACCACTATGTGCCCTTGTGGCTGAGTTATCAACTTGCTTAAAGGGATTGAAGATCTCAGATAGCTTCTCAGCAGGAATGCCAATGCCGGTATCTTCAACAAGTATGTTGATGCCACATTGTTCCTCAGACACATAATTTGCCTCAATAGTCAGTTGGATATGACCTTTGGCAGTAAACTTCACAGCATTGCCAATTAAGTTAAATAAAATCTGTAATAGGCGTTTTTTATCGGACATCACACGTCTAGGGATATCATTAGCGATGCTGACAATCGCCGATAGATGCTTTTGCTTACAGCGCGACTCTAAAAAAGACACCGCGGGTAAAATCGCCTTTTGAAGATCAAAGGTATCGAGTACAAAATCAAAGCTGTCATTTTGCAGCCGGCTAAGGTCGAGTACTTCTTCAATCATACTTAGTAGATGTTTGGCATTTTCATGTGAAACATCCAGTAATCGCTGTTGTCCCGAATGCTGAATGTCCCCTTGTAAAATTTGATTGATTCCCATGATGGCGTTCAATGGGGTACGCAACTCGTGAGAAATATTCGCAATAAAACGCTGGGTTACTAAAACAGATTCTTCGGCCCTTTGTCGTTGAGCTGTAAGCTCAAGGGTTCGATCATTAACCATGACAGCCAGATCTTGAGAGCGTCGGGTGAGAATGCCCACAATGACGGCCATCAGCGCAGACACCAAAACACCCACTAAAAATACAGGTAGCAAAGGCAGTGTATACACCGCCGAAAGCATTTGGGGAGTGGGGTAATAATGAATACGAAAATTTTCCCAAGGTACTGTCCAAAATAAATCGGTATCGGGTCGTGTATCACATGGCTGACGCCCAATCCCCGAGATAACGTGCAGGAAGCACTGTCCTTGCTCATCCTCGATAATAGAACCTACAAATTTAGGGGCATGAAATTTCGCCGATTCACGCTCTAATGACTCCATAAAATACTGTAAATGCGTACTAACATAACCAACAATCTGAAGTGCCGGAGTCAAAGTATTTAATGATTTGTAATTAATAAAGCTCACATGATCTCGGCCTTCGTCCTCAATTAAGATCAAGGGGTCAGTCACCGTGATGGTATTCTTTTGAAAAGCCTGTTCAATGGCCGGTCTTGTCAGCGGATCACTGGCCGAATCAAAACCAATGACTGAAGTGTCACTGGAAGGAAACGAGTAAATAACAAGGTAATGGTAACTATTTTCAGATGGGTTAAAGCCAGGAAGGGCTTGGTACTGAAAATGAGGGTAGTAATTGTATAACCAAGAGAGGATGTGACTTAGATCCTCATGCTTTACTTTTAACGTTAATCCCACCGAAAAGACACTAGGGTAAGCATCGGTAAGATTAAGTGTCTTTACGAAAGTATCAACAGACCTTATGAGGTCATGAAGATGCTCTTTTTGCGACATTTCTTT
>DATHYR010000063.1:0-1313 GCA_035458985.1 Pseudomonadales bacterium
AGGCGGGCGACGGTTATGTCATCAACGGTACCAAGGTGCTGGTTTGTGCGGGCGCACTTGCTGATCAATGGCTGCTTACCGCGAAGTTAGGGCATGCAGATGATGCACCCATCGCTGTTTTCCTCTTTGGCTCTGAAGTCCCAGGTGTACAGCTTAAAAGCTATCCTGGCATGGATTCACGTTGGTACGCCGATTTAGATCTGCGCGATTGCTGGGTACCGGCAAGCGCTCTATTAAGCGCCGATGGGCACGAGGCGATTCGCAAAAGTCAGGCGATCCGTTTAATGGCTTGGTGTGCCGATGCGCAAGGTTGCATGCGAGCGCTGGTTGAGCAAACCAAGCAATACCTGCAAACCCGCAAGCAATTCGGTCAAGCTATTGGAAGGTTTCAAGCATTACAACACCGTGCAGTCGATATGTTTGTTCACAGCGAACAATCGTATTCGATGCTGATTCGTGCAGCAGACGCTTGCGAACGACTGGCATCAGGTACGCCCATCGAGGCTAATTTCTCGTCCTGCGACCATGCCCTAGCTGCCTCGCGGCTGCTGATCGGTATTGCCGGGCGCAGTATTTCGCAAGAAGCCGTGCAATTACACGGCGGCATGGGCGTTACCGATGAACTAAGTGTTGGCCATTTCTTCAGAAGGCTAACGGCCTTTGAATTGCGTCTTGGTGATACGGATTATCACAACATAGTGATGGCTAAATTATTGCAATAGACTAAGGGCGAAATGGACGAGTTGCCGTAATGCCGGTAACCTTGGAAGTTCCGCAACTTCCGGCTCCTCGTGATGGAAATCTTTGCCGTCGCTTTTTTAATTCTATTAAATGGACTTTTTGCCATGTCAGAAATGGCACTCGTGTCCTCTCGCAAAGCACGATTACAAAAATTAGTTGATGAGGGGGACGCTGCAGCTGCGGCTGCACTCGCTTTAAACAGCGAACCGACAAGATTCCTGTCAACGATTCAAATTGGTATTACCTCGGTAGGCGTGCTTTCGGGGATCGTGGGTGAGGCAACGCTTGCAAGGCCACTTGCTGAAGGTTTTCGCCAGCTCGGCATGGCCAATGAGCCCTCGCAATGGATTGCGACAGGCTTGGTTGTGGTCATTATCACCTTTTTATCGATCGTCTTTGGTGAACTGGTTCCCAAACGCCTCGCACAGGGCAATCCAGAAACCATCGCCCGCATCGTAGCCGCACCGATGCAATTATTAGCACTGATCGTCCGCCCCTTTGTGAGCTTACTCACAAGCACCACCGAACTGGTTCTTGCTATTTTTCCAAGGCGTATTCAAGAGCAACCATCG
>DATHYR010000064.1:0-36539 GCA_035458985.1 Pseudomonadales bacterium
CAGATCAGCAACACGCGCATTGTTGCGGTCGACCGCCAGTAAATACTGCGTCAAATCGTTACTACCGACGGATAAAAAATCGACGCGACGCGCTAACTGACGGGCTTGGTATACAGCGGCGGGCACTTCTACCATGACCCCTAATTGTGGCATGGGCGACTCAATACCTTCGTCAATCAGCTCACCATAACAGCGTCGAATCAACTCGAGTGAATCGTCGAGTTCTTTCACGTTGCTTATCATCGGCAGCATGATTTTTAAGTTGCCCAACCCTTCATTGGCGCGAATCATCGCGCGCAACTGAACTAAGAAGATCTCAGGATGGTCAAGGGTGACACGTATGCCACGCCAACCCAAAAAAGGATTTTCTTCTTCAATCGGGAAATAAGGAAGTGCCTTATCGCCGCCAATATCCAAGGTCCGCATGGTCACTGGATTGGGGGCAAAGGCCTTGAGATGCTCGCGATAGATACGGCGTTGCTCCTCCTCGGAGGGGAAACGTTCACGAATCATAAACGGCATTTCTGTACGATACAGACCCACGCCTTCGGCACCGTGATCAAGCGAACGCCCCACGTCGGAATTCAAGCCAGTATTAACCACCAACTCGATGCGCTCACCGTCAATCGTTTCGCATGGCAAATCACGCAATCCCGACAGGGCATCAATTTCTTGCCGCTCCAGCTCAAGAATTCCTCGAAAATGCGCTAACAGTTCATCGCCAGGATTGGCGTAGACCGTCCCCGCATAACCATCGAGAATAAGCTGGCGACCCTCAAGCCTCGCATAGGGCAGCTCCATCACCCCCATCACGGTGGGAATGCCCATCGCCCGCGCCATAATTGCCACGTGCGAGTTACCCGACCCTCTGACAGATACCAAGCCAATCAGCTTATCTTTAGGGACTTCTCCCAATATCGAGGCCGTCAATTCTTCACCCACCAAAATGGTGTTTGAGGGATATTCTTGCTCACCCTGATTAGCGTTTTGCATGTAAGACAAGACACGTCGCCCAAGGTCTTTAACATCGACCGCACGCTCGCGAAGGTAGGCATCCTCCATCATTTCAAAGGTCTGGACATGCTCTAAAATAATGGCGGCCAACGCCCCTTGCGCCCATTCGCCGTCCCTAATCCTCGCCAACACCTCATTGCCCAATGCATTGTCATTAAGCATGCCGAGATAAACGTCAAAGAGGGCTCGCTCTTCTGGGCGTAACTGCGAACTCAATTTTTCACGCAGCTTCCAAATATCCATCCGCACCGCATCGATGGCGCGGTTATACAACTCTATTTCGGCCTCAATGTTGCCGGCCGGCCGAGATGGTACCGCCTCAAGATTTGCCTGTGGCGAGGCGACCACTGCTGTACCGATCGCGGTTCCGCGCACCGCGCCAATGCCTTGAAACTTAGCATTAGGTCGCTGCCCGAGCTCTTGGGTATCGCTATCGTCATGCAGCGCTCCACTGGCTTCGGCGTGTGCGATAACGCCAGCGAGCTGTGCCGATAGCGTGACAAGAAACGCTTCTTCGGATTCATCAAAACGGCGCCGCGCTGCCTGCTGTACCACCAGAACACCCAAGACTCGACGTTGATGAATGATTGGCACACCGAGAAAAGCGCTATACAGCTCCTCTCCGATGCCTTCCATATAGTGAAATCGAGGGTGGGCGTCGGCTCGCTCGAGGTTGAGTGGCTCCTCGCGCATGCCAACCAACCCAACCAAGCCTTCATCTTTAGCTAAGCTTATCTGTCCGCATAAATCTTGGTTGAGCCCGCGTGTCGCGGTAAAAGTGTATCGCTGCGTGCTGTCGTCCCACATATAAATAGTGCAGACATCAGTATTCATTGCTTCGGCGACTCGATTGACAATGAGTCTTAGCGCCTCGGAATAATTTTTTACCGAGTTAACTTCCTGAACAATGCGTCGCAGTGATCTCAGCATGGATTAACTCGTTCGCAGAATGCGAGCGTGGTTGGGTGACAACTCTCTCATTGCTCGCCGGTAGACATCTCGTTTAAACGACACCACTTGGCCTAAAGGATACCAATAACTTACCCATTGCCAATGATCAAACTCAGGCTTACAGTCACCGCGATTTAATACCACACGCTGATCATCCCCCAGCATCTGTAACAAAAACCATTTTTGCTTCTGGCCAATACACAGTGGCTTGGAATGTTTGCGAATTAAACCCTCGGGTAATTTATAGCGCAGCCAGCCTTGGGTTTGGGCGACTAACTTAACATCGCCAGGCTGTAAGCCAATCTCTTCATCCAGCTCTCGATACATGGCTTGTTCTGGGGTCTCACCTTCATGGATACCGCCTTGGGGGAATTGCCAGGCATCTTGACCACAACGGCGAGCCCACAGTACACGGCCCTGGCCATCAGCCACAACAATGCCAACGTTAGCGCGAAAGCCCTGACGATCGATCAAATTTTCGTTGTTATTTCTTGTCATTTGCAACCCTTAAGACAAGCCTGTCAAACCAAACTCGCCCAATCAGTATAGGCGAGCAAGCCACTGAAGTCGACTGGGGCAGAGGCGCCCCAGGGAGGGAATGGCGGGGATTTACACGGGGCAAACGCGGCAGAATAGCGCTTTCAAATACTCGGTTTCTGGAATGGCTGGATGGACAGGATGGTCGGCCCCTTGGCCACCACTCGCAAAAATTTGTACATTGCGATCAATATGGCGGCCACCCGCTCTCACCACATCGGTTAGCTGCGCGCGCGACAAGTGCATAGAGCATGAAGCACTGACTAATAGGCCGTCTTTGTTGAGCAGTCGCAGTGCCAATTGGTTAATGCGGTGGTAAGCCTGCTCACCTTTGGCCGTATCTTTACGCTTTTTGATAAAGGCTGGAGGATCAACCACCACAATGTCAAAGCGCTCTCCGGCATCACGCAACTGCTGCATGGCATCGACCGCATTACCCTGCAGGGTTGCAACAGCGTCTTGCACGCCGTTCAGCGTCGCATTTTCGTGCACCCAGTTTAAGGCCTGTTCTGAGCGGTCAACACAAAACACCTCTCTTGCACCCGCCGCGGCTGCCTGAACGCCCCAGCCTCCGACGTAACTAAAAACATCTAAAACACGCTGCCCTTTGGCTAACTGTTGTAAACGCGCCCGATTCTCACGGTGATCATAGAACCAACCCGTCTTTTGACCCAACCTCACTGGCGCCATGAATTGCACACCATTCTCGATCAGCGGCACAGAATCCGCCACGTCGCCGTGAATCACGCGAATGTCTTCAGGCAAACCCTCATCGGCACGCGCGACGCTGTCATTTTTAAGCAACACGCCACTGGGCTTAACCACTTTGATGAGTGCCGCTAGGATGTCATCAAGCATACAATCCATGGCCGCATTGGAAATTTGCACCACGCAGACGTCGCCGAACCGATCGATCACTAACCCAGGCAGAAAATCAGCATCACCGTATACCAAGCGGTAGTAAGGTTGATCAAAGCAGCGCTGACGTAAACTCAGAGCAATATTGATGCGATGTACCAACAGCGATCGATCCAAGGGGTGCTGTTTATCACGGCTCACCAACCTAGCACAAATAAGATTGCTTGGGCTCATGCACGCGTAACCTATAAATCTGCCCTCGGCGTTTTCAATTATCACCTGTTGGCCTGCCTCGAAGCGCTTGAGAGGAGAGCGCACAACGTCTACCTCATTGCTAAAAATCCATTGGTGCCCTTGGCGCAAACGCCGGTCGGATTGCTTTTTGAGATAGAGTGTTTGAAAAGACATAGTGACCATCCTAAAAATAAAAAAGCCAGCCGCATATGCGACTGGCCATCAAAAGACGCGAAGTTAGTGCTTACTCGTCGATTTCTGCAGCGTAACCTTCTGCATCCAGCAATTCTTCCAATTGCTCATCGTTATCCGGCTGAATACGGAACATCCAACCATCGCCATAAGGATCGCTGTTGATGGTTTCGGGGGCATCGACCAGGGCTTCATTAATTTCTAAAATCTCGCCTGAAATAGGAGAGTAGATGTCGGACGCCGCTTTGACCGATTCAACGACCGCACACTCCGCACCCATTTCAACAGTTGAACCCACTTCGGGCAATTCAACGAACACCACGTCGCCTAAGGCATCTTGTGCGTGGTCAGTAATACCCACAACCACACTACCGTCGTCTTCAAGACGAGCCCATTCGTGTGAGGAGGCGTAACGTAATTCGGTTGGTAGGTTACTCATGGTTTTCCCCTGTATTTGTACATACCCATCTATGGTTTTTTTGACATTTTACTCAGCCACTCGGTTTCGGCAACTCGAATTTACATATTTGCCATTATTAACCGGTCAGCAATCTTTTTAGTTTAGCTTTGTGTCCTTGGCAAGCGTGGCGTTTACGCCTTTACAAAGTCGACAACCACCCCGTTATCCACTCGATAACAATCCATACCCGCCGCCGCCGCTGCACGCATACCAATCGCGGTATCCTCGAAAACGATGCAGTCACTGGGAGCGATATCCATCTGATGCGCCGCCTTGAGAAATGTCTCTGGATGGGGCTTACCATGGGTCACATCACACGCCGTCACCAAGGCAGATAAGCGCGGCAAAATATCCAAGGACTGCAACTGAGCAATGGCGTGCACTCGACTCGCTCCCGTACCGACAGCAACAGGCTTTATTCGGTGCTGCGCAAGCAATATGTGATACATCGGGTCAATTCGGCGGGGCTGTTGGCACATCGATAAGAAGATCGCTTCCTTTTCTGAGGCCACTTGAACCACGGGGTGGGTCATATCAAAACGTTGATTGAGTATTTCTACAGTACCCGTGGTAGGTACACCACTGAGCGACATCAAGAAATCACGCTCGCAGGGGTAGCCATAACGTTTGCAAATAATCTCCCAAGCATCGAGATGTGGCGCAACGGAATCTACCAACGTACCATCCATGTCAAAGATGACCGCGCAATAACGATCGAGCGACGTACTGTCCATCATTTTTTAGTAAACAACAAGTCCCAGACACCGTGCCCGAGTCGCTCTCCTCGAGCCTCAAACTTGGTATGGGGACGCCACGCAGGTTTAGGCACGTAATCGCTCGTGGCGCTGTCGTTAGTAATATCAGGATTGGCCATTAATACATCCAACATATGCTCGGCATAATTTTCCCAATCGGTCGCCATATGGATCTTGCCACCTGGCTGCAGTTTACGCACCAATTGAGCGACGAATTCAGGCTGCACGATACGGCGCTTGTGATGCTTTTTCTTGTGCCACGGGTCTGGGAAATACAGCTGCACACGCGCGAGACTTTGATCGGCAATACAATCCTCTAACACGTCGTTGGCGTCGGCCATGTAGGTCTTAAGATTGGTTAATCCCTCATTACCCACTCTGTTGATCAAACGCCCTACGCCCGGTGGGTGAACTTCTATGCCAATGAAATCACTCGCTGGATCAGCCGCCGCCATATCCACCAATGAATCCCCCATGCCAAAACCAATTTCGACCACCAGTGGGGCATGGCGACCATATAACGTAATAGGATCGATGGGACCATCAAACAAGCTCAAACCAACGGCTTTCCAGTAACTGTCAAAGGCCTTGGCCTGCGATTCTGTCATGCGCCCACTTCGAATGACAAAACTTCGTATGGACTTTTTCTTATATTCGGGACGGTATTCCGTCGTGATTGTAAAATCGTCACTCATAGCGCAGGCAATCTCCAACAGGCGACGGCCAACGCAATCCAACCGCCGATAAAACACATACCGCCAATGGGCGTAATGGGGCCAAGCAGGCGTGGCCCGCCTAGTGCAAGACCGTATAGACTGCAGGAAAATAACAGCACACCGGCAATAAATAACCAGCCCGCTACGTTCACCGCAAAAGAGGGCGACAGACGCGACACAATACCAACCGCCAGTAAGGCGAGGGCGTGGTACATTTGATATTCCACCCCGGTCTGGAAGGTATTAAGTAATTTATCACTCAACTGACCGCGAAGACCATGTGACGCAAAAGCACCTAAACCAACCGCCGTAGTACCGTAAAAGGTGGCAAACATTAAGAACATTTTATCCATCGGATTCTCAAATAAAAAAACCGCCGCTGCCAAGCAGGGGCGGTTTAGCGTAACCGAACGAAGACTAGGCTTCTAGAACCGCACGCACCTTTTTCATGGCGTTATTTTCCAACTGGCGAATACGCTCCGCAGAGACCCCGTACTCGGCAGCCAAATCATGGAGTGTGCTTTTGTCGTCAGACAACCATCGCTTAGCAATAATATCGCGGCTACGTTCGTCGAGTGACTCCAACGCCAGATGCAGATTTTGCAGAGTATTCGCTTCCCAATCGGCATTTTCCAGCAACATGGCTGGGTTGTGCGTGTTGTCTTCGAGATAACTGGCAGGAGCAACGTAGTCATTATCGTCGCTATCATCACCATAACCATCAAAGGCGGCATCCACAGAACTTAGACGATTCTCCATTTGTTGCACATCGCGCAGATCTACACCTAAATCGTCTGCAATGCGCTGGGCTTCATCTTGTGACAACCACGCCAAGCGCTGTTTGCTTGAACGCAGATTGAAGAAAAGTTTACGCTGCGCCTTGGTCGTGGCAACTTTAACGATACGCCAGTTGCGTAGCACAAACTCATGAATTTCAGCTTTAATCCAATGCACCGCAAAAGATACAAGACGGACACCTTTTTCAGGGTTGAAACGCTTGACGGCTTTCATCAAGCCCACGTTTCCTTCTTGGATCAAGTCGGCTTCCGCCAGACCATAGCCAGAGTAACTCTTGGCAATATGCACCACAAAACGTAGGTGCGACATAACGAGCTGTCGAGCCGCATCAAGATTGTCGTGATAGTAAAGCTCTTCAGCCAGCGCTAATTCTTCCTCTGCGGATAGCAGCGGAATCGCAGAAACGGTCTGCGTATAAGCCGCAAGGTTAGCCCCAGGACTTAAATTCGCGTAGGTTAGTAAGCTAGTGCTCATTACTCCTCCAAAATGACAGTGTTACAACACCATCTACATATAGCCGGACAATAATAGCAAGACATTTGATATCTGCCAATGCCGCTACATAAGACACTATGGGGGCGAAAAGTTCCCTTTTCAAGCTCATTGTTTAACTTGGCTCAATTTCTCGCAAATGTTTAAAGACAGCGAGGGAACTTCCCAACAAACCCATGACCACACCAATCACACACACGCCCAGTGCCGATAATATACCCAACGTCTGGGCATAAAAACTGGCCTGATAGGCATCCGCTAGGGCGCCGATAGGGCCCGACAACCACCAGCTGGCCAACCACACAATAAGACAGGCGAGTATGCCTCCGCCCAAGCCATACCAGGCTCCCGCATATAAAAATGGACGCTGGACAAAGCTATCTGAGGCACCCACAAGCTTGGCCACGACAATTTCTTCGCGACGTTGCTCAATGGTCATGCGCACCGTGTTGCCAATGACCAAGATCACCCCGAGCGCTAGTAATACTGCCAATACCGTGGCGACACGATCGAAGAGACTAAGAATTTGCTGCAGGCGATTGACCCACTGCATGTCCAATTGCACTTTTTCTACGCCGGGAATACTGGTTAAGGTTTCAATAAATCGCTCACTCGCCGGGCGGCTCATGTTCACCTCAGTGGGCGTTACAACCAACACCGAAGGAAGCGGATTGTCGTCAAGATAACTCAACACGTTATCCAAACCAGAGACCTGTTCAAATTCACGTAACGCCTGTTCGCGCGAGATAAAAACGACATTTGTCACGTCATCACGGTCGCGTAACGTATCGGCCAGCTCGCGTGCACGTCGCTCATCGACGCGCGGATCGAGAAACAGCGACGCTGACACACCACCGTCCCAGTGATCACCAAGCGCGCGAAGATTATCGATGGCAATACTCATTCCTGTCGGTAGACTCAACGCAATAGCTATCACCAACCAGGCCAACACTGTCGCAAAAGGCGTTCGCAACAGACGTCGCCAGCTCTCAGCGGCAACACGTTTATGATCCAGACGATAAGCGGCCCAACGGTGCCGCCATGTCACACGCGACTGCACCGCTCCTTTACTGGTATTCATCGCGCCTCTCCCTCGAACAGTCGTCCGTGGTCAAGCATCAGCCGACGGCACCCCATAGACTCAATCAAGGCAATGTCGTGCGAGGCGATCAACACCGTCACGCCCACCTGATTAAAATCACGAAACAGCTGCATGATTTCAGCAGACAAGTCGGGATCGAGGTTGCCGGTGGGCTCATCCGCAAGCAATAGTGCCGGCTTATTTACCACGGCACGCGCAATACCAACGCGCTGCTGCTCACCCCCAGACAAGGTAATCGGCATCGCTTTTTCTTTATCTAGCAGACCGACCTTGTCCAATGCGGCCCGCACCCGTCGGCCAATTTCACGGTGCTCTACACCACAAATGTGCAGCGGCAACGCGACGTTTTCAAACACGGTGCGATCAAACAAAAGGTGGTGATTTTGAAAGACCACCCCAATGCGGCGCCGCAGCTGTGGAATTCCCGATCGCCCCATGCTTTGAAGCGATTTGCCACCAATCAATACCTGACCGTGGGTTGGCTGCTCCATCAACATAATCAACTTTAATAACGTCGATTTACCCGCACCGGAATGGCCAGTTAAGAAGGCCATTTCACGGGCAGCCACCTGGAAGCTAACGTTGCTCAATGCTTCGTGCCCACAGGCATAACGCTTACTGACATGCTCGAATTGAATCATGATTTAGCCAAACAACGCATCGACAAAATCTTTCGCATGGAAGGGACGAAGATCCACCGCCTTCTCGCCAATACCAATAAAACGAACCGGCAAGCCAAGTTGACTCGATACCGAACAAATCATACCGCCCTTTGCGGTACCGTCCATTTTAGTTAAGGTAATCCCACTCACACCCACCGCCTCTTTAAAATGCTTGGCCTGAGCCAACGCGTTTTGGCCAGTGCCAGCATCGAGCACAAGCATCACCTCATGCGGCGCCTCGGGATCGAGTTTTTTCATAACCCGCACACATTTTTTAAGCTCTTCCATTAAGTTATCTTTATTGTGCAAACGACCCGCGGTATCGGCGATTAGAACATCCACATGACGCGCTTTTGCCGCTTGCAGTGCATCAAATAACACCGAGGCACTGTCCGCGCCCGTGTGCTGCGCTACCACAGGTACCTGATTGCGGCGACCCCATTCCTGCAGCTGCTCAACCGCCGCTGCGCGAAAGGTATCGCCTGCAGCGAGCATCACCGATTTCCCTTCAGCCTGGAAACGTCGCGCCATTTTGCCAATGGTGGTCGTTTTCCCCGCGCCGTTAATTCCGACCATTAAAATGACGAAGGGACCGTCTCGATCGGCTATTTCTAAGGGCTGCTCCACCTCGGCAAGCATCTCGGTAAGAATCTCTTTCAAGGCTTGTAACAGCGCGTCGCTATCGGCTAACTGCTTGCGTGCCACGCGATCAGTCAGTTGACGAATGATGGTTTGTGTCGCCTCCATGCCAATATCAGCCACCAATAATTGGGTCTCTAATTCCTCGAGTAGATCGTCATCGATGGCTTTTTTACCCAGCAGCAAGTCACCGATACCACCACCTAGGAGTGCACTGGTTTTACTCAATCCACGTTTTAGTCGCCCCATCAAGCTATTGTCGATTTTCTCAACCGCTTCAGCTTCCCTTGCCTCGGAATCGGGAACACTCTCATCGCGCAGCGTGTCCTCAATCTCTTTATCGAGCAGCCCTTCACGGCGCATTAATTCGACTTCGGTTTCTCGCTCGCGCTGTTCGGCATCGGCCGACTTCTTTTTCCAAAAAAATATCATTTCAACAACCTGTAATGGCAACTCGATCTCGCCGAATCGATGATTGCGCATGAGTGTAGCTCGCAAGTGCGGTATGCTACCACATTCGTTGACATATTGAGGATGCCATGAAAGCGAAGCGCCCTGTTAAAGCTCCCCTCCCAGAGATGGGCCGCCTGCGTATTATTGGCGGCCAATGGCGCGGGCGTGTCTTGCAATTCCCTGATGTCGAAGGGCTAAGACCCACAGGCGATAGAGTACGCGAAACGCTTTTCAACTGGCTCATGGGTTATCTTCCTGATGCTCGCTGCCTAGACCTTTTTGCCGGCAGTGGAGCGCTGTCCTTGGAGGCACTATCTCGTGGTGCACAGCATGTACACGCGCTTGAATTGGACAGACGGGCCGCACAAAACATACGACACCACGCCGCCACGTTAGGAACGCAAGATTTGAACGTCTATTGCGATGATACTCTCGATTATCTGGCACGCGGTAACAGCGCATCTCCGTTTGATATCGTGTTTATTGACCCACCTTTTGCAGCTGATTTAGCTGGCCAGTGCGCATCATTGTTGGAGCAAGGCCATTGGCTCTCCGACGCGGCATGGATTTATATCGAAGCCGATAAACGCCTACCACCTACGGTACTGCCAAGCCACTGGCAGCTACATCGAGAGAAAACCGCCGGACAAGTACTTTATCGCCTGTATCAACGCCGCCCTGGTGATGATGGTTGAGTCGTCTGTACAAAATGTATACTATGCGCCCGAAAATGTGAGCTGAGCTATGAAAACAGTCGTCTACCCCGGTACCTTTGATCCCATCACCAATGGCCATGTTGATCTTGTTGAAAGAGCGTCCAAACTGTTCGATAAAGTCGTGTTAGCCATTGCGAGCAGTGAAAAGAAAAAGCCCCTGTTTAGCCTTGAAGAGCGTATCGATCTGTGTGAAACCGCGCTTGCTCATCTCGACAATATTGAAGTGTGCGGCTTCAACTACCTGCTGACCGACTTTATCCGGGATCAAGGCTCTAGTACTGTCATCCGGGGATTACGTGCGGTTTCGGATTTTGAATATGAGTTTCAACTCGCCAATATGAATCGAGCCCTGGATCCAAGTTTCGAAACCGTTTTTCTGACGCCATCGGATCATTTGTCGTATATATCATCGAGCTTAGTGCGAGAAATAGCGTCACTGAATGGGGATGTCACCAAATTCGTTCACCCCAATGTCTGTGAAGCACTGCAAGCAAAATTTGGAGATAAATAATGTCGTTAAAGATTACCGACGAATGCATCAACTGTGATGTATGCGAGCCCGAATGCCCAAACGAGGCCATCTTTCAAGGGCCAGAAATTTATGAAATTGACCCCAATAAGTGCACTGAGTGCGTTGGGCATTTTGACGAGCCACAATGTGTGGCTGTTTGCCCTATTGATTGCATCCCCGTCGATCCCGACAATATCGAAACCGACGAAGAACTGCGTGAAAAATATTTCCGACTGACGGGCCAAGTCGCCCAGTAACTAGCGCTGGCAGCCGCGACAAAACACCGTGGCGCGCTGCCCCAAACGTATCTCTCTTAAAACGTCACCACACGTTACGCAGGGTTCACCGCCGCGGCCATATACCGCCAGTGTCTGTTTAAAATACCCCGGTTGGCCATCACTGTTTACGAAGTCTCGCAGTGTGGTGCCTCCTTGCTGAATCGCAGCGGCCAAGACTTTTTTAATTTCTACGACCAGACGCTCACAGGCGGCCTTCGTCAGTTTACCCGCCGGCTTCGTCGGATGAATACCCGAGGCAAATAAGGCTTCGTTGGCATAGATATTCCCCACACCCACGACAACTTTGCTATCCATGATAAACAACTTAGTAGCCAATTTTCGACCACGGGACAATTGGTATACATAACTTGCGTCGAAGGCTTCACTCAAGGGTTCAGGGCCCAAGTGACGAATAAGATCGTGTGACTCGACACTGTCCTCGGTCCATAGCACACAGCCAAATCGCCTCGGATCGTGGTAGCGCATTTGCATGCCATTATTAAACCCAATAATGACATGATCGTGGGTTTTAAGCGGGGTCGCGGGATCGACCATTCGCAAGCTACCAGACATCCCTAAGTGGACCAGTAAATTCCCTGTCTTGAAGCTGAATAGTAAATATTTACCCCGACGACTAACACCAAGGACCGATTGGCCAACGATGTGTTCGGCCAAATCATTCGGTACAGGCCATCGTAAACTTGGGTTTCGTACCTCTAGCGCAACAACGACGTGCCCATTCACATAGGGTGCCACGCCTCTAACGGTAGTTTCGACTTCTGGCAATTCAGGCATATCCGCAACCTTTTTAAACGCATAAAAAAACCCGGACAATGCCGGGTTTTAGAAGGGTGCGTCAAGACTTACTTGATTTTGCCTTCTTTGTACATAACGTGCTTACGAACAACGGGATCAAACTTTTTGATTTCCATTTTTTCGGGCATGTTACGCTTGTTTTTGGTAGTGGTGTAGAAATGACCAGTACCTGCTGATGAGTTCAAACGGATCTTATCGCGCATGACACAATCTCCTTAATCAGCCGAAGCTTAGAATTTTTCGCCACGAGCGCGCATGTCTGACAACACTTGCTCGATACCGACTTTATCGATGATACGCATACCTTTAGAAGACACACGCAGTTTAACAAAACGCTTCTCAGCCTCTACCCAAAAACGGTGAGTGTGCAAATTGGGCAAAAAACGACGCTTGGTTCTGTTCTTCGCGTGAGAAACGTTGTTCCCGGTTACAGGACGCTTACCGGTAACCTGACATACTTTAGACATGACTACTCGCCTTTCCCACACTTCAGTGGGTATCTGAATACAATAAAAACCTTGCACAGCCACGTGTTTTGAAAAGCAATTCACGAGACTATCGAAAAGAGCGCGACTTTATACCAGAACTTCTCATCAATCTCAACTTTATTCGCACAAATAATGCAAATTATCTATCGCCGGCAAAGGGGTAAAAAGGGATTACGTTGCGATTTAATCCCGCTTCTTAGCAAAGACCACGCTCGGCGAGGGAAACGACATCTGCTTCACCCACAACGCAGTGATCCAACAATCTGACATCTATCAACGCCAGTGCCTCTTTGAGTTGCTGGGTAATGCGCTCATCGGCACGACTTGGCTCAGCCACCCCCGAGGGATGATTGTGCGCAACAATGATTGCCGCTGCGCCAAGCTCCAGCGCTCGACGCACGACTTCACGTGGGTATACCGAAGCCACACTGATGCTGCCATAAAAAAGCGGCTCATACTTAATTAGGGCGTGCTGGGCTGTGAGAAAAAGGCCGACAAATACCTCCCGGGGCTGGTGCCGGAGACGCATGACCAAAAAATCTCGTGTCGCCCGCGGGCTGTCAAACACCGTGTCCCGTTGCAAGGTGGTTTGCAGATGCCGGCGAGACAACTCCAATGCCGCTTGCAACAGACAATATTTTGCCTCGCCAAGACCAGGCAAGCCACAGAAGTCCTGTCTTTTAGCTTCTAACAAGCCACGCAATCCTGCAAAGTGACTCAATGCATCTCTGGCGACATCAAGCGCAGATTTCCCACGTGGACCACAGACTATAAAAAGTGCGAGTAATTCAGCATCGGATAGCGTTTCGGCGCCTAAGTGGAGTAATTTTTCTCTTGGCCGTTCACCACTGGGCCACGTTTTTATTGGCATTACCTAGCTCCTAAATTGAGACTGTGAAGTTTGTGAGATACCTGCAATAATGTGCGCTCATTGATAGTGAGTGCTTATGCTTCGACTACATAAAAAGCAAATTATTGTGGGGGTTAGCGGTGGCATTGCCGCCTATAAGTCCGCCGATTTAGTTCGCCGCCTGCAGGACCAAGGGGCTATCGTGCGCGTGGTAATGACCCAAGGCGCACAGGCGTTTATTACCCCCTTGACGTTGCAGGCACTGTCGGGCTTCCCAGTACACACTGACTTACTAGATACCAATGCTGAAGCAGCTATGGGGCATATTGAACTGGCTCGTTGGGCAGATTTAGTACTGGTTGCACCCGCCAGTGCCAATACCATTTCGCGCCTTTGCCATGGGGCAGCTGACGATTTATTGACCACTTTGTGCCTAGCCACCAAGGCCCCCGTGGCTATTTCGCCAGCGATGAACCAGGCAATGTGGCACCATCCCAATACCCAAGCCAACCTAGACATCCTTCGAAGCCGCGGCACTCTTGTCATCGAACCAGGGATTGGCAGTCAAGCCTGTGGCGATATTGGTCCTGGCCGAATGCCAGACAGTGACATATTGGTCAATGCTGCCATCGCATGCTTTGAACAAGGGCCACTGGATGGCATTAGAGTACTGTTAACTGCCGGCCCAACGCGCGAAGCGATTGATCCAGTGCGGTATATCAGCAACCACAGCTCCGGCAAAATGGGCTATGCGCTAGCGGAAAAACTCGCTGAAGCGGGCGCTCAGGTCACCCTTATTAGCGGTCCGGTCGCACTCGAAACACCGCCGCGTATCGATCGCGTTAACGTCATCAGTGCCGCCGATATGTTCGACGCCGTGATGCAACGTATTGATGCCTGCGATGTCTTTATTGCCGCCGCGGCTGTGGCTGACTATACGCCGGCCGAAGTGGCACGCCAAAAGATGAAAAAAGGGGCGACGGACATGTCCATCGCTTTAGTGAAGACCACCGATATTGTGGCTAGCGTCGCCGCCTTACCGAACAAACCCATCACTATTGGCTTTGCCGCCGAGACTGACAATGTGTTGGCCTACGCCAAAGACAAGTTGCAACGCAAAGGACTCGATATGATCATTGCTAATGACGTATCCGATTCGAAGATCGGGTTTAACAGTGACGAGAATGCGGTCACCGTGATTACTCCCGATAGCGACATTACTCTCGAACAACGCCCGAAGCGAGCTCTCGCTACGAGTCTCGTTGAGCAGATTACACAATTAGTGGCGACCCGGCTTGCGCCATAGATTTCAGGCCCCTACAATCGCGCCCCCCATTTTGGAGACAACCGTTACTATGACCCTTTCCCTGGACAATGCTAAAAGTATCGCCAAGGTACTGACTGAGTCACTCCCCTACATTCAGCGTTTTACCGGCAAAACCATCGTCGTTAAGTTTGGCGGTAATGCCATGGTGGATGAAAAACTCCACGCCAGCTTCGCACGCGATATTGTGTTGATGAAATTGGTAGGAATGAATCCCATTGTGGTTCACGGCGGCGGCCCGCAAATCGGTTCATTGCTGCAGCGACTCAATATCAACTCTGAATTCGTCGACGGTATGCGCGTGACCGATAGTCAGACCATGGATGTAGTGGAGATGGTGTTAGGCGCCGCGGTTAACAAGAGTATTGTCGCCTCAATTAATAATCACGGCGGTAAAGCCATCGGTATTACGGGCAAAGATGGTAGCCTTATCCGGGCTAAAAAACTCAAAATAACTCGTAAGACCCCAGAATTAAACGCGTCTGAAATCATCGACATTGGTCATGTGGGCGAAGTTGAAACCATCAATACTGAAGTGTTGGATGTCCTCATCAACTCTAATTTCATCCCAGTGATCGCGCCTATTGGTGTAGGTGCTGATGGCAGCTCCTACAACATTAATGCCGACTTAGTCGCCGGTAAAATTGCTGAAGTCACCCGCGCTGAAAAATTAATGCTACTTACCAACGTCGCAGGCTTGTTGGATAAAGAGGGCAACGTATTAACGGGTTTGAGCACAGCACAAGTCGATGAGTTAATCGCCGATGGCACCATATATGGCGGAATGCTTCCCAAAATTAACACCGCGCTTAGCGCTGTTAAAGAGGGCGTGGGCAGCTCTGTTATCGTCGATGGTCGAGTACCACACGCTGTGCTGTTGGAGATTTTTACCGATGCCGGTGTCGGTACCTTAATTACCAATAAGAATTAGGAAGGGAATACCATGACTCAGGAAACCAAAATTTCACGCCGTGACCAAATATTGCAAGCGCTGGCCCATATGCTCGAAACAGGGCAAGCCAGTAAGATTACTACAGCTAATTTGGCCAAAACCGTCGGTGTCTCAGAAGCTGCGCTGTATCGTCACTTCCCCAGTAAAACTAAAATGTTTGAGGGCTTAATTGAGTTCATCGAACACGCCATTTTTACTCGCGTCAATACCATTGTGAAAAGCGAAGAAAGTGCGGCGGCTCGTTGTGAGAAGATCATCGCGTTGATTTTGGCTTTCGCTGAACGCAACCCTGGATTGTCTCGCATCATCAGCGGTGAGGCGTTAATTGGCGATACCGAGCGTTTAAGTAGCCGAGTGGTTCAGTTTCACGAGCGCATTGAAACACAAATTAAACAATTGCTCAGGGAAGCCGAAGTCAGCGAAGGCATTCGCACCAGTGTTCCTACCAGCATGGCAGCGAATTTTATGGTGGTTCATGCTACCGGGCGAATTTGTCAATTTTCTCGCACAGAATTCAAACGAAGCCCCACAGAAAATTGGGCCCAACAATGGGGCATGATTTCAGCGGCGGTGTTCGCTTAAGCCTCGGTGGGCTGCCTCGGCAGCCTTCAATTCTTTAAGTCTTTCTAACTCTTTGGCAAAGCGTTCTTGACTGGATGCACGCTCTTTTTTGCGATCAAGAAGTTGTCGCTCGACCTCCGCAATTTCCGCTTTTAACAACTGCGCGTTTTTTGCATACAACGGCCGCTGTTCATCCTGCGGCGACATTTTCACCAGCGACGCTTCTGTACTCGACAATTGCGCTTTGGCACTGGCTAGTGTGGCCTCCAGCGTGTCGATACGAATTGATAATTCGCGCAAGTATCTATCCCGTGCCGCCTCAACATCTACCGCCGAGGAGTAACGCCGCAGTAAGGCACGATCATAATTATCTTGCTCTACCTGAATACGGCGCTTTCTTTGTTCATCCGGACTGCCAACGCCGGGCACAGCCTCAATGATGCGCCCATAGACATCGAGAATCTCATAGCCGCGCTCCACCATGTCTGGCGGAATATTGTCGTCAATAACGACGCGACCTTGTGCATCGTAGTAGCGATAGAATTTTATACCTTCCGCCATAGTGGAGAAGGCAAGATGACAGCCCAGTATAACAGCAACAAAGGTGTGAACTGGGCGCATGGATTATACTCCGTATTGCTCTCTATAGGCGTCAATCGCAGCAAGGTACTGCTGCAAATCATCGCGTTCAGCAATAAAACTTATGATGTCATTAAGGTCGATAATACTCACGACAGGTATACCGTAATCGCGCTCTACCTGTTGAATGGCCGATTCATTGCCCGTTCCACGCTCAAGGCGATTTAGACCAATCACTACGGCGGCAGGGCGAGCACCAGCAGCATTGATAATGTCCATAACTTCACGCACCGCCGTACCTGCGGTTATGACATCGTCAATAATCAGGATTCGACCAACTAATTCAGCGCCAACGATAGTGCCGCCCTCACCGTGGGTCTTTGCTTCTTTGCGATTAAAGGCAAACGGCATATCGCGCTGGTAATCATTCGCCAATGCAACCGCTGTTGTCGCCGCCAAAGGAATACCTTTATAAGCAGGACCAAAAATCACATCGTATTCAAGACCGGCATTTTCAATGGCGGCAGCATAACAGCGACCCAAGGCGGATAAGGCTTGGCCACTACGAAACCGTCCAGCGTTAAAAAAATAGGGACTCACGCGCCCTGATTTAAGTGTGAATTCACCAAAATTGAGCACGCCATTATCTAACGCTAACTGAATAAACGCTTTTTTATAGTCTTGCACAGTGATTCCCTTGTAATTCAGTACTAAAGTGTAAGCATTACTGGTGTTTTTTCCTGCAGAAAAACAACTTTTTCTGGGTGAATGCTCATTTTTCAAATAATAACGACAATTTTATAGAATTATATTCACTAAATCCCCATAAAATTCGTTATTATATCAACGAGTAACTTAGAGTGAGTCAGATGCGAGTCATTAGTTTTTGCGCAGAGGGAATTGAAAAAGCAGCTGCGGCAGGTTTTTTTGATTGGGTATTGCAGCAGGATGCTGACATTATTGCTATTCAAGATTTACAAGCGCAGGAATACGATCTGCACGACAACGTGTATTTTCCCTCCGAGTACAACGCGTATTTTTTTGATGCCGTCGAAAAGAAAAGTAACGGCGTTGCCATTTACACTCGTCAACTTCCCAAGGCCATTATGACCGGCATGGCAATGGGTGATCTAGATATGGAAGGTCGCTACGTTCAGGCTGACTTTGAAAATATTAGTATTGGCAGTTTGTTAGCGCCTTACGCAAGCGATGATGACGATGCAGGTATCTCCAAGAAAAATCAATTTTATCGCTACCTATTGCCGCACCTAGACAAAATTAGCAAAAAGCGCCGTAACTATATATTTTGCGGCAATTTCAATGTCGCGCATGCCGATATCGATGTGCAGCACCCCAGTAAGCATGAGAACAACACGCCTGGATTTTTAAATCATGAGCGCGATTGGTTTGATGAAATGCTCGGTGGTGGTGACTATTTAGACGCTTTTAGAGAATTAAATTACGATCCCGATCAGTTTACTTTTTGGCCGGATGATCCATCACGTCTAAACAATGGATGGCGGATTGATACGCAGATTGTATCCGCGGACCTGCGCGACAAAATCACCTTTGTGAAGATCTATACAGATCAGGTGTTCTCTCGCCACGCTCCCGTGATTATTGACTACGATATCGATGTGTAAGTGACAACCCTAGCTTGCTAGGGCCGCTTTCTGTATCTCCACAATTTCAGCAATACTCTGTTTTGCGAGCGCTAACATAGCGTGGAGTTCTGACTCACTGTACGGCTCACCCTCTGCCGTACCTTGCACTTCTATGAATCCACCAGACTCCGTCATAATAACGTTCATGTCCGTCTCGGCCTTGGAGTCTTCGGCATAATCCAAATCGCTGACCGGCACCCCTTGGTAAACTCCCACCGAAACAGCGGCGACCAAGCCTTTTAGGGGATTACCCGACACCATGCCACGCTCCTGCAAATAGCTAATAGCATCCGCGAGGGCAACACATGCACCCGTGATCGACGCCGTGCGAGTACCTCCGTCGGCTTGAATAACATCACAATCCACATTGATGGTATTTTCGCCGAGCGCCTTCATATCGACGGCCGCACGAAGTGATCGTCCAATTAGACGCTGAATCTCAACGGTTCGCCCACCTTGCTTGCCTCGCGCCGCTTCGCGGTCCATTCGACTGCCGGTAGAGCGTGGCAACATACCGTATTCAGCGGTCACCCAACCTTGCCCTTGGCCTCGAAGAAAACGGGGAACACCAGGTGAAACAGACGCGGTACAAATCACCTTGGTATCACCAAACTCCACAAGTACAGAACCTTCGGCATGTTTCGTGTAATGACGTGTAATATGGATATCGCGTTTTTGCTCGGGCGAGCGGCCACTGGGTCGTTGCATGGTTGTATCTCCTAAGTTTGCCGCATTATAACTCAAGGGCTCGTCAGAGGCTTGTGTTCAGTTAACCGACTCTGCGTTACACTAAACACAGATACTATCTGGCCAGAGAACCCTTATGATTTATTCCATGACAGCCTTTGCTCGAGCCACCGAGGATTCACCTCAAGGCAGTGTGACGTGTGAAATCCGTTCCGTGAACAGTCGCTACCTTGAGCCACACTTCAAGTTACCTGATATTTTACGCGGCATTGAAAGTCCACTTCGCGACTTATTACGCCATGCACTGGGTCGAGGCAAAATTGAAATCGCCCTTCGCTATCAAGCTTCCCATGAACAGCAAGACGGACTGAAGGTTAACCATGCTCTCGCCCAACAGTTGCTACAAAGTGCCAGTGTGCTCGCCTCTGATAACCCCAGTGTAGGTTTAATAGATCCGCTAGATATCCTCCGCTGGCCAGGTGTGATTCAAGAATCGCCCACCGATGAAGACAACCTGCAGAAAACGGCACTTGTTGCCGCTGAAAGGGCCATTGCTGACCTCAAAACAGCCAGGGCTCGAGAAGGGGAAATGCTAGCGGGATTTATCAGCCAACGGTTAGATGCCATTGCTACGATTTGCGATGACATCGAAAAAATTCTACCTGATATTTTGGCGCATCAACGCCAACGCTTGACCAGTCGTTTGGCGGAACTCAGCGAACAACTCGACAACGAACGCGTTGAGCAAGAAATGGTGCTGTTATTGCAACGGGCTGATGTCGATGAAGAGTTAGATCGCTTAAGGACACATGTCGCTGAAGTCCGGCGGGTGTTAAAGAAAGGTGGCCACTGCGGGCGACGACTTGATTTTTTGATGCAAGAACTTAACCGTGAAGCAAACACCCTGTCATCAAAATCACAAGCGGCCACAACGACCAATAACGCCGTCGAACTTAAGGTACTGATCGAACAGATGCGCGAACAGATCCAGAATCTAGAGTAGGGAAATCACGCTTCACTATGAGGCGTGTAGATTATTCTACACGCTGCCAATCTTGACCCATACAGAAAAACGCCAAGCAGCCATCCAAGTGAAGCACATTGGGGTCTTTGACATCCAGTTCAATGCTAGATTTAAAGTACTTATCCATGTGCGGGTGCCAAATCTTACCCTTACTGAAGGTGTTTTCTTTTTTCGCTTTTGGTTTCAAATTCACCAGCATGGGCTTACCCACGAAACCGTCTTCTAAGTTTTCACTGCCGTCGCTCATGAATGCTTTAACGATCGTGCCGCAGATATTTTCCGGATTATCGTCGCAGGCATGGATGCGGACGTGGTCATACTTACCTTTACCACCGCCGCCAGTCATACCTTTATACGGCTCGGTTTGCCAAACGCCGGTGACATCCGCCGCCAACGCTGATATTGAAAATACGAGTGAAGATACAGAAACAAGAAAGCGCGCGAATCGCATATTTGTGGCTCCATTTATGATTATATTAGTTAGGGCTTATATGCAATTCACTATATGCCTTGCCTATCCTCGGAGCAAGTAAAACTTAACAGAAAATTTGATCTCTTCCGCCTTGCTTGGCGTGGTACAAATTTTCGTCTGCGCGCTTAATCATCTCGTTGAGGTCAGAATCAATGGCTTGGATGTTCGACAATCCGATGGAAACCGTATAGCGCAGCACACCCCCGTTATCGAGTGACACCTCAATGCTGCGCACTAAATTCAGCAATATTTCACCAAAGAGTAGGGCCTCTTTTACATTGGTATCTGGCAATAAAATAATAAATTCTTCTCCACCAACGCGACCAAAAATATCGGTGGCACGTACGCGCTGATTAATGGACTGAGCAAATACAATCAAAGCTTTGTCGCCGACATCATGACCATAGGTATCGTTAATTTTCTTAAAGAAATCAATATCTAGTACCATGGCACACATGTCAGCACCAATCCGCTTGGCACGGCTGAATTCTCGGCTACCAACCTCAAACACATGGCGTCGATTAAAGACACCCGTCAAATCATCCACTCGTGTCATTTTTAATAACAAATCGGTCTGTCGTTTTAATGCCACATGGGTTCTCACCCTGGCCACCATCACCGACGCAGAATACGGTTTGGTAATAAAATCCACCGCTCCGGCTGCAAAGCCATCCGCCTCTAATTCATGGTCTTGATTAGCAGTAATAAAAATGACTGGGATATCGCCAAAGTCAGGGTGTTGCTTGAGTTTTTGACAAATATCAATGCCATTGGCATCAGGCAAATGGTAATCGAGAAGAATGAGATCAACATCCTTCTCACATCGGTCAATGGCATCTTCGCCACGGGTACCAAACGCTAAGTCATAACCCTGTGGTTCAAGAATATCTGCAATTAAATGCAAACTGGTAGGATCATCGTCGATGACAAGGATTTTTCCCTTATTCACAAGCGTCATGATTGCGTTCGCTCCTCATCTATCGCCGTCTCCTTAATTTCACCAGATAACCTGTCTAGTGCCTGCTTAGCGGCATTGAAATCAAAACTGCGCCAAGCCTCGATAAAGGCATCAAAACGCGCTTCACGTGCGGTACCGACCAAGGTTGCTCTGATGGCATCTACTTGATCTTGTGGCATGCGTTTACGACGTTCGAGTAAATCGGCGAAATCGCTAAATAACGATTGCATACTCGCTTCATCAAGTGTTTCGTGTGCTTCATTACCACTCGTTTCTGCCAAGTAAGATTGAATCGCACTTTCAACACGTCTATGCTCCGTAGACAACGCGGACTGCAACAATTGAATCTGATCGATATCCACGTCAGATGACGACAATCGTTTTTCCATGTCGGCAGCCAATTGTGCTAATTTCACCGCATCGATATTACCAGACGCCCCTTTAAGGGTATGGGCGTGCATCTTAGCCTCAACCCAGCGCTGCTGAGCTAGCATGTCATTAAGTTGACTATCCCACGCTTTGAAGTCCGAGTAAAAACGTTTGTAGATACGCTGTAGCATATCAGCATCACCTGCCATTCGCTTCTTAGACGCCTCAGGGTCAATCGCTTTACTCGAATCTAAGGCGGGCTCCGTTGGGGTAGGCATTGCAGCGGCCAAATTTGGACGCAACTCAGCATGAGGACGCTCACCGCCCACCCATCTTACAATCGCTTTTCTCAATTGCTCAGTATTAACCGGCTTGGGAATAAAATCATCCATGCCCGCTTCAACAGCTTGTTTACGATCAATGTTAAATTGATTAGCTGTGACCGCTACGATAGGCAGCTCGGTTAAACCCAACTCCTTCCGAATCACTCGGGTTGCCTCTAATCCATCCATTACGGGCATCTGAAGGTCCATAAAGACCATATTGAAGAGATTACCGTGACGCAATTTTTCAACGGCTATTGCGCCATTTTCTGCGCTTTCAACGATGACGCCCATCTTACCTAAAATCTGTGTGATGACTTCGCGATTAGTGGCATTGTCTTCAACAATAAGAATTCGGCTGCCTTGAATATCGATTTTGGGTTTATTAAGAGAATCTTTTTCGATGATCAATTGCTGATTAATGTGTTTGCGATGATATACATCGGGGATGTTTAAATCTGCAGTGAATACAAACGATGTACCCCCATTGAAGTTGTCAATCGCTAGGTCTGCATTTAGGCGTTCTAGGAGTTTTCGTGCCAACGCGAGGTCAATATTGGAACCCCCCATCTCAATATGGTTTGAATGATCATGAGTATTAGCAAAAACAGCGTTTAGTCGGTTCACTAAGCGTTCATCGCAATCAGCGCGTAATTCAAACTGCAGTGTATGGGCACGTTTTGTTCTGCCGCTGTTAACCACCACAATTGTCATTTGCTCTATATCACCTAGCGCGGCCATAGTTCGAACGAGTAAGTTCACCAACAATTTAAATGAGTCGGCATCAAGCAAGTACCATTGAGCCAAGGTACTATCGATGGAAGCATTAAACGTGCATGTATCTGCCAACTGCTGCTCTTTAATATCAGCAATGATCTCGTCAATCACATTCGTTATTTGCACCGGCTGCAAATCCAGTTCAAGCGCGCCATGCTCCAACTGTGAATACACCACTATTTGATTGAAGCGTGACAATAAGATGTTAATCGCCTCTCGCGACTTCGTGATGTACTCCTGATTATTCGCGCCATCTTGCATCAGTTGCAAGTAACCTAAAATGGCATTTATCGGGGTGCGAACTTCATGACTAATATTGGAGATAAATTCACTTTTCAACTGATTAGCCTGATCTGCATCTTGCAGTGCACTCAAAATCATCTTTTCATCTTGTTTACGCTTAGTGATATCAATACTCACACCACGCATTTGCATGATTTGGCCATTTTTATCGCGCTCTTCAACGCGCCCACGAACGTTGAACCACACCCAATACCCGAGTTTATGGCGAAGACGGAGATCTATGTCGAATTGCAATTCAGCGCCAGCTTTGAGGTCTCTTTTAATGTGAGAGATTCTTTCTAAGTCTTCTTCACTCACCAAGGCTTCGATCAATTTAGTATCGAAAATATTCACTCGGCTGAAATCGTACCCAATACTCATCAACATCAATGGCGCATAAAAAGAACTTTCCAAAGCGCCCTCATACGACCACTCATACATTTTCTCGGGTAGCATTATTCGCTGTCCATTCACGGAACCATTCAATGCATGGTGTCGACGAAATCCAGCAAATACGCCTTTAAAAACAAACCAAGACAACCCGGCTAACACCACGAGAATACTAACGAGGGGAATAACGTAGGCTTTGAATAAGGTTTTATTCAGTTGTTCCTCAGACATACGAATGAGTACTTGCCAATCCATTTGGCCATAAACGTCTGTCGTCTGTGTATGGAATGGTGCGATGGATTTTTTGTACCATGCGGCCCCGTCGATTTTAAAATTTGTATTAAATTCAAAGCTATCAATTCGACGAATGACATCGTCACGCGTGATGTCACGCACATCACTGTGACCGACGGTGGCAATAATATTGCTGTAACTATCCACCAACAGAAGGGAAAAAGGTGAGTTTTCAGCCTCTAATGTCATCAACTCCAACAACATATCGTCTAAGGTAAATTCCAACAAAATAACGCCTAGATTTTTATCTAAACTGTTGCGGAGGTTGTGTAACAAGACGAGTGATATTTTCTGACTATCCGTCGCAACCATTTCAAGCAAGCTATGACCTTTAGGTAATTGATAGGCTCTCAGTATCAAGCTTGTCAGTTCGCTTTGTAGTTTTTTTAAGGTGTTTTTTTCATTAATGAGTAAGTGGGGTTTTTGATTACCATCCGGTCCTAACCAATATGCGCTGTTTAGACGTGGCTCTAACAACTTAAAGGAATTCAGCTCGCGCTCAAGTGTCGCTGATTGATCCTTGGCGAGGCTCTCTAAAATGTGTGGCTGAGCGAGTAACTCGAGAAAACTGGGGATAATCGTGGGTTGTGAATACTGCAGTTTAGTTGTCAAACGCTCGTGACGCATTGACATTTGTTTCTCTAAATCTTCCGTCACTAATTGTTTAAGCGGATATAAGCAGCCTAAGGTTAACGCCAAGGCGACAACAAGCAATATAAGTATCTGTAATAGCTTGTTTTTGCCCTGTTTAAGGAGATCGCTCATATGTATTGGTTTTCGCTCATTTTAGAGATCATCAAATCAACGGAGTTGTAACAAAATATTAGTAAAATGTACCCACAAGCTTAGAAGAGCAAGCAGAAATTAGCAACGCGCGCTCGATAGTTGCACTTTCTCTAATTTAGGAATATCTTGCTTACTGTATAACTATAAATGTCATTACCAGAGCGAGACGTCACATGAGAAAACAACTAGCTATTGCTGTTGCCTTAGGCACAGCTGTCATGAGCGGCCAAGCCTTGGCCACCAATGGATATTTTACACACGGCTTGGGCACTAAAAATCAAGGCATGGCGGGCGCCGGAACAGCCTCGCCTCAGGAAGCTATGGCTACTGCCATGAACCCAGCATCAGCGGTCATTGTTGGCGATCGTACAGAAGCGGGCATCGCGATTTTTTCTCCTAGCCGCAGCTACTCAGTCAGTCAAAGTCAATTGCAAATGGGTGCTGAAATGGGCTCCGTGGAAGCCATTACTGGTTATGGCATGGGTGCTTTTACACTGGATGCAGGAAATGTGGAAAGTGGCAGTAATTATTTCCCCATCCCGCACTTTGCCAAGACATGGGCCTATGATGAAGACAGTGCGGCAGGGGTAGCGATTTATGGCCGTGGCGGCATGAATACTGACTACACAGATGGATCGGCGTATTTCATGAATGCACTGGGTGGCGAAATGATGCCATCTAGCAAACCTGGCACCTTTGGCGCAGGTAATGCCGGCGTTGATCTCATGCAATTATTTGTCGATTTAAGTTATTCCGGTCGCTCTGGTGAATTAGCCTATGGCGCTTCATTAGTCATGGTCGCTCAATCCTTTGAAGCAAAAGGTTTGGGTAACTTCACCCCTTACACCACCACGTTTAACAATGCTTTTGGTGCCGCATTCCAAACGTATATGCCCTCCGTAATGGCTGGCGATATGACCCAACAAGAGGCGATGGGAGCTGCCGCGATGGCTGCCATGGGTGAGGATTACAACCTCACCAACCGCGGCGCCGATATCAGCACTGGCGTTGGCTTTGGTTTAGGTGTCATTTGGACCTCTGACCATATGAATCTCTCTGCGCAATATAAGAGCAAGGTAAGCATGTCAGAGTTTGATAAATACAGTGACCTGTTTGCAGAAGGTGGGGCATTTGACATTCCCTCTAGCATTGGCGTGGGCGCTACCTTTAAAACCCAAAATGGTGGCGCATTCCACTATGATTTCGAGCAGATCAACTATACCGATGTAGCGTCTATTTCTAATCCGATGGCCAATCTTTTCTCTTGCCCGTTAGCGGCCATGGATTTCAGTAATCCTACCTCTGGTTGCTTGGGCGGTGCCAATGGTGCCGGTTTTGGCTGGAGCGATGTTCAAGTTCATAAGCTTGGCTATGAGTGGAGCATGGCGGGCAGCCCCAATGTGCGCTATCGCGTGGGCGCCTCTTTCGGCGAGAATCCCATCAGCAGTAGCGAAGTAATGTTCAACATCTTGGCACCTGGTGTCATTGAAAATCACTACACAGCTGGTTTCACGCGCAAGCTAAATGATGGCAGTGAGTATAGTGTAAGTTTCATGTACGCACCGGAAGCCAATACCATGGGTACAAGCCCTCTAGACCCCACACAGACCATCGATATCAAGATGGATCAGTGGAGTGCAGAAATGTCTTACAGCTGGTAACAGCTCTATGTGTTTGTGAAACGGCGCATCTGCGCCGTTTTTTTTTAATTAAAACCCAAAATTCCTTCAAAAAAAACCAGCCGAAGCTGGTTTTTAGAACAGAATAACTATCACGCTTCGGTATGCGTTCTCGCTTCTACTTCAGCCTCTAACACCTCATCGGTGGTGGGTTGCACATCCACATCTTTAGGAATGCGGTACACAAAGACAGCAGCAATAGAGAGCATTAAGCCCGCCACAAAAATAGCATTGCGAGGATCTCCACCCAATAGGCCATCATAGATAAAGCCAATAGAGAACATCTCAATAATCTGTGGCAAACAGATAAAGGCATTTAATAGGCCCATGTAAACGCCAATTTTAGCGTGAGGTACGGCAGCGGCTGTAATGATAAACGGTACAGTGATAATCGCAGACCACGCAATACCCACCAGAACCATCGAAGCCAATACCATGGTTAATTCATTGGTCAACTGCTGGGACATAAAACCAATTCCGCCAATAAGCAGGAATAGTGCATAGGTGTGGCGAGCACCAATCTTACGAATGACGGTGGGAATCATGAACGACATCACAACCGTGGTCACATTCATCACTGTCAGGGCTAAGCCAACGTTGGCGGCGCCTTCAGCAAACCCGGGTGAGTCAGGTGTAGGAGCATTAAAGCAGTGGCGAGCAATCGATAACGACAAGTACTGCCACATCAACGGCATGCCAAACCAACTAAAAAATTTCACCCACCACAAGCTCTTGATGGCCTTTGGCATATCGGTAGAAATTTCCCAAATTTCTTTAACTGCCGCCACAAAGACGTTTTCACCGCTGTGCTGCTTTTTAAACGCCTCGATGTCTTCAGGCGGATATTCATCTGTGGTGTAGGCGGTCCATGCCACAGACACAAGCATGGCGATCACACCAATTAAGAAGGAGTACTTCACGATGTCAGGCACACTGTTACCATCGGTGGTATCCGATACCCCCATGGCCAACATCACCAGCGGCATCAATCCTGCCAAAATCTGACCACCCGCAATCATGAAGGTTTGCACTGAGAAACCGATAGTGCGCTGGGCGGTGTTTAATTTGTCGCCCACCAATGCACGATAGGGCTCCATCGCCGTGTTCATTGCAGCATCTAAAATCCAGAATAAACCCACAGCCATCCATAGATAAGGCACGTAGGGCATGAACATCACGGCAATACTGCCAATCAGTGCACCCAATAAGAAGAAGGGTTTACGACGTCCGAAACGTGTCCAGGTACGGTCACTGATAGCGCCGATTAAGGGCTGGATTAGCAAACCTGTCACAGGACCTGCCAACCACAAAATAGGAAGTTCGTGTTCGTTGGCACCTAAATAGCGAAAGATGGGACTAAGGTTGGCTTGCTGTAAGCCAAAGCCATATTGGATACCAAGAAAGCCGAAACTCATGTTCCAAATTTGCCAGAAAGACAACGATGGGCGATTTTGATTACTCATTAATTTTCTCCACTGCAGCGAGTGCTTGCGAGCCAGAGGCCACCATCGATTGGCAGCCAGTTAGTGCCAGGTCAGTGCCTTTTCGGGGCTATTATTTTTGACCTCATCGACATCATAACCCAGTTTTGGAACCGGTTGCATTAATCTTGACAAGTATTTACATTTTGAACTCAGAGAAAGACTGTTATTCTTAGAATTCATTTTTAATCGGACCGTGAAAGGCACCATGACACTAGGCACGCTATACACCATTTCAGCTCCCTCTGGCGCAGGAAAGACCAGTTTAGTGGCTGCATTGTTGCAGCAAACGGCGGGAGTTCAGGTTTCAATTTCACACACCACAAGGGCAATGCGCCCTGGCGAAGTCGATGGTGTGAATTACCATTTTGTCGATAAACAGCACTTTATCGACATGATACAGAGGGATGCCTTTCTAGAGCATGCCCAAGTGTTTGGTAATTTTTATGGCACCTCACAAGCTTGGGTTCAAGACACCCTTCAAAAGGGTATTGATGTGATCTTGGAGATCGATTGGCAAGGTGCCCAACAAGTGCGTCGTGTCATGCCAGAAACAGTGGGAATTTTTATTGTTCCACCATCCATAGAGGCACTGCGTCAACGCTTAACGGGTCGAGGCCAAGATGATAGTGATGTTATTGAAAAGCGCATGGCTGAAGCCATGAGCGAAATGTCGCATTTTCACGAAGCAGATTACATTGTCATTAACGATGACTTTGATTCAGCACTGCTGGATTTAAAGAGCATCTTGCGTAGTCATCATCTTACGACAGCTCAGCAAAGCACTGCCAATGCCGAACTCTTGCAGCAACTACTGTCCAAATCATAATTATCGGTTTATAATCTCGCTCTTTTCTTGATTCATATAGGTAAACT
This sequence comes from Pseudomonadales bacterium, assembly GCA_035458985.1. Classification (GTDB taxonomy): domain Bacteria; phylum Pseudomonadota; class Gammaproteobacteria; order Pseudomonadales; family JAHEIH01; genus JAHEIH01. The sequence continues at coordinate 29,001 of DATHYR010000064.1, forward strand.
TCCATGGCACGAGTCACTGTTGAAGATTGTTTGGACAAAGTTGCTAACCGGTTTGAGTTAGTGATGGTGGCGAGCAAGCGCGCGCGTCAAATCGCAACCCAAGGTAAAGAGCCACTGGTCGAAGAAGATTCAGACAAGCCTACCGTTATCGCGTTGCGTGAAATCGCTGACAACCTTATCGATGCTAGCATTTTAGACGAAGAGCCAGAGCAAGAAGTTCGCTTTGATAACTTGTCTCTTGAGCCAAGCTCAGTTCGTCTCTCAGACGACGATTTCTAGGCTTTTTGCTACCCGCAATCTAGTGTATCTTAGGATGTCATCGGGCGTCCTAAGAGACATATCTCCACGCCCAATATCAAAACAAGGAATTTTGTTGCGAGCATGGGTGCCATCTCTGAAATCAAAACCATCGACGAATTAGGCGAACGCCTCAAAAACTATATGGATGAAACGTCCATCAATCAGGTTCGTCGCGCCTACCTCTATGCCGAACAAGCCCACGATGGCCAAAAACGCCGCAGCGGTGAACCCTACGTCACACACCCACTGGCGGTCGCTGGCATCCTATCTGAAATGCACATGGATGCTCAAAGCCTCATGGCAGCTATGCTGCATGATGTCATTGAGGATACTGAAGTCGAAAAACAGGCCATCACCGCTCAATTTGGTGAAGCCGTTGCCGAGCTGGTCGACGGCGTCAGCAAGTTAACCCAAATTGAATTTGCCTCAAAAGCTGAAGCCCAAGCTGAAAACTTCCAAAAAATGGTGCTCGCCATGGCGGAAGATATTCGCGTCATCATGGTGAAATTGTCCGACCGTTTACACAATATGCGCACGCTTGGGGTACTTCGCCCTGACAAGCGTCGCAGAATAGCGCGTGAAACACTGGAAATTTATGCACCCATTGCAGCCAAGCTTGGTATGCACAATCTTCGTATCGAGTTTGAAGACCTGGGCTTTCGTGCCATGCACCCTATGCGAGCAGCTCGCATTGAATCAGCAGTTAAAGCCGTTCGGGGTAACCGCCATGCACTGTTAGAAAATATTCGCCTTGCCATTGAAGACCGCCTTCATAAGGAAGGATTAGTTGCCATGGTGACAGGCCGCGAGAAGCATTTGTTCAGTATCTATCGCAAAATGTCGAAAAAATCGTTCAAAGACATTATGGATGTATTCGCTTTTCGCGTAGTTACCAACAATGTGGACTCATGCTACCGAGCACTCGGCATTGTGCACGGCTTATATAAGCCTGTCGCCGGCATGTTCAAGGACTACATCGCCATTCCAAAATCCAACGGCTACCAATCACTTCACACTGTCTTGTTTGGTATGTACGGCGTTCCGATTGAGATACAAATTCGCACCCACGAGATGGATGTTATCGCCAACAATGGCATTGCGGCACATTGGCTTTATAAATCAGATAAGCAGGCGGCGCATCTCTCGGGTCAAGCAAAAGCACAACAGTGGATTAAAGGCTTGCTTGATATGCAGTCAAAAGTGAGCGATTCCATTGAGTTCATTGAAAATGTGAAGATCGACCTCTTCCCTGACGACATTTATATTTTCAGCCCCAAGGGCAAAATCTTTGAGTTGCCAACAGGCGCTAATGCTGTTGATTTTGCTTATGCAGTCCATACTGATGTCGGCAACAGCTGTGTAGGTTGTCGCATAGATCGACAGTTGTCACCCCTCAGTACCACGCTGCAGAGTGGTCAAACAGTAGAAATTATTACGGCGCCTGGCGCGCAACCCAATCCCAATTGGTTGGATTTTGTGATCACCGCCAAGGCGCGTACCGCCATTCGGCACTTCTTAAAAAGTCGCGAAGGTAACGAAGCCATTAACTTGGGCAAACGCCTTCTCAGCAAAGCCTTGAATAGTCTTGGCAGCGATTACAACGATCTGCCCGCAAACGCGATGGCGGAGCTGTTGGCCGATACCCATCTCACTGAAGAGGCGCTATTACACGACATCGGTATTGGTAAGCGCGTAGCCTACTTAACCGCTCGTCGATTGGTAAATCATAGCGATGAGAAAACCGCGAGTCCGCGCAGTGAGTCAGCGTTGGCCATCACAGGCGCCGAAGGGTTAGTATTGAATTACGGTAACTGCTGCCATCCCATTCCAGGCGACCCCATCGTTGGCTTTATCAGTGCGGGGCGCGGCATGGTGGTTCACCTTGAATCCTGCGCCAATGTGGCTGAACATCTCGATAATCCAGATAAATGTGTCCACCTTACCTGGGCTGACAAGGTCAAAGGTGATTTTGCCTCAGAACTTCGTATCGACTATCACAATGAGCGCGGGCTGTTAGCTAAAATTGCGGCACGTTTAAACGATACCGGAATTAATATTGAAAAAATTCGTACAGAAGAAGTTGATGCGACCTTCGGTGCCATTTATCTGCTGATTTCTGTGAAAAGTCGTATTCATCTGGCGCGGGTTGTTAAAACCCTGCGCAAATTAGACGCGGTATTAAAAGTGACCCGCGTTAAACATTACTAAGGAGCATCCATGAGCAATAAAGCGGCCATTCACACCTCTAAAGCCCCCCAGGCCATCGGCCCTTACTCTCAAGCCATTAAAGTCGACAACACGGTGTATCTGTCTGGCCAAATTCCCCTCGATCCACAGACCATGGAGCTCGTGGGCGATGATATCAGTGCCCGTGCTCGCCGTGTGTTTGACAATTTAAGCGCCGTAGCCGAAGCGGCTGGTGGGTCATTAGATAATTTTGTGAAGGTCAATATTTCACTTACCGATCTGAGTAATTTCGGCGAAGTCAACGAGGTCATGAAAACCTATTTCAAAGAGCCTTATCCCGCTCGCGCCTGCGTGGGCGTTGCGTCACTCCCCAAAGGTACCGATATCGAAATTGAAGCCATTATGGTGATTTAGCAGGTCGCCAACGCTACCTTTTTCCCATGCTGCATAATCCACTGGCCAGTACCCCAACCGATCAACTTAATGGGGTAGGCCCTGCGTTGCGGGATAAACTCGCCAAACTCAACATCAATAACGCGCAAGACCTGATTTTTCATTTCCCATTGCGCTACCAGGATCGCTCGCGGATCACCCCCATTGGGGCGAGTATGCTAGGACAGGAGATCGTCATTGAAGGCGAGGTGACCCGCTGCGACATCACGTTTGGCAAACGACGCAGTCTCATGGTGCGCCTGCAAGATGACACTGGCGTCATAAACTTGCGCTTTTTTCATTTCAGTGCCGCACAAAAAGCGGCGTACCAAAGTGCGACGCGGTTGCGCGCTTTTGGCGAAATTCGCCGGGGCCCTCAGGGTTATGAAATGGTTCACCCGGAGTGCGAAGTTGGCCAAGTAGGCCAACCTCTTCTCGCGCTGCGACCAACGCTCACGCCGGTATACCCCACCACAGAGGGTTTACATCAAGCCAGTTGGCGCAAACTATGTCGGCAAGCCTTATCCTTATTAGATAAAACTGACGTCACTGATTTATTACCACCCAGTCGACTAGTGCCCAATATTTCGCTGAGTGCCGCCGTCAGATATCTGCACGAAGCTCCCTTTGATGCCGATGTACAAGCTTTGCGGGATGGTGTTCACCCCGCTCAACAGCGACTTGCGCTAGAAGAGCTCACGGCGCATCAAGTGTCACTGCTTCAACGCAAGTTGTTATATAAGCAGCAACCCGGGGCGCCCATGGGTGACCATGCAGGCCTTGCAGATCAACTCATGGCTAATTTACCGTTCGCCCTGACCGGGGCTCAACTGCGGGTATTACAAGACATTGAAGCCGACCTTGGGCGCCACCAGCCGATGCATCGGCTCATCCAAGGGGATGTGGGCTCTGGCAAAACGATTGTGGCGGCGTTAAGCGCGCTGTACGCCATTGCCAACGGTTATCAAGTGGCCTTAATGGCACCGACCGAAATTCTCGCCGAGCAGCACCTAGCCGCCTTCAGTGACTGGCTAGAACCCCTTGGCATCCGTGTCGGCTGGCTCTCCGGAAGCAGTCGTGTTAAGCATCGGCGTGAAGTATTAACAGGGTTAGCGGAACATCAGATCCAGCTTCTCATAGGGACCCACGCACTATTCCAAGACAGTGTTGAATTTGCTCAATTAGGCCTGGTCATTATCGATGAACAACACCGCTTTGGCGTACACCAACGACTCGCGCTGCGCCAAAAGGGCAAGGATATTCAGCCCCACCAATTGATCATGACCGCCACCCCGATTCCTAGGACCTTGGCCATGAGCGCCTATGCTGACTTAGACGTCTCGATCATTGATGAACTACCCGCCGGTCGCAAACCGATCAATACGGTACTGATTGATAATCGCCGCCGCGAACAGGTCATCGAGCGGGTTGCGAATGCTTGCCAGGTTGGAAAACAGGCCTATTGGGTATGCACCCTCATTGAAGAGTCGGAAGCCTTACAGTGCCAGGCGGCAGAGGACTGTGCCGCGCAACTGCAAGATCAATTGCCCAATATCACCATAGGCTTGGTTCATGGCCGAATGAAACCCGACGAAAAATCGAGGGTGATGGATGCCTTTAAACGCGGCGAGATCGATTTACTGGTCGCCACCACAGTCATTGAAGTGGGTGTCAACGTGCCTAATGCGAGCTTGATGATTATCGAGAACCCTGAGCGACTCGGCCTCGCACAATTACACCAGCTACGCGGACGGGTAGGGCGCGGTAGCGAAGCCAGCCACTGTGTGCTGATGTACCAAGATCCCCTGTCTCAAAATGGCAAGCACCGACTCAAAATTATGCGCGAAACTAACAATGGCTTTGTTATTGCTGAAGAAGACCTGAAACTGCGGGGACCCGGTGAAGTGATGGGCACGCGGCAAACAGGCGTAGCACAATTTCGGGTAGCAGATCTTATGCGTGACGCTCATTTGTTTGATGAGGCCCGCCGCTTAGCTGAGCACGTGGTAAATCAGCAACCAGCCACCGCCACCGCCCTCGTGGAGCGCTGGCTTGCTGGGGCCGATCGCTATGCGGATGCTTAGTTAACGGCGTCTTTCAACGCTTTTCCTGGCTTAAAGCCAACCGATTTTGAGGCTGCAATTTGAATGGTAGCACCCGTTTGTGGATTTTTGCCTGTGCGCGCTGAGCGTTCGCGAGGCGAAAAAGTACCAAAGCCAATCAAACTGACACTGTCACCGCGGGCCATCGCATTGGTAATTTGATCTGTCATAGCGGAGACCGCTTGTGCGGCTTTTGCTTGAGAAATGCCGGCGCTGGCGGCCACGGCGGCAACTAATTCCGATTTATTCATTGTTATCCCTCGAGGTTAAAAATGGAGCATCCATAAATTCATACATTGCAACGCGAATGGCAAGGGCGACTTTAGTCTAAAAATCGCGTTCAAAAACCTTGAAACACGGCGGTTGTTTGCGCAACATTCACCCCTCTGGATTTTATCCCAACACTCCATGGAATTACCGTGCCCTTATCACGCCCTTGGTATACCCCGACAACGTTGCAGAAGCAACGGCTGACGCCCTATCAGCGCGAGGTGTTACTCGACCCAGGGTCGTTGACTAAGCGCATGATTTATATGAGTAATAATAACTTTAGTGTCACAGTTATAAGCAACCGATGGGGCTTGGCCAGCCACCACGAAGCCGCGGCCCTCGGCATGCTCTCACGGCAATCCGTTTTCATTCGCGAGGTCGCGCTATGCTGCCATGGCATTCCCTTTGCGTTCGCGAGAAGTCTTTTCCCTGTGTCTACGTTGCGAGGTAAATTGGGCTTTGTTAGACGATTTGGCAATAAATCACTGGGTCAATTGCTATTTACTGCCCCGTATGCGGTGCGCGACTCCCTGATGTTGTGCCAAATCCCGGGTACCGATAGCGTGATTCCATCCCAATTTCATCAACCATCCCCTGTCTGGGGCAGGTGCTCACGCTTTACCGTAACCAATAAGCCGCTACTCGTCTGTGAATACTTTTTGGCGCCGTTTCAATTATGATGTTGCATAAAGCCCATATACCTCACTACATCAAGCTCATGCGTGCAGACAAACCTATCGGTACGTATTTGCTCTTGTGGCCCACGCTATGGGCGCTATGGCTTGCCGCTGATGGCCTACCCACGCTAACCAATCTAATCGTTTTCTGCTTGGGCACCTTTGTCATGCGATCCGCCGGGTGTGTCATCAACGACTACGCCGATCGTGATTTTGATAAACACGTCAAACGCACCCAGTTACGCCCCCTCACCCGTGGATTGGTCACTGAGAAAGAGACACTCGCGTTATTTGGTGTACTCATTGTTATCGCGGTTTTGCTGGTATTGTTCACTCACCCCATGACATGGTTACTCGCTCCTGGCGCCCTTATCATTGCCAGCATCTACCCATTCATGAAGCGTTATACGCATTTGCCACAAGTGGTCTTAGGCGCAGCGTTTTCGTGGTCGATTCCTATGGCCTATGCCGCCGAAATTCAAGCCTTACCCTTTGAGATGTGGGTATTGTATGCAGCCAATTTATTGTGGGTAGTGGCCTATGACACCTATTACGCCATGGTCGACAGAGACGACGATGTACATATTGGTATTCGATCCACCGCCATCTTATTTGGACGTTTTGATCGCCTCATCATTGGGCTGTTACAGGCCAGCTCGCTTGCCTTATTATTTTACATCGGTCAGCACGCCAACCTAAGCTGGCCGTTCTACGTATCATTGGTTGTTGTGATAGGACTTTTCGGGCAGCAGTGGTATTCCACACGAGCAAAAGACGCAGCGAATTGTTTCAACGCGTTTTTAAACAACCACTACGTTGGTATGGTGATTTTTGTGGGCATTGCCCTAGGGGTATAAATGAGTGATGCATGGCGCTTTGAGACGGTAGCGAATATTTCCGCTATTGATGCCAGCCTCTGGGACAGCCTGTTCAACGACTATCCTTTTACACGTCATGCCTTTCTAAACGCCCTCGAAAAGAGTGGCAGTATCGGCGGAAAAACGGGTTGGCGCCCCCTCCATATCGTCGCCTACGACAATGATGCCTTAGTCTTTGCCATGCCGGGCTACGTAAAATACCACTCCTATGGTGAGTATGTATTTGACTGGTCATGGGCAGACGCTTACCAACGTCATGGCCTTGAATACTATCCCAAGTATGTGAATGCCATCCCCTTTACACCCGCGTCTGGCCCCCGCTTCGGATATCAATCAGAGTGTTTTGATATTGGTGCATTGCAGTGTTTTATAAAACAACTCGTCGAGGAGCAGTCATTTTCTGGTCACCACCTACTCTTCCCAATAGCGGAGGATATCGGCCCCTGGGTAACGACTCATTGGGTGGCAAGGCGCGGCGTGCAGTTTCACTGGTACAACAACCAATACGCTTCATTTGATGATTTTTTAGAAAATTTTACCTCGCGTAAGCGTAAGAATCTTAAACGGGAAAGACGCCGCATTGCCGAACAGCAATTAGCGTGCGAAACGGTAAGAGGCGATCATGCCAGTGCTGAGCAGTGGCAGCGCTTCTTTGAGTGTTACCAGATGACCTACTTGAAGCGCAGTGGTCAC
>DATHYR010000065.1:0-1175 GCA_035458985.1 Pseudomonadales bacterium
AGGCGGTCGCATGGTAAGGGGCTTTTGATGGAAACCCGTTCGTTAAAAATTTATATTGGAATCCCCTGTCAGTGGCGTGACAAGGTGCGTGTGAATAGTCGAAGGCACGCAATTGCATCTCATTTCGGTGAGTTTGTAGGAAAAGGCGAGTTTACCCAGTAACGCTTGAGGGACGATTGTGTCCCGTGTGCTCTGTTCATTGGCGAGCATCACATATGGCGAACGCTTTGTCGTGAGACAACCCGTGACCGAATCATTAGGCCACCCACAAAATCGAGTATCTGAGCATCTGCGGGACGGACTGGGCAAGAACCCCAGAGTCAGACGCACCATTGAATCATGGTCGCAGGTAATGGCCACCTATGCACAAGGGTCTTTTGAGGTCTCGGGCGACACCAAGAACAGCAAGTCGCAAAACCAATTCAACCTATAGCTCATTGTTACCAGTGGGCTATGTGGTGCATTGTCACCGTTCAATCATTCAACACAAGGAAATATCATGCAAGTCGCACAATTCACTCCCGCAATGGTCAACGTGTACGGCAAAACCAAGACTGAGCGTCAACTGTCAGTCGTGCAAGACGCCAGCCCCTATACCAAAATGGCGCTCGCCAATGCCAAGGGCAAAATGGGCCAAGCCGCCCGCAACGGTATCGCCAATGGCGGTGTCCAAGCCATTGCAAAGCAGGCCGCTTTCCCATCATGCAACTACAAACCTGCCGGGGAATACTTCGCCGCCCAACTGGGTGAGCCTATCGTTATCTCCAATCGTGCTGGCTTCGAGTCGTTGCCCGATCAGTTCGAGGCTCGCATCATGAAGGCCAAACTGTCCAAGTCTGGCGGCTATGTCACCGACAAAAAGACAGGCGCACTCAAGGCTGGTGCAACACTTGCCAAGCTGATGGAACTCAAGGCAGTCGCCACTGAGATGGTCGCATCTGCCAAGGAATTCACGGCTGATGCCAAGGCTCAGCAAGCCGCAATCGCCGCTTAATGTGTGTATACACACGTCATCCCATGCAAGGTGTGTATACACACCTTGCAATTATCCAACTATCCAAGGCGCTTTTTACCTTGGATAATTAGGTTTCTCTTTAAAATCAAGGGGTTAGACGTGCAATTAGACAATTAGACAATTATCCAAGATTTTAGGATGCACATGACGATGCGCGTGT
>DATHYR010000066.1:0-17652 GCA_035458985.1 Pseudomonadales bacterium
TGTTACCGATGACACTACCATGTCTAGATTGACGCTGGTGACTATTGGCGATGAGCGCGTGATTGAGCAAATCACCAAGCAGCTCAATAAGTTGGTCGATGTCATTAAGCTCGTCGATCTTACAGAAGGTGCTCACATCGAGCGCGAAATGATGTTGATCAAAGTGCGTGCTTTGGGTGCGCAACGCGCTGAACTGAAGCGTTGTTCAGACATTTTTCGCGCCCAAATTGTCGATGTAACGAGCAGCACGTTCACCGTACAAATGGTGGGTACCAGCGATAAGCTCGATTCCTTTATTCAAGCAATCGGTGATATAGCTATCTTGGAAGTGGTTCGCAGCGGTGTTTCGGGTATTGCGCGTGGTGAAAAGACCCTCAGCGTTTGAGGTCTTGTTGCTTTCTAAAAAAGGCGCCTATGGCGCTTTTTTTTGTTATGTCGGTTGGTATTTTTAGAATGATTTACGCTAAAAATACATCTATTCCTTAAGGTTTGTGTGTCTATACTTGTCGTGTCTACAGGAGGTAGCCATGCAAACGCCAAGTATTCCCGATAACGAATCGCCTCGATTGGCGCTTCTCAAGGCCTTAAATATTCTTGATACACCGCGTCATGAAAGTTTTGATAATCTCACAGAATTAGTCGCCAGGATTTTTGGTGCGCCAATGGTGGCGATCAGTCTAGTCGACATTAATCGTCAATGGTTTAAATCGAGTGTAGGGATGCCAGTTTGTGAGACATCACGCGATGTCTCTTTGTGCGGCCATGTCATTGCCTTGAAGCAACCACTTGTGGTGGAAGATACCCACTTGGATGAGCGATTTGCTGATAATCCACTGGTCAGAGAGCCGCCTTTCATTCGCAGTTACTGTGGTATGCCTCTGGCCCCTTTTGGGGAAGAAATTGTCGGCACGCTGTGTTTGATTGATTCTGCGCCGAGGGTGTACTCAGACAATGATTTAGCCTTGATGGGGCGTTTGGCAAAACAAGCTGAATATCTTTTATTGATGCACCATCAGGGTCAACAGTTACAATCGCATTTTCGACAACCAATGAGCGTCGCAAATAGCCTCTAGCGTGTTCGTTTGCATTTCGTCTACCCTTCATTTTTGATTTGGAGGTGTCATGACAGACAAATTTGATTTTACTCAGCGCGATCCGATGCCCGGGGTCGCGGCTTTACTCTCTGAGCGCTGGTCTCCTCGTGCCTTTGACGGGGCTCCCATTCCTAATGATGTGCTCACCAGGATAATCGACGCTGTCCGCTGGGCGCCTTCGTGTCGAAATGAGCAGCCTTGGCGGGTCTATACCTCTAATCCTAGTAATTTTGAACAGGTACTGCATTGTCTGGATGAAGGCAATCAAGGGTGGGCTAAATCGGCCTCGGTCATTGGTTTTATCGCCGCTCACAAGTCGTTTGCCTACAATGGTTCCGACAATCCTTATCGTGACTTTGATTGTGGGGCAGCATGGTTAGCCATGACACTACAGGCACGTATTGAAGGATTGTATACCCACGGCATGGGGGGTATTTATAAAGATCGTGCCGCTGATTTCTTTTCTATAGATGATCAGTTCGAGGTGGTGATGGGGTTTGTCATCGGGTCGGTTAAACCGCTCGCGCAAATGACGTTAGATGAAAGACAGCGTCATATCCCTAGTCCACGTAAACACCTTGATGACATTTGGGTGGCGCGTTAACCATGGAGTTGGCCTATGCCCATGCAAATCCCATGATGGTGCAATATGCTGCCCAGTTACTCGCGCAGAACGGTATAGTGAGTGAACTGCGCAACCAATTTGTCACCAGCGTGATGGGTTCTGGTGCGCCATGCGATGCATGGCCGGAGGTATGGGTAGCAAATGAACGATTAGCGACTGCACTTGCGATACTAAGGACGATGACCGACGGTAAAGAGGGGGTCGCGTGGCAATGCCCCGCATGCGGTGAGACTAATGATGCAAGTTTTGATGTTTGCTGGTATTGCCAGTCAGAGGGGTGTGATGATTTACCTTAAAAATCGAAGGGAAAAATTTCTTTAATAATCGTTTTTCCGCGCACACGGTAGGTGACATCCGATGATTTGATAATATCGACCAGTTGGTCAACGTCATGCCGATTGAGAAAGCTACCTAGCTCTAAGCTCTCTTCTAAGTGTTCTAAGGCAACAGACGCGGCTGAAAGATAATGGCGTGGTTTGGTAATCACAAATTGGCATTGTGCTTTGTTAAACGAGGTTTGAAAGTGGGGGGTATGGCGACCACGTTCTACGGTTAGCTGGTTGTCGCCCAACGTAATTACTTCTTGTTGGTGGGTGTTGTGCGAGGTGCGGTAGATGAAATAGGCAACGGCGGCGAGTTCAGCGCCGGCAAATGGCATAATGATCCAGACGCCCATGTAGGCCCAAAAAATCGAGATGATGAACACAATAACGCTCAGCATGCCAATAATTTGCAAGTTATGGTGCCAAGTAGCAGAGCGGTTTGGCGTGAGTATGATTTGTAGGCCATCGCCTTGTTGTTGGGTAATAACCATGACGCTCGCCCAGCAAAAATAACGTTGTTATACATTACGCTTACTTGGCAATAAATGCTCCCTTGTGACGTTACTTTGCGGCTTAAATTTAATGTCGAGCATGCCAAGAAATCATTAAAAGCGTCATAGAACATGTCGGTTGGCATTAATTCAACTACCCTTTGGGGCAGAAATCATTTTTCATTGTGCATGAGAAATCGCTATATAATTCTTGAGATTAGCGATTAAGACGTATTACCATCTGATGCTTTTAATAATAAACGAGTAAAACATGCAGTCACTTGCGTTACGAATAGTTATGACCGTCCTTCTGTTTGTCGTGTCATGGTTACTTTGGTCAGGGATGTATAAACCGCTCTTATTGGTACTGGGTGGTTTTTCTGTGTTTATCAGCACGATCATCGCTTATCGCATAAATTATTTTAAGAAACGTGTGTACACGTTGCGATTTAGTTTTGGCATCTTCCGCTATTGGGGTTGGTTATTTGTTGAAGTGCTTAAGTCGAGCATCCAGGTGACCAAAATAATTCTAAAGCCATCTCTTAACGTCACGCCGGTTGTGATTGAAGTTCCCCGCCTAGCTCGGGATGATTTCCAAACTATGATGTTGGGTAATTCCATTACCCTCACTCCAGGCACTATCACTCTCGATGTTGATGAGGACAGATTGCTCGTGCATGCACTTACCAAGACGGGCGCTGACGACTTAGGGGCAGGTGAGATGGCGCGTCGCATTGATGCCTTTGCGGAGGGTAAATGATTTATTATTTTGTGGCCTTTGCCCTTATCGTAACGATGGCGCTCGCATTAGTACGAGCCATTAAAGGGCCGGGTTTATACGACCGGGTACTAGCCGTTAATATGATGGGAACAAAGACAGTATTGTTATTGGCGGTTGTCGCTTATATCGTTGATCGCCCGGATTATTTAGACCTTGCCTTAGCTTATGCACTCATTAATTTTATCGGTGTGTTTGCCGTTTTAGAGTTCTTCCGCAACCGTGATAGTAAATTGGCTGAGCTAGCCGAACGTGATGAGACGGGAGGGCCCCTTTAATGGTTATGTTGATCGATATTTTAGCGACAGGATTAATGGCTATTGGTGCGTTTTTTGTATTTGTTGGCGGCCTAGGTGCGTTGCGTATGCCTGATTTTTACACCCGTATGCATGCAGCCAGTTTGACAGATAGCGCGGGGCCTATATTCATTCTGTCTGGTCTGATGGTGCAATCCGAGTCTTATCTCGTGGCTGTAAAGCTTTTTGCGGTGTTGGTATTTTTGCTTATTACTGCCCCTACTGCTTCCAATGCCTTAGCCAGTGCGTCGTTATTGGCAGGTAATAAACCCGGCTTAGCCGTTAAACGTTCGTCCGCTGAGTAGGGAATATGATAGAACTTTTTAATGTCTTCTTAATGTCGATGCTGATTATTACAGCCTTGGCGATGGTTTCTTCTCGTCATTTATTTGTGACGGTAATGCTAAGTGGCTTTTTTAGTTTGTTGATTGCCGCCATTTTTTTGCTGTTAGATGCCGCCGATGTGGCATTAACTGAAGCGGCAGTAGGCGCGGGTATATCAACGGTTCTTTTCCTGGGTGCGTTAGCGTTGATGGATGTAGAAGAGACGGTGCGTGGTGAAAAATGGATTCGCATCTTCTCTCTTTTTGTGGTGGCGGTAACAACGCTAGCATTGGTCTATGCGGCCTTTGAACAGCCTGCTTTTGGTGACCCTAATGCCCCTATTCATCAACATGTCGCCCCTTGGTATATTCAGCACGTTCCTATCCACATGGATATCCCTAATATTGTCACGGGCATCTTAGGTAGTTACCGTGGCTATGATACGCTTGGAGAAGTTTTTGTGGTATTTACCGCTGGTATTGGTGTGCTCTCGATCTTGGGTGATCCTGTTAAAAATCGCCGCCAGAGGGTGGTAAAAAAAGCTGGTTTGCGCCACTACCTTATCCCTCGATTAGTGGGTCGTACGTTAATACCCTTCATCGTATTGTTTGGTTTATACGTGCAATTTCATGGTGAGTACAGCCCGGGTGGTGGTTTCCAAGCTGGTGCAATCATTGCTGCCGCTATTATTCTTTTCGCCATCTTGGAAGGTGAGGATCAGGCGTTAAAAATTATCCCCATGCGTGGTTTGTATTTTTTAATGGCGAGTGGAGCTCTGCTGTATGCTGGTGTTGGTGTTGCGACGATGTTAATGGGCGGGCGTTTCCTCGAATATGGGGTCCTTGCAGACACAATGGTGGCGGGTCAGCAATGGGGGATTTTATTAATCGAAGCCGGGGTTGGCATGACGGTGACAGGCGTCCTTCTCACTATTTTTCATGCTTTCGCCGCCAGGAGTAATTTGTAATGGTTTGGTTGGATCTTTACCACTACTGGGTATTTGCCATCCTATTAATGATCGGTTATTTCAGTGTGATCGCCAAACGCAATTTGGTGAAAAAATTAATCGGTTTGTCGTTATTTCAGTCTGCGGTTTTTCTTCTTTATATCACGATGGGTAAAGTCGATGGTGGTACCGCGCCCATTATTGGAATGACGGATAAGACAGACATTTTTAGTAATCCCTTGCCACAGGTATTGATCCTTACAGCTATTGTGGTTGGTATCTCAACAACCGCATTGGGTTTAAGTATCGTGGTGCGTATTAAAGAAGCCTATGGCTCTATCGAGGAAGATGTGATTCATCAGAAGGATCAGGTGGAATGAATATGATTGATCATCTGCCTGCACTTCAGGTTATTGTGCCTCTTATCAGTGCACCATTTTGTATTTTGATGCGCAATCATATGCTTGCGTGGGCAGTGGCAGTGGTGGCGAGCGGTGCGGCATTTTCGTTGGCTATTCTTAGTATGGGATTTGTCTCAGATGGCGCCACGTTGACCTATGCTATGGGTGGTTGGGAGGCGCCTTATGGTATTGCTCTAGAAATAGATGCGTTCAGTGCTCTCCTCACAGTCATTATAAGTGGTGCATCATTGCTGGCATTATTGGCTGGAGCCGCTAGTGCTAGGCAGCAGTTGGTTGATGAAAAGCAGCCCTTGTTTTTTTCAGCGTGGTTGCTTGCATTAGCGGGACTGCTTGGTATTACGATTACGGCAGATGCTTTTAATATCTTCGTGTTTATGGAGATTTCATCTCTTGCAAGCTATGTGATCATTGCGGCTGGCCCACACCGTAAGGCGCTTGGTGCAGTATTTAAGTATCTCGTCATGGGGACTATTGGTGCCACGTTTTATCTAATTGGCGTGGGGCTTATTTACATGATGACCGGAACGCTTAATTTAGAAGATATTGCATTGCGATTAAATGATGTGTCAGATCAGCGTCCTATTTTTGTCGCTGCGGGTTTTATCACCATTGGGCTAGCTTTAAAAGCTGCGGTTTTCCCTCTCCATGTTTGGATGCCTAATGCCTACAACTATGCGCCCCACATTGTCAGTGCCTTTATCGCGGCTTGTGCCACTAAGGTTTCTCTGTACGTTATGATGCGTTTTGATTTTATGGTATTTCAGCCTAATTTAGTGGGGCATGAGTTTCAGTTCAGCTATTTCTTTATGCCATTAGCGCTCATCGCTATTCTATCTGGTGCTGTTGTAGCAGCACTGTCTCGAGATTTGAAGCGCCTCTTGGCGTGGTCTTCGGTATCACAGATTGGCTATATTGTTTTAGGTGCCAGTTTGACGACAGAGGCAGGTTTAACCAGTGCCATCGCACATATGTTTAATCATGCTCTGGCTAAAGGTGGCGGCTTCCTCATTGCCATGGGAGCAGCGCTTTATTACACCACTACCCGATTCTCAAATTTAGCCGGTTTGGGTAAGGAACATCCATGGATAGCGGCTGCTTTTGTTGTCATTGGTTGCAGTCTCATTGGTGTACCCGGAACCGCTGGCTTTATCAGTAAATGGTTGTTGGTTAGCGCCGCGTTAGAGCAGGGTGCTTTGGGTGTGCTTATTATTTCGGTAGTTGTTCTCAGTTCATTACTGGCGGTGGTGTATGTCTGGAAGGTGGTGGAGCTGTTTTACTTTGCGCCTCGCCCTGAAGGTGGCAGCTCCGATGTGATGCAAGTGCGAAAGCCCGAGATGCTGCTTTATATGTTGGTGTTAGGTCTGGTGGCCGGCGCTAACATTTGGTTTGGTATCATGCCTGGCGAGCCCTTGGCATTAGCTGGGCAAGCTGCCCAAGCGTTGTTGGGAGGGTCGCTGTAATGGAGCCCTGGATTCCCTTTCAATATATCCCATTAATCCCTCTTGTGGGTGTTGTCGCGATTCTGCTTGGCGCGCGCGTCAATGATAATGTACGTGAAGCCGCTACCTTGATTACGGCGCTAATGACGGCGTTGGCTGTGTGGGGATTTGCTCCGGCTGTAATGGAGGGTCAGCGTTTTAGTGTGACCTTGCTTGATGAGGTCTTACCTGGTATTCCACTTGCACTTCAACTTGAACCGCTGGGTGCTATGTTTGCGATTTTGGCGGGTAGTTTGTGGGTGGTTAACTCGGTGTATTCGATCGGATACATGCGTGGTAACAAGGAAAAAAACCAAACGCGGTTTTATGTGTTTTTTGCGGTGTCGATCGCTGCTGCCCTCGGCATTGCCTTCGCCGGGAATGCCTTCACATTGTTTCTGTTTTACGAGTGCTTAACACTCTCAACTTACCCCCTTGTGTCTCACAAAGGGGATGAGAAAACGATTAAATCAGCCCGTATTTATCTCGGTGTGCTTATTTCGACCTCGATATGTTTGTTCCTACCCGCGGTCATCTGGGTACACAGTGTCAGCGATGGCGCGTTTGCTGCCGGTGGTATTCTCTCGGGGGTATTGAGTGGACCAGAAGTCGGGTTGTTGCTCGGCTTGTTTGTATTTGGTATTGGCAAAGCAGCTGTGATGCCTGTACATCGGTGGTTACCAGCCGCCATGGTGGCCCCTACGCCGGTGAGCGCTTTGTTGCATGCCGTAGCCGTTGTAAAAGCGGGTGTGTTTTCTATCACCAAAGTAGTGATTTACCTGTTTGGGGTAGACTTTCTATTTGCGCAGTCTACTGTAGGCTGGATGCTATATATCGCCGCCTTTACCATTATTGTGTCTAGTCTGGTGGCTATACAACAGACCAACCTAAAACGAATGTTGGCGTATTCCACTATTGGTCAGCTGTCCTATGTGGTGTTAGCAGTATCGGTTTTGACACCCCTCGCCGAGGTAGGTGCTACCTTGCACATGGTGGCGCATGCCTTTGGTAAAATTACCTTGTTCTTTGCGGCGGGTGCGATTTATGTAGCCGCGAAAAAAACTGAGCTATATCAATTGGCAGGCATAGGGCGGCGCATGCCTTGGACTGCAGCCGCCTTTACTATTGGTGCCATTAGTATGATTGGCGTTCCTCCCACTGGGGGATTTGTCTCAAAATGGTACATTCTGGCCGGTGCATTCCAGTCGGATAATTTCGTGGCTATTGCAACGCTTATTGTTAGTACCGGATTAACAGCGACGTATTTCTTACCCGTGGTCTATTCAATGTGGTTTGGCAAAGAGATAGAGGGTCCTGTCGCCAATCATGGTGAGGCACCGATGGCTATGGTCATAGCGTTAACTACTACCGCGGCACTGACGTTATTATTTTTCTTCTTACATGGCCCTGTAAAAGTCATGGAACAACAAGTGTTATTGGGGGCGTTGTAAACATGTCTAATCAACATTGGCTTGTGCGTGAGACAACCATTCGCTGGTTGTGGATCGGTTTGAGCGTCCTTTTAGCGCTATTAGTGGCCGCTCAATTTTTTATTGAGGTAAAACCCGCCGTGGGTTTTGACGGTAGTTTTGGTTTTGGTGCTTGGTTTGGTTTTTTCTCCTGTGTCGCTATGGTGATCTTTGCCAAGATTATTGGCTATGTTGTTAAACGCTCTGAATTCTATTATTCGGAGGATGACAATGTTTGAGATGCTGCCGCCAGCGCTCTATTTGATCCTTGGTGCCCTGCTTGTTGCGTTAAGCAAAGGTGCGGTGCGTAACGCAGTTCTGCTTGCCGCACCCTTGGCTACGCTTTATGCCATTTGGCAGGTGCCAGATGGGGTGGTTTCTACAGCGCCATTTCTGGACTACACCATTCAGATTGTCGAGGGCAGTCCCGTCAGACGGTTGTTTGCTACTATCTTTGCGATCACGACGTTTGTGGGTGGTTTATATGCTTTTCGTCATGCGAGGGGCTATGAGTTATCAGCTGCTATGGCCTATGCCGCGGGAGCGATTGGCGTCTGTTTTGCGGGCGACCTGATCACCTTGTTCCTATTTTGGGAATTTATGGCGCTGTTTTCTACCTTGGTGATTTGGTCGGGTGGAACAGCCGGTGCGCGAAGTGCTGGTGTGCGCTACGCCGTGATGCACTTACTAGGTGGTGTGATTCTTAAAGTGGGTATTGAGGGTGTCGTCGTTCACACAGGCTCTATCGATATTCAGGCCTTCCAGGCAAATAACTTTGATACCTGGATGATGCTCATTGGTATTCTTATCAATGCGGCAGCACCGCCGGTATCGGCTTGGCTGTCGGATGCTTACCCTGAGGCGACCCCCACCGGATCCGTATTCTTGTCGGCCTATACTACCAAAACAGCTGTACTTGCCTTGATTTTGCTATTCCCAGGAGAAAGTGTACTGATTTGGGTGGGCTGTTGGATGATTATTTACGGCATTATCTGGGCGCTGTTGGAAAACAACGTGCGCCGTATTTTGGCCTTTTCCATTGTCAACCAAGTGGGTTTCATGGTCGTGGCGGTGGGTATTGGTACCCCAATGGCGCTTAATGGAGCCGCCGCCCACGCCTTCGCCCACATCGTGTATAAAGCCTTACTCTTTATGAGTGCGGGCGTGGTCATTTTTCATACTGGCCAGCAGCGTTGTAGCGATTTGGGTGGATTGTTTCGCACTATGCCCATCACGGCGTTTTGCGGCATTATCGGTGCTTTGGCAATCTCGAGTTTTCCCCTAACGAGTGGTTTTACGACCAAAACGATGATTTCTGCCGCCGCGGCTGAGCAAGAGTTGGTGGTTATATGGTACATACTGGCCGCGGCCTCGGCGGGTGTATTCCTGCACGCAGGTATTAAGTTTCCTTGGTATGTATTTTTCCAAAAAGACTCCGGATTGCGCCCTAAAGATGCCCCTTGGAATATGGCATTAGCCATGGGTATTTTCGTTGTCTTTTGTATTGGGCTGGGTGTTTACCCTGAGCCGTTATACAACATGCTGCCTTACCCTGTCGAATACAGTGCCTACAAGCCAGGCAAAGTGCTGTTTTATTTACAGCTGTTGATGTTCTCAGGCTTGGCCTTCTTCCTCCTGCTACCCCTGATGAAGCGTACCTTAACCATTTCGTTGGATACGGACTGGTTCTGGCGTGTGATGTTTAAACAAATCTGGCGGGTACTGAGTGGCGCCGTGGCGAAAGTGGCGGCGGAGTTAGTAGGCTATGCAGAGCAGGCTAAGCTGGTAGTAGGTCAATTTTTAGCGCGTTACTTTGCTTTCGAAAACAATGGTGCCATGGCAAGGGCATGGCCTATTGGTGTTACTGGCTTATGGATTGCTGTTCTGCTTTCTGCCTATATCTTTATCTATTATTTTTAGTTTCCAGGGGCTCAAGGGCCCCTGTGTCCATTTAATACTCAAGTCCCACATGTCTCAACCCATCGAAAGGCTGCGATAATTGTCCGTACGTTCTGTTTCTAATTCAGAGAAGGCATCTTGAGGGAGAGCAAACCAACGCAGTGCTTCCGCTTCTGGAGATAGCGTTAAAGAATAGCTGTTTAACGTTGTTTTGGCTGAGAACAATTCGCGCTCGGCTTGGGCAAGCCACTCGGCTAGTGATGTCTTGCAGCCGGTGTTATCTGAATGTGCCATGCTCGCGAAATCGAGTGTTTCAATAGAGGTGGCAAGTGTCATAGGCTGACCTTGATAGCGCCAAACATTGTGATGAGTATCCAATTGGTAAAAGGGCAGCAGTCGCCATCCATGTTCGGCCACCAACTCTATCGCTCTCAACATGTATTCAAACGTGTCTTCATCAATAAAATAATTGAAATTCACTCTTACCCAGCCGGGGCGAAGGACGGTGTGGCCCTTGGCTATTTGAGTTTCCAGAGCGCGGCTGTACGACATGGTCATATTGAGCAGACTGTGTCCGTAGGGGCCGGCACAGGAACAGCCACCACGGGCTTGAATGCCAAAGAGGTCGTTTAGTAGTGCCACCACAAACCCATAATGCAGATCTTTGTCGGCATGGCGAATGCGCAATGACGTGATGGATAAGCGTGATGTGTCTTTGCAGCCTAATACCTCAATATTGGGATGGTGTTCAAAACGCTTGATGGCGCGTTCCGCAAAGTCCGATTCGATGGTTTCTATGGTGTCTATGCCGACCTGCTGTTGTAATTTAAATACCAAACCAGCCCGAATGGACTCAATAATCGCCGGGGTGCCACCTTCTTCTCTGCGCTCAAGATGATCGGTATAGCGGTGGTTATCTGGGGTGACATAGACCACCGTGCCGCCCCCAGGGACAGCGGGTACACTATTTTTTAATAAATGGCGTTTTACCACCAATATGCCCGGTGTGCCGGGGCCACCAATAAACTTATGGGGCGATATAAACACGGCATCTTTACTGCTGTCGCCCGATTCATCAAGCGTCCCCGTCATGTCAATTCCCACATAGGGTGCCGCCGCGGCATAATCCCAGAAGGCGAGCGCTCCGTAGCTGTGAAGCAAGCGGCTTACCGCATCGACATCCGTCTTAATGCCAGTGACATTTGACGCGGCAGAAAAACTACCAATGATAAGTGGCCGGCGTCCCTCTCGTTTTAAGTGTGACTCTAAGGCAGCAAGATCAAGCTCACCCCGCGGGGTTAGTGGGATACAGATTAGATCGGCGATACTTTCACGCCACGGCAATTCATTAGAATGATGCTCATAAGGGCCAATAAGTACCAGCGGGCGCTGATCTGTCGGGATGTTTTGTTGCAGCTGGTAGCGTTTATCGAGGTCGCTAGGCAGTCGAAGATTCAGAATATCAATCAGTTTGTTAATCGCTGCGGTTGCACCTGAGCCACAGAATATAACCATATCATCTTCGGTACCGTTGACAGATGAGCGTATCTGCTGGCGTGCCTGCTCTCTTAGTTGCGTGGTTTGTGCCCCGCTAAACGAGGTTTCGGTATGGGTGTTGGCATAATAAGGCAGAACCCGTTCGCTAATGAAATCTTCGATAAAACGCAGTGACCTTCCCGACGCGGTATAGTCGGCGTAAATTAAGGGTCTTTCACCAAAAGGGGTAGGGATCATGGTTCTGTCGCCAATGACAGATTCGCGAATTATTTGGATAAGTGATGACATGGTTGAGCTCTGTGTTTCTTATGATTTGACATCCCATAGTAGACAAAAAGCAGCGAGATATTGTGCCTATTTGTGTTGCAATTTTTGTTGATATACTAATTTTGTGCCATTTTAATAGGTTTTTTGATATTTTGTTTCATTATCTTGGTATTGAGCGAAACTTATGGCGCTAGATAATTATGATCGGAAGATTTTACAGCTACTGCAAGGCGATGCAGGTTTATCTGTGGGTGATGTGGCTGATCGGGTGGGAATGTCTAAATCTGCATGCTGGCGAAGGATTCAAAAGTTTGAGCAAGACGGGATCATTAAGCAGCGTGTCACCTTGCTCAATGCTGACAAGGTCAATTTACCGCTGATGGTCTACATCTCCATTAGGACTAATAAACACAATGCCGAATGGTCTGGTAATTTCCGAGAGGTGGTCAGTAACATTCCTGAAATTCTAGAGGTACATCGGATGAGTGGAGATCTAGATTATCTGATAAAAGCGGTTGTGTCGGATATGCCCGGTTACGATAGGTTGTATCAACAACTCATTAAGGCGGATTTGTTTGATGTGAGCTCAAGTTTTGTGATGGAAACCATGAAGCAGACCACCGAATTACCGCTCTCTCATATCAATAAATCCACGGGTTAATGTGCATAATTGCTGAGCCTGCGGGAGTGTAAGAAAGCCGTGCCATGGCTTTCACCCTGCGGGCAGCCTACGGCTGTGCTGATCGGCTCTCCTGCCGATCGGTCATTCTAGCCATCCATGGCTTTCACCCTGCGGGCAGCCTTCGGCTGTGCTGATCGGCTCTCCTGCCGATCAGTGAGACCTGCTAATAACTCACTTTGTGGGTAATCAACCAATAAAAAACCCCAACCCTTGCGGGTTGAGGTTTTGTATTGGTGGAGCCGGCGGGAATTGAACCCGCGTCCGTCAGCACTCTGCTTAGTGCTCTACATGCTTAGGTCCGTCTATTAATTTAGCCTATAGGTACCCGGCGGGCAGGGTTCTATAAGCGATCCTGTAAGGTTTTAGCAATTCAACACCAGGCAGGTCTCCTTGCGATCCAGTTCTGTATGACAGTCAATAACGCGGTACTGGCACCTTGTTAAGGACCGTTAGCCTTAAGCGGCTAAAGCGTAGTTGTCGTCGTTGGCAACTATTAAGTTGTAGCTTTGGATTAACGTGATTGGCTACCCTCACGGCATGCACACATAAGTTTTGTTACCGGCGTCGAATCCAGAGCGGCCCCAAAATTTACTCGTAAATGATACGTTAGAATCATCGTTACGGCTATTAATAGTTTTGAAATCTTGCGCTGTGCATCGAGTCTAAAGGTAAGATCGAAATTCAGACAGGGGTCTTGACTGTTAAGCTAAGTATTTTGAGACAAGCTTTAGTCTTTGACACAGCACATGTTAAATGTCTAATGCCCTCGTGATTTTCTAGCGTTGAAATTGCAAATCAGGACTTATTAAATGCGGGCCGAATGTTGAGAAGACGG
Source organism: Pseudomonadales bacterium (assembly GCA_035458985.1). Lineage (GTDB taxonomy): Bacteria > Pseudomonadota > Gammaproteobacteria > Pseudomonadales > JAHEIH01 > JAHEIH01. Next base: position 13,427 of record DATHYR010000066.1, read on the forward strand.
TGAGTTTTTTCTCAATTGTTACCAAAAAAGGCTTTAATTTCAGATGTTAAGTAGTTATTTTAAGTCTGCGTGTCTTTAACGCTAATAAGATTCAGGGGAATACAATGAAAAAATTCACTGCAAAACAGCTGGCTTTAGCCGTTGCTGCACAAGCCGCATTAGCAGGTGGTGTGGTAACTGTTGCCAATGCCGAAGAAAACTTGATGATTGAAGAGGTTATCACTGTCGGTACTCGCGGTAAGCCTCGTACAGCCGCCGACTCGACGGTACCCGTAGACGTCATCACTGGCGCTGAGTTCAGAGCTAATGGCTCAACGGATGTGCAAGATATGCTGCGCACCTCGGTTCCTTCGTTTGATGTCAATACTCAGCCCATTAGTGATGCGGCAACCATCGTTCGCCCACCCAACGTGCGTGGTTTGTCACCGGATAACGTGCTGGTGCTTGTGAACGGCAAGCGTCGCCACAGAGGTTCTATTATTGCGTTCCTCGGTGGTGGTATTTCTGACGGCGCTCAAGGTGTAGACATGTCAGCGATTCCCTCGTTGGCGCTTAAACAAGTGGAAGTACTGCGTGATGGTGCGTCTTCTCAGTACGGTTCAGACGCTATTGCAGGCGTACTAAACTTCGAACTTCGTGATGATGCCGAAGGTTTCGAAATGGTGGCGCGTTACGGCTCAACCTTTGAGGGTGATGGCGATAACATGATGGTGGCCGCTAACTTGGGTCTGCCACTGGGTGACAATGGTTTCATTAATTTAACCGCTGAAGTGCGTGATGTTGAAGGTACTGTCCGTTCTGCCATTCGCGACGACGTGCTCTATGCACAAAACAACGGCTACTCGCTGTTGAGTGATTATAAAGCCATCAATAGTTACACGGATGAAGTGCCTCAATATTGGGGTCAACCTGATGTTGATGATGATGTAAAACTGTTCTTCAACTCTGCAATACAGTTATCTGATAACGCAGAGCTGTATGCCTTTGGTAACTTTGCTCAGCGTACTGTAGAAGGTGGTTTCTTCTATCGTAACGTGGTGGGCAGTGCTAACAACTTAACGGGCGGATCTACAGGTCAGCGCGCAGGCGTTTACCGCGGTCCAAAAGTGGATCCTTTGACGGGTCTTGCTAGTAGTGCAGCCAACGCGGTTCCTTCGGTATTGGTAGGTGACATGGATGGCGGTAGCAGCTGTATCGACGGTATTCCCTTGGGCGGTGCCGGCGGTGTAACTCCTGATCCTGCGTTCCTCGCGGCAGTCACGGCAAGCAGCAACTGTTTCTCGTTCATTGAAACTATCCCCGGTGGTTTCGTACCACGCTTTGGTGGTGACAACGAGGATATGGCCTTTGCGGTGGGTGTGCGCGGTGAACTGTCTAACGGCATGACCTATGACGTTAGCGGCCAGCAAGGTTCTAACCGTACAGACTTCTTTATCCGCAACACCATTAACGCCTCGTTAGGTCCAAATACACCACGTGACTTTGTGCCTGGTGGCCAAGAGCAGACTGAAACCGTATTCAATGCTAACTTCTCGTATGGTGTTGATGTTGGTTTGGCGTCTGACTTAAACGTGGCATTCGGTGCTGAATACCGTGAAGAAGAATTTAATCTGTATGCGGGTGATCCAGCGTCTTACGAGTTAGGTGTCCTGGCAAATCAAGGTTTCTCTTCAAGCTCTAACGGCTTCGGTGGTTTCCCCCGTGATACCTCGGCTAAACAAGATAACACCGCATTCTATGTGGATGTTGAAGCTGAAGTGACAGAGCGTTTAACCATGCAAGCGGCCGTTCGTGATGAGCAGTTTAGTAACTTTGACGGTACCACCAACTACAAGATTGCGGGTATCTATCATGTGAACGATAGCTTCCGCGTTCGTGGTGCTTTCTCTACTGGTTTCCACGCGCCAACTGCAGGTCAAGCGAACATCACCAACGTGACCACGCAAATTGTGGGTGGTAATTTGATTGACCAGGGTACACTGCCATTGTCATCACCAGCGGGTCAGTTGGCTGCGGATTTCGTGGCTAGCCAGAACAATGGCCAGCGTCCCGTATTGGGAACTGAAGACGCTGAAAACCTTTCATTTGGTGTGTCGTTTGATATCGGTGACTCAACGTGGACCGTGGATTACTACGACATTCAAGTGGATAACCGTATTGCCCTGGGTGCTAACGTAGATTTCTTGGATGCGTTGAATTATGCCGGTGGTGCGGGCTCTGCCTTCACGTCTGTGTCTCAGGCACTGACGGCGTTGGATGCGGCGGGTACTATTGACCGTCAAGAGTTTATCGGCTTGGACGACCTCTCTGAGTTCCGCTTCTTTACCAGTAACTTTGACACCAATACCAAGGGTGTAGACGTTGTGGGTAATACTAGCTTTGATTTCTTGAGTGGTACGTCAACACTGACGGTGGCGTTTAACTACAACAAGACTGAAGTAACAGATCGCGGCACCATCAACCCGATCAGTGCCGATCGTGTAGAAGCGTTGGAAGATTTGTTGCCCAATATCAAGGGTAATGTGTCTTGGACGCATACTCAGGGTGATTTCCGTACCGTAGTTCGTGCCAACTACTACGGTCCTTGGAGATCAACCGGTAATGGCTATGACTTGGGCGCTAAGACATTACTTGATGCTCAGGTCTCTTACCAGTTGAACGAAAATATTGAGCTAGTTGCGGGTGTAGATAACTTGTTCGACGCCTATCCTGCTCAAAACCCTGGTCAAGGTGGTACAGGTCAGCTCTATCCAGAAGACAGCCCTTATGGCTTCTCGGGGGGTACTTGGTACCTTCAAGGCAGATTAACTTACTAATCTGATCCTCTAAAGAAACCCTGATTCGTCAGGGTTTTTTTTTGCTTTCACGAAAGTCAAATTGCCGCAATGGAAATAAATGTTACTGTCTTAACAGGTTTGGCTTTGGCATTGGTTTTATCCACGTGGTTCAAATATTTATTCACATATTACGAACGGTTTTAAGGGCTAATGATTGATTTCTGTACAAAACTTTATGCATGGCGTAGTATTCAGTGGCGCGAAATTTAAGGTTAGTGCTTGTTGAGTGTTTGGCTTCATTGTTTGAGGTTCATCTTCAATTACTGCGCACATAATTAAATACAGGGGAAAACTATGAAAAAATTCACTGCTAAACAGCTGGCATTAGCCGTTGCTGCACAAGCCGCATTGGCGGGTGGCATGGTAAGCGTTGCCAATGCTGAAGAAAATTTGATGTTGGAAGAAGTGATCACCGTGGGTACTCGCGGTAAGCCACGTTCTGCCACAGATTCACCTGCACCTGTTGACGTGATCGGTGTTGATGCGTTCGCTAACCAAGGCGGCGCTGACCTCAGCGACTTGATCCGTAACGTTGTGCCTTCATATAACGTGAACGACCAGCCCATTTCAGATGCGGCGACACTCGTTCGCCCAGCTAACCTTCGCGGTTTGGCTCCTGACCACACGTTGGTGTTGGTGAATGGCAAGCGTCGTCACCGTGCATCAGTTATTACTTGGTTGGGTAACGGTATTTCTAACGGTTCGCAGGGTCCTGACCTCGCGGCGATCCCTTCAATCGCTATCAAGAGCCTTGAAATTTTGCGTGACGGTGCAGCTGCACAGTACGGTTCTGACGCTATTGCAGGCGTAATGAACTTTGTCCTTAAAGATGACTCTGAAGGCGGTTCTGTTGAAGTCCGCTACGGCGAATTCAGCGAAGGTGATGGCCAGAAAATTTATGTGTCTGGCAACATCGGTATGCCTTTGGGTGAAAACGGCTTCGTTAACTTGAGCGTTGAAGCGGGTCAACAAGATCCTACCTCACGTTCAACCCAGCGTGACGACGCGGCTGGCCTCATTGCGGATGGCTACCAGGGCGTACCTGATCCTGCCATGATCTGGGGTCTTCCCATTGTTGAAGACGACAACAAATTCTTCGTGAACTTCGCGACTGAAATTGGCGATGGCGTAGAACTCTATGGTCACGGTAACTACAACAGCAAACATGTTGACGGTGGTTTCTTCTACCGTAACCCCACTAACCGTGGTTCTGTTTACAGCAACGACGGCGGTGCCACTATGCTCGTAGGTGACTTAACACCTAATGACGGCGTAGATTGCCCAACGGTTGCTTTCACTGGCAATACGCCTGACCCTGTGGCTTGGGCAGCTGTTCAAGCAGATCCTAACTGCTTTGCATGGCAAGAGCGCATTCCTGGTGGTTTCACC
>DATHYR010000067.1:0-3450 GCA_035458985.1 Pseudomonadales bacterium
ACCGGCGACCCAAGGATTTATCCAGCCCATGATCGCCACTGGAATCGCTACGACGTTATAAACGAAGGCCCACAATAAGCTTTGCTTAATAACGGCTTTTGTGCGGTCTGCCATCAAGAGTGCTTTGGCTAGTGGCAGTAAGGAGTTAGCGGTGAGGATGGCATCGGCACTGGCCGAGGCCAACGGTGAGCCCGAACCAATGGCTACCGAAACATTGGCCTTCGCTAATAGGGGTGCGTCATTTATACCGTCGCCAATTGCCAAACAGATTCTGCTATCGGCCTGAAGGGCTTCAATAAAGGCATACTTGCCTTCGGGTGAAACGGAGCTATGAAACTGTGCAATCCCAAAATAGTTTGCCCACCAGCTTACCGTCGTAGCATCATCACCGGACACCATGTGAACGGTAATACCCCGACGCTTGGCCATAGCAAGGAATTCACGAATACCAGCCCTTGGAGTATCTAAAAAAAAGAAGCGAGCAATTAAGCCTTTTTTATCTGCCAAAAAAACAGTGCCATACTCGGCAGATTGGGAATGTAATTCCATCGTCATATAACCGAGCGATTGCATCCACCGTGCGCTACCCAGAAAAAAATTGCCGGCACACACTCCAGAGCCGAGTTGATTATTGACAAGCATTTTAGGTGAATGAGGGGTAAGCCCTGCTTGGTGTGCGGCGCGAATAAATGCCAGTGCCAAGGGGTGAGTTTGCCCCTCTTCCAGTCCTGCCGCAATTGCAATCGCCATCGATCGATCAAAATCCGCACGGAACAATTCAACCTCTCTTAACTCAGGCTCACCTAGAGTCAGAGTCCCGGTCTTATCCAACACAATATCCGTAACCTTGACTAAGCTTTCCATCACATGGCCTCGTATGATCAGTAAACCAAGTTTAGTTACGGCTCCTTGAGATGCCGCCATCGCAGTAGGTACTGCGAGCGAGAAGGCACATGGGCAACTCGCTACCAAAACCGCAACTAGCACAGTCCATGCATTAGTTGGGTCTATTGCAATCCAAATAGCGGTCGATAGAGCGGCGCTGCTAATTAAAAAGAGAACAAAATGACTCGCCCATTTTTCAGCTAGGCTAACCAGCTCAGGCTTAGCCTGTAGTGCGTTATCTAGTAACGAGGCAATGCCGGCAATACGAGTTAATTGCCCTACCGCTGTGATTTGCATCACAAATGGATTGTGGATGTTATACGTACCCGCATATAAGTTGTCTCCAATTCCCTTTTGAATCGGCTTTGATTCACCAGTCAGTAGTGATTCGTCTAAGCTACAGTCACCCGCAACTAAACTGCCGTCGGCCGGAATTACGGCGCCAGCCGGCACACGCAAATAGTCACCTATTTCGCATTTCACAACAGGTACGGATTTCAAATCGGTCGATTCAGGATATTGCACATAGCGCTCACAGGTGGCTGGGACCTGCTTGGCAAGGACCTCTGCCCCACCCTGCGCGTCTTGCCTTGCCAGCAATTCGACATAACGGGCGCCGAGAATAAAAGCAACGAACATGGTGATTGAATCAAAATAATGCTCGCCAGAACCATTAACCAGGTTAATACTTCCCGCAATAAATGCGAGCGCTAAAGCCAAGGCAATCGGCACATCCATACCCAGCATCTTGCTTGACCTAAAGAGCCGAATACTATGCCATGCAGACTGGAAGATGGGACCCGCCGAATAGACCATCACAGGTATGGTTAATGCCCAACTTGCCCAATTAAGGAGCAGCTCAGACTCCACACTAACGTCGCTGTCACCCAGATAGGTGGGCCATGCATACATCATGACCTGCATCATGCCCAACAGGGCAACCCCCAAACGGGTGAGTAATTGCCACCGCTCCTTCCTTGCTTTTTCAAGCGCAAGCGAAGGCTCAAATGGCCAAGCGCCATAACCGATTCGTTCTATGGCGTGCAATAGCCCGGCAACACTAGCTTGCTTCGGATCAAACTGAATGCGGGCCTTTTGCGTTGCATAATTAACTTGAACATCGTACACACCTGGTATGCGTCTAACAAAATGATCGCAAAGCCATACGCAAGCAGCGCAGCGAATCTTTTCTAGCTTTAATGTGATCTCTAACCGATGGTCGTCAATGGATCTAGTAAACCGCGCGAGTAAAAGCGGATCATCATAGGGAATAAGTCGTTCTGGTATTGCCTCGCTGATGTCACCTAAATCTGGTCTTTCACCAGGCACCCGCCGAGCATAGAAGACTTCCAGCCCCTCACCATAAATGGTCTGAGCAATCGCCATACACCCGGAGCAACAGAAAGAGCAGTGGGTGCCACCAAGCTCTAGTTTCAGTGTTGTATTTGCAGCAACATCACTGCCACAGTGATAGCAGGCCTGGGCCATTTTTACCTCAACTCGAGGGTGGGCTGGTTTTTCACTTAGACTAGTTCATTAATCGCTGCGCTCGCTGCAGCAACAAGTTAATGGGTAATCATCCCCTAGATTAGATTGGGTTGGAAGTATAATTGTTTCGATATGAAGGGGTTCTACTACAGATTAAGAGGTCCAGATTTACCGATAGTCAGATTGCTGAGGCATTGAAACGGGTCGAGGCCGGCCTATCGGTCCCGGAGTTATGCCGGTAAAGGGGGCTTAGCTCGGCGACCTTTTACAAGTGGCGTGCCAAGTACGGCGGGGTGGATATATCCATGATAGCCAGGCTCAAGGAGTTGGAGGTCGAAAACGCCCAGCCCCAGGGAGGGGTTGACTTATGAGTCGACATAAAGTTTTTTCAACTACCGCTTTACAGTGATGCTTTTAATTTAGACACATTATTTTCAAATCTTTATCGCTTTTTGGATTTGCCACTGCTATCTGCGTCAGCGGCTTTGCACAACATAGCCATAACCGTACCCATCAGCCAGCGACATCCCCGCCCGCCGATGATAAGCGCAATGTCGTGAAATTTCCCCCGCAGATGCGAGAACACATACTTTCGAATATGCGTGACCATCTACTGGCGCTTTCGGAAATTCAAGATCACCTCGGCCAAGGCCACTTTGAGATTGCCGGAAAGATTGCAGAGAATCGATTGGGCATGACTTCATTAAAACTTCACGGTGCCCATGAGTCTGCAAAATACATGCCTCAGGGAATGCAAGATATCGGCACCTGAATGCATCGGAGCGCCAGCCAATTCGCGGTGCTTGCCCAAGAATCAGAAGTAACTCGGGACTGGGACAGGACCATCGCAGCCTCACCCAAGGTTACCGGCTCATGAGTTGCGTATGCTGCTGCGTATAAGGTGTCGAAGCGCCCTTCGGTCCGACACCGTTACTTAAAGTAACGGTTCCGCGCCCACCAGGAGCGTCGAGCCCGCATTACACGTTTTATTACACGGCGGGGTTTGGCGCTTGTAACTCATTGATTTTATTTAGGAAAATTGAAGCGATTTTCATCATAATCCGCAGGTCCGGGGTT
>DATHYR010000068.1:0-4394 GCA_035458985.1 Pseudomonadales bacterium
ACCGCGCGCTACATCATAATGTTCATGCCCCACAACCAGCGGATCAAGCTGTCGGGAAGTTGAGTCCAGTGGGTCAACCGCGGGGTAGATACCCAGTTCCGCGACTTGCCGTGAAAGCACCAGCATGGCATCGAGGTGTGCAAAAGTCGTTGCTGGCGACGGGTCTGTCAGGTCGTCTGCCGGAACATACACGGCCTGGAAGGAGGTAATTGAACCTGTCTTGGTGGAAGTAATACGCTCCTGCAGTACGCCCATCTCCTCAGCCAGTGTAGGCTGGTAGCCCACAGCCGAAGGCATACGCCCCAGCAGTGCAGAGACTTCGGTGCCCGCCAGCGTATAACGATAGATGTTATCCACGAACAACAGCACGTCTCTACCCTCATCTCGGAAATTTTCTGCAATGGTCAAGCCGGTCAGGGCAACACGCAGGCGGTTTCCGGGTGGTTCATTCATCTGGCCATAAACCAGCGCAACCTTATCGAGTACACCACCTTCCTTCATTTCATGATAGAAGTCGTTACCTTCACGAGTACGCTCGCCAACCCCGGCGAATACCGAAAAACCTGAGTGTTCTGTGGCAATATTGCGTATCAGTTCCATCAGCGTCACCGTCTTACCCACACCGGCACCACCAAACAGGCCAATCTTGCCTCCCTTGGCAATAGGCATAATCAGGTCGACAACCTTGATTCCTGTTTCGAGAATCTCGATCGCAGTTGCCTGTTCAGCATATGTAGGCGCCGCCCGGTGAATGGGTAAAGATACTGCTGCTCCGACATCACCCATTTCATCAATCGGCTCGCCCAGCACGTTCATGATACGACCCAATGTTTCCTGACCAACTGGAACCTTAATGGGTTCGCCTGTATTTTCGGCGACCAGCCCACGACGCAGGCCATCAGTAGAACCCAAGGCAATTGTTCTAACCACACCATCACCCAGCTGCTGCTGTACTTCCAGCGTCAATATTCCACCCTCAACTTTCAGGGCATCGTAAATGCCAGGAATGCTATCGCGTGGAAATTCAACGTCTACCACCGCGCCAATTACTTCTACAATTTTTCCGGAACTCATGTCAGGTCCTCAGTTCAATCTTTGATAAATTAATCTCTAGCCGCTAATCGCAGCTGCGCCACCCACAATTTCAGATATTTCCTGAGTAATTGAGGCCTGACGCGCTTTGTTGTAAATCAATTGCAACTGGTCAATCAGCTCTCCAGCATTATCGGTTGCCGCCTTCATCGCCACCATACGAGCTGATTGTTCACAGGCTATATTCTCAACTACGCCCTGGTAAACCAATGATTCGATATAACGCATAAATACGCTGTCTAAAACAGTCTTTGCGTCTGGCTCATATATATAATCCCAGTGCTTAACAAGACCCTCGTGCGGATCCTCAGGGGCAGGGAGAGGCAACAATTTCTCCACAACCGGTTTTTGTGTCATGGAGTTAACAAAGTGATTGTAGGTTATATACAGCCGATCAATCTCCCCTTCGTTGTATCGATCAAGCATTACTTTCACGGCACCAATGAGATCTTCAAGTGAGGGATTGTCTCCCAGCTGTGATTTTTCACTGACAATATTGCCGCCCATGCGAGAGAAAAAGCCAATCGCCTTATTACCTATGGCACAGACATCGATGTCTACATTATCAGCTTCCCAATCACGCATGGAGGCAACGGAAGTCTTAATAAGATTGATATTCAGGCCACCACATAATCCACGATCAGTAGTGATGACGATATAGCCGACGCGCTTGGCTTCCCTTTCATGCAGGAATGGATGATGGTATTCACTATGCGCGAAAGCCATGTGGGAAATGACGTTGCGCATCTTGTCAGCATATGGTCTGGCAGAATGCATACGATCCTGAGCTTTGCGCATTTTAGACGCAGCCACCATTTCCATCGCACTGGTGATCTTTTGAGTGTTTTTTACACTACCGATCTTGGTACGAATTTCTTTTACATTTGCCATTTGATTGCGTTTCTATGAAATTTACCAGGAATGGTTGGCAACAAAATCGTCTAGCGCATCTTTGAATCCTTGCTGGAACTCATCTGTCCAGTCGCCTGACTCATTAATGTTGTTCATCAGTTCGCCTTGTGACTGATCCATATAGGTATGCAGTGCTGATTCAAATGCGCCGACCTTGTCCAGCTCAACATTATCCAGATAACCCTCGTTTGCCGCGTATAGTGATACAGCCATTTGCGCAACACTCAATGGCGCGTATTGAGACTGCTTCATAAGCTCGGTTACCCGCTGACCACGCTCCAGCTGTTTGCGGGTTGCATCATCGAGGTCTGAGGCAAATTGGGCAAATGCTGCCAATTCACGATACTTGGCCAGCGCCAGCCGCGTACCACCGCCTAACTTTTTAATGATACTGGTTTGTGCTGCGCCACCAACCCGCGATACAGAAAGACCTGCATTGATTGCGGGACGAATGTTGGCGTTGAATAAATCTGATTCCAGAAAAATCTGACCATCTGTAATCGAAATCACGTTGGTTGGAACGAAAGCCGAAACGTCGCCAGCCTGCGTTTCAATTATCGGCAAGGCTGTTAAGGATCCGGTCTTGCCTTTGACCTTGCCCCCAGTGATTTTTTCCACGTAATCGGCATTGATTCGTGCAGCTCGCTCCAGCAAACGGGAGTGCAGGTAAAAAACGTCACCGGGATATGCTTCACGGCCCGGTGGGCGGCGCAAAAGTAATGATACCTGACGATAGGCCCATGCCTGTTTGGTCAGATCATCATAGATGATCAATGCATCTTCACCTTTATCGCGAAAATACTCACCCATGGAACAGCCGGAATAAGGCGAGATATATTGCAGCGCTGCGGATTCAGCAGCTGTTGCGGCAACCACAATTGTGTGGTCCATTGCACCGTGCTCTTCCAGTTTACGTACGACATTAGCAACACTGGATGCCTTTTGGCCAACTGCCACATAGATACATTTAACGCCGGTACCTTTCTGATTGATAATTGTGTCAATCGCGATCGCCGTTTTACCTGTTTGTCGATCACCAATAATCAACTCGCGCTGACCTCGGCCAACCGGCACCATGGCATCAATTGCCTTCAAGCCGGTCTGAACCGGCTGCGATACTGACTGACGTGATATTACGCCGGGCGCTACCTTTTCAATGGGCTCATTACGCACTGCTTCGATCGGGCCCTTGCCATCGATTGGGCTGCCCAAAGCATCCACAACCCGACCCAGGAGCCCTTCACCGACAGGCACCTCCAGAATACGGCCGGTACATTTAGCAGTGTTGCCTTCAGACAGCGACTGGTAGTCGCCCAGCACAACCGCGCCTACGGAATCGCGCTCAAGGTTTAGCGCCATGCCATAGATATTGCCGGGAAATTCAATCATCTCGCCCTGCATGACGTCGGACAGACCATGAATACGGGCAATCCCATCGGTAAGACTGACGATAGTGCCTTCAGTCTTGGCCTCGGCGGGCATATCGAAATTTTCGATTTTCTTCTGAATGAGATCAGAAATTTCAGTTGCACTTAGTTGCATGGCATAAAGCCCTCTTTCTCAATATTTAATTCTGGTATTACTGACTACAACCTGAGGTCGTTAGCCAGCGCTTCAATCTTTCCCTTGACCGAGGCATCGATCACCATGTCGCCTACACGGATAATCACGCCTCCCAACAATGAACGGTCTTCCTCGGTTGTGAACCTGACTTCCCGATTCAGCCTTTTTTGCATGGCCGCTGCTATATCCTGCTGAAACTTGGCATTCACCGGGTAGGCTGCCAGTAACGTCGCCTCTACCGCACCACCTGCCTCGGTCTTCAATTTGGAAAAAACTGTTGATATTTCCGGCATCAAGCCAAGCTTGCCATTTTCCACAAGCAGTTTAACGAAACTTTCAGCCGTTTCATTGATGCGTCCCCCGGAGATATCAAGCATAAGCCCTGATAAACGCTCACCGTCAATTCGTGGATCGGCAACGATTTTACTCATGGTTTCATCGCGAATAACGTCAGCCATAAAGCCCAGCATTTCTGCCCATAAATCGGCATTGCCCCCAGCCTGAGCATGACGCCAGACTGCTACAGCGTAGGGACGTGCGACGGTAATTGCTTCTGCCATTAACTTTCGAACCTCTACAGGTTAGCGCTGAGCTTTTCCAGTGAAGCATTATGATCCTCGATCTTCACTTCCCGCTCGAGTATCTTGCTCGCACCTGCCAACGCCAGATCAACCACCTTGCCTCGCAGCTCTTCCTTGGCGCGGTTAATTTCCTGCTCAACCTCTGCCTTGGCTGCGACGATAATACGGTCCGCTTCCTGTTTGGCTTCGTCTTTGGCCGCGTCAACTATTTCAGCATTTCTCTTTTCTGCCTGAGCAATGATGGTA
>DATHYR010000069.1:0-2295 GCA_035458985.1 Pseudomonadales bacterium
GGTGGCCTGTAAAGTGATATCTATCGACTCATCTTCATTCACACTCACACTTTGCGAACTGGCCACCGGCGCCACATTGGGCTCGGCTACTACAGTCACCGTGAAAGGAACTGCCGTGACTAATCCATTATTGTCCGTCAGATGAAGCTCCAGTTGATGCTCGCCAAGGGATAAGCTGCTGGTGGAGTAGACCACTTCCAAACTCAACAATCGGCGCCCACTGGTTAAGTCAAACCAGCGATAGGTGACAATTTCTCCGTCTGGATCATGGCTTTCACTGGCATCAAGAGTCACCAGGCTGCCCACCGAGACAGTCCGGTCATCAGCTCCTAACGCAACAGGCGCACTAAAGTCCCGCACACAGCGAGCATAATTCTCGGGATCACCAAAGTTGTTGGTTTTGGTACTCAGCCTATGATTACCATTGCCGCTGCTGGCCCAAATCACATGGGCTTTGTTGGCGTCATTATGAGCGCTGGTTGAACTCCAGAAATCCGCGTTAATCCCCGGATTATATTTAAACGCTGACACCGGGAATGAAATCAAGCTATCAAAGGTCGACTGAAGCTCATTGATATTCGGTAGCCGCCAGTCGGTTGACCCATCCAGTTCAAGATTTTCACAATAAGTTAGCGCCTGGGCGTAAGTATAAAATTCAGTTCCAACCTCACTGGTATCCTGCCACATCAGTCGATTAACCGAATCAATCACCACATTCACATCAGGAAGGTAGCCCTTAAACCGAGAAAAATGTCCCTCGAATCGTGGCACACCACTAACACAGCGCACAGCTTTGTCTGAATTAATGCTGCTTTGTGAACGTAATCCTGAATCGAAATTGACAGCCATCGACAGCTGACTACCTGAAACATTATCGGTGTCCGCACTCCAGTAATCGCTAGCCAGGGCATTGGCAAAAGCGCTGTCAATTTTGGCATCGCCATCGCCCAGAGATACTTTAAAGTCAACCAGATAAAATAATTCCAGTGCTGTTGGTAGACGCCAGTCATTGCGTCCATCATGACTTAAGTTATCACAATAGTTTGTCGCGTCATTCCAGTTCAGACTGAGCAGCTGGTTATCGCCGCTATCCTGCCAGGTCAGGTTGTTGACGGTGTCTACCACCACTTCACTGGCTGCATCACGGGTATAATTTCGATTAACACCCCAAGTCAAGTCACCATCGTCAAACCCTTGATAACTGGTTGTCTGGCCGGTTTGTGGCAATTGGGTACTTCGGTAACGACTGCTTTGCTGAGAATCGGCACAGCCATTGGCATCGACAGTTTCTCCTGTAGGTGTATCCGGACACTGGTCAAGCGCGTTATTTACGCCGTCATTATCATCGTCAAGCTGGGTCGCAGAACAACCATTGGCGTCAACGGATTCTCCGGCGGGCGTATCAGGACACTGGTCAGCGCCGTCCTGCACCCCGTCATTATCAGAATCCGCTTGAGAAACGCTGCAGCCTGCGGCATCAACGGACTCACCAGGTGGTGTTCCCGGACACTGGTCCAGGTCATTGGTCACGCCGTCGTTATCTTCATCAAGCTGAGATTGCGCACAGCCATTGGCGTCCACCGCTTCACCAGCAGGCGTATTTGGACACTGATCGAGGCCATTGGCAACGCCATCACTATCATCATCCTGTTGAGATTGGGAGCATCCGAAAGCATCAACGGTTTCACCATCAGGCGTATCAGGACACTGATCCACATTATTCGCCACCCCGTCGTTGTCATCGTCAAGCTGCGAAGGCGAGCAACCATTAGCATCAGGCTGCTCAACCGATGGCGTGTCGGGGCATTGATCGATATCATTATTGACCCCGTCATTATCATCATCCAGTTGAGACTGAGCACAACCATTAGCGTCAACGATTTCACCCACCAATGTGCCAGGACACTGATCTTTATCGTTGGTGACGCCATCGTTGTCGCTATCAAGTTGAGAAGCTGCGCATCCATCGGGTTTTACTGATGCGCCTTCTGGTGTACCGGGACATTGATCTAAGTCGTTAGTCACGCCGTCGTTATCGTCGTCCAATTGAGATTGAGCACAGCCGTTAGCATCAACCGAAGCGCCCGCAGGTGTGTCTGGGCATTGGTCGACATCATTGGCTACACCATCATTATCATCATCAGGGGCCGTGACCGCAGTGACTGTCACGGTTGCCGTGGCGCTACTGCTAAGTCCACCACTATCAACTACACTGGCAGTGACTGTATGAACACCAACTGATGGAATAAAGGTGAATGACGCTCCCGTCCCGGTTGAATCACTTAAATCATCGGT
>DATHYR010000070.1:0-26799 GCA_035458985.1 Pseudomonadales bacterium
CGCAAGGTATCCAACGCGAATTCACCACTGCCATCGCGCAGGTCGCGCAACCCGAAAGATTGGCACATGGCGTCATCGGGACCTGCTGCAAAAGCCGCTGCGGCCGCACCTGCACCCGCGAGAGTCGCGCCACTGGTGCACATGGCGGTCCAGCGTCCCGTCGTGGGCGCCATGGGGTTAGCAGCCGAAGGCAGAGGTAGGTAATAAGGCATATTGCTAAACGAGGCGCTGTACAACATGGCGGCTTTAAATGGCGTGTTAGCTGCGTTGTCGTCAAGTCCTAGAGCATCAAGAGCCGTTAAGCCCGTAGCCCCTGCCACCACTTTGGGGGCAGTCATGGGGTTAAGCGCCAATAAGCTCTTCACCGCTAGCATGGGTGTGACGGTGTCTTGGGTTTGGAAGGCCATTGAGTACAGAATATCTGCCTCTGACAGATTGCTCCCCGCAGCCAGCGCATTTTCATAGCTGTTGATGACGCTTTGCATCTGCAGCATTTGTGCATCTGCCATGGGTGACGTAGCAATATCGACTTCTAATGCTTTGTAGTCCGCTGAGCTGCCAATGGTACCGCCGCCAGTGTCTTTCAACATTGCCGTGGTGGCAACAATGTAAGACGTGGCGGATTCGAGGGGTTTCAAGGGTACGATGTTAACGCTGCTGGCGCCTGCTTTAACCACGAAGTCGACCCCATATTGCAGTTCGGCTAACACTTCGCAGGCGTGAAGTTGTGGACAGGTCGTATTCGTGGGGTCGGTATAATTCACGCGCGCTTTAAATAGACGCACCGCACCGGGCATTTCGGCACTTGGATCGACCGATAAACCTGTACCCATATCAAGGCTTAATGAGAAGCCGGCAATGGTTGACCAACCGTCGAGACCACCCAGGGCTGTCTGTGGATCGCTGTAATCGGGTGCCACTTCGTTGGCAGCGGCTGAGGTTTCGCCGGGCATTTGCAGGGTGCCGTCGTTACTGCCTATCAACAACCAATCACTGGGTACTGAAATTTGGGCGTTCGCTGGGCTAAATACAACGTTGGACGTGGTATCTGGCGCTGGTGCCGGTGGGATTGTACCTGAGCCGGGAGTGCCACTGGTACCGCCACCACCACCGCAGGCGGTCAGCATGGCAATGGAGATAGCACTAAGGCCCGTTAGTAGGGGTCGACGCATGGTGAGTTCCTCTTCTAGTTATTCAACAGAATATTCCATCAAGACTAGCTAAAAGTGCCACAGCTCAGGGGGGAAAGTCACGAATTTTTGCCGATTGGCGGGGGATGACCGTTACTCGATGGTCAATGCCCCAAGGTTGATCAATTCAGCGATGATGGCATGTGCGGTCATGTCATCACAGGCTTGCAGCATTGCCAACGCGGCATTGTGTCGATCTGCCAAATCGACAAAAAGAGACGAGAGCTGCTGCGGTACTTTTATTACGCCGCCATTAGCGAATAATTGTAAGCCTTGAGTATGGTTAAAATAGGCCAGCCTAGCCCCCGGTGCGAATGCCAATCTGTGTTCGCCGAGCAGCTCCGGGATTTCTCTCGCGAGTACGGGTTCTTGGAGTGGCTCTAGAGGGTGTTTGCACTCGGTCATGAAACGGCCAAACCAATCGGCAATCGCTCGGTCATCGTCTAGTTGAGACAGGATCATGCGGCGCAGGGTGGCTACGTCTTCCGATGAAATAGCGCCGCTGTGGGCGTCGTTGTGAAGACGTGCATCGACGAACCGCTGAGAGGCTGAGCTGGTCTCGCCCGCGGCGTGAGCGAATTGGTCCAATACCTCGCCAACACTGGGCGCGCGAAAACCTACAGAAAAAGTCATGCACGCCTCTAAGGCAACCCCGTAATGGGATACACCTGGTGGGATGTAAAGCACATCGCCCGCTTCGCAGATAAAGTTCGTTTGTTCTTGAAACTCACTGAGAATATGCAATGTCGTGCCATCCAGTCTTGGGCTGTGTTGGTCACAGGTGGCACCTAAACGCCAGTGACGACGACCCTGGCCTTGCACCAGAAACACATCATATTGGTCAAAGTGCGGACCGACTGAACCACCTTCTACGGCAAAACTGACCATCACGTCATCGAGCCGCCACTGAGGGATAAATCGAAAAGCCTCAAGTAACTCAGCCACACTATCGTCGTACACATCGACAGACTGTACCAGCAAGGTCCAGTGACTCTCAGGGAGGGCGGCAAAATCCGCATCACTAAATGGGCCGCGCTGGAGTTGCCAGGGAGGATCACTGCGCTCGGTAACGATGCGTGATTCTATCTCATCCTCACACGCTAGCCCGGCCAGTTCGTCGGGTTCTAACGTGGGGGTAAACGTGGCGAGACCACCTTTAATGAACAGCGGTTTACGCTGCCAGTAGTCTCGCAGGAAGGTATCGACATCAACCTGCGACTGGCGCCAGTCGATGTGCAACACAGCTAAAGGTTCTCAGTTTGAGCGATGGCATTACCAATATAGTTGCGAGGCGTGAGCGCGCGCATCGCGACTTTGGCTTCTTCAGGCACATCAAGCCCATCGATAAAGTGATTGAGTGTATCAGCAGTGATCGCTTGACCGCGTGTCAGCGCCTTGAGTTTTTCATAGGGCTCTTCCACGTTGTAACGGCGCATGATGGTCTGAATGGGTTCCGCCAGTACTTCCATGCTGTTGTCGAGATCTTCCAAGATTCGACCAGGGTTGATTTCCAGCTTGGAGAGACCTTTCAACGTCGCTTGATAAGCAATCAGGCTGTAGCCGAAACCGACACCCATGTTGCGTAGAACGGTCGAATCAGTAAGGTCACGCTGCCAGCGAGAAATCGGAAGTTTGCTCGCCATGTGCTGCATGATCGCATTGGCCATGCCTAAATTGCCTTCTGAATTTTCAAAATCAATTGGGTTCACCTTGTGTGGCATGGTGGAAGAACCTACCTCACCAGCAATGGTTTTTTGCTTGAAGTAACCCAGTGAAATGTAGCCCCAGATATCGCGGTCGAGATCAATCAAAATGGTATTAAAGCGCGCGACGGCGTCAAACAGTTCGGCGATATAGTCATGTGGCTCAATTTGTGTGGTGTAGGGGTTCCACGTTAAGCCAAGCGAAGTCACAAAAGCCTCGGCGTTAGCTTGCCAATCTACCTCAGGGTAAGCCGATAAGTGCGCGTTGTAGTTACCCACCGCACCATTAATTTTACCCAGCATTTCAACCGCCTGTACTTGGCGTAACTGACGACGCAGGCGCGCAACCACGTTGGCTAATTCCTTGCCCATAGTGGTTGGGCTAGCCGTTTGTCCGTGCGTGCGAGACAGCATTGACTGGTCGGCGAAGGCTTTGGCCAGTTCGGTCAAGCGGTCGATGATTTTTTGCATGTAGGGCACAACCACCTTGTCGCGGCCATCGGTAAGCATTAAGCCGTGTGACAGGTTGTTAATGTCTTCTGAGGTACACGCAAAGTGAACAAATTCGTTGATAGCTTTGAGCTCTGCGTTATCAGCAAATTTTTCTTTGATTAAGTACTCTACCGCTTTGACATCGTGATTAGTGGTGGCCTCAATCTTCTTGACGCGCCACGCATCCTCTTCGTTAAAGTTGTCGACAATACCATTAAGTAAGGCGTTAGCTTCCTCTGAGAAGGGACCCACTTCGGCAATACCAGGGTGGTTAGCTAAGGTTTGAAGCCAACGAATCTCCACGGTGACTCGGTATTTGATCAGGCCAAATTCGCTAAAGATCGTGCGCAGCTCGGCGGTTTTATTGCCATAGCGGCCGTCGATGGGTGATACAGCGGAAAGCTCAGATAATTGCATGTCGAAAAAACTCTCGTTGGCGGAATGAATGTCGCGTTTTGAAAGGCGCGCATTTTATCACAGCCACGAGAGGTTTGGGGGAGTTTCTGTGCGTTTTTTAACCGCGCAAAAGCTGTTCTGCTGCCTTGATTAGCGCCCCTTTGTTGATCAGCAAATGCCAGCGACGGCCACCCAGTTGACGCCATAGCATGGCAGATCGAACGGCGCACAGTAGGAGTGCCCGAATATGCTTGGCGATGTCCTCACGTTGTAATAGCGCCACTTGCCCCGACACCTTAATTCTAAATGGCAGGGTGCTTAATGTGTCTTGATAAATGCCGGCTACGGCATTGTGAAGGGCACTATGGCTTTCGTACAAGTCACTGTGTTTTGCGATGTGCTCGAGACGTTGACCTAACACACCCAGCATGGCGTCATCTGCGGCCAGCTGTTTCTGAACCACCAAGGCGTTCATCGATAAGTTGGCGATGCCGCTCATATTTTGAGTATTTTGCCCACGTAACAGGTCAAGCAATAGGGTTAACCCCGGGCGCAGATTGTGAATTCCGCCATAAATGGACGGCGTGTCAGAGGCATCGAACACAAACAGACTGTCGAATAATGGACGCTCCCAATGTTGGTCGCATTGACCTTGCGTGGCCATCAATTCTACACAGCGACAGGCTTGCAATAGGCCAGCAAGGGCAATGGCTTGTTCGCGGCGACTATGCTTCATTAAATTTCCTCAGTTGTTTCAATCACACCACCGCCTAAACATACGTCGTCGAGATAGAAAACGACTGACTGGCCGGGCGTCACTGCCCGCTGGGGTTCATCAAACGTGACGTGATAGCCGTCGGATTGACGTTCTATGACGCAGGCCTGATCCGGTTGGCGGTAGCGTGTTTTGGCGACACATCGCAAGGGCAGCTTAGGGTCGTACTCAGCCACCCAGTGTATGTGGCTGGCAAACAGTCGACGACTGAAAAGTCGGGGGTGATCGTTACCTTGTCCAACCACGAGCACATTGTTAGCGACGTCTTTATCGACCACGTACCATGGGTCGTCACTTGCGCCGGCTACGCCCCCAATGCCCAAGCCCTGGCGTTGGCCTAGCGTGTGAAACATGAGGCCGCTGTGTCGGCCTAAAACGTGGCCCTCGGTATCTAGGATGTCGCCCGGGTTGGCAGGTACGTACTGCTCGAGGAAATCTTTAAAGCGCCGTTCGCCGATAAAGCAAATCCCGGTACTGTCTTTTTTGGCTTTTGTGGCGAGATCAAATTGCTTGGCGATCTCACGCACCTCGGTTTTTTCTAATTCCCCGAGGGGAAACAGTGTTTGCGCCAGTTGACGATGACCCACCGCGTGCAGGAAGTAGCTTTGGTCTTTGTTGTTGTCGCGGCCCTTTCGCAACGTCGTCAGGCCATCTGCATCAATGCCCGTGCGGGCATAGTGGCCCGTGGCAATAAGGTCTGCCCCTAATTCTAAGGCCCAGTCGAGGAAGGCTTTGAACTTAATTTCGCGATTGCAAAGGATATCAGGATTGGGGGTGCGGCAGGCTTTGTACTCTTCGAGAAAATGCTCAAACACATTATCCCAATATTCGGCTGCAAAGTTTGCCGTATGCAAATGAATGCCGAGTTTGTCACAGACAGCCTGCGCATCAGCCAAATCACGCATGGCGGTACAGTATTCGGTACCGTCATCCTCGTCCCAATTTTTCATGAACAGGCCTTCCACGCGATAGCCGGCTTGTTGCAATAGTAGTGCGGTAACAGAAGAGTCGACGCCGCCAGACATGCCGACGATGACTTTTGTGTCACTTATGGGTTTTTTGTTGGTCATTAGTAACAAGCACTCAAAGGCATAATGGGGTTGTTAAGGTATTGATCGATGGTGGTGAGCACAATAGGGCTACGAAGGCGGTGACTATTAGCCACCTCATCGCGACTTAGCCAGGCCGTTCTCACGATACCATCATCCAAAGTAGCTTCAGGTACGCGTTCAGTGACAGTGGCAGCAAAAGTATGGCGCACATAGGTCACACCATTGCTAGGAGACGTATACAACGTCACGCCACAATAGCCGGTAATGTCTACTTTGTAGCCTGTTTCTTCAAAGGTTTCACGTATCGCGGCTTCGACCAGTGTTTCGTTGGGGTCGAGATGTCCCGCCGGTTGGTTGAACACCAAGCCTTCAGTTGAATGTTCTTCAACCAACAAAAAACGGCCGTTATCTTCCACTACCGTGGCGACAGTGACGTGTGGGCACCAAGTCATCGTTTGGGTTTCCGTCCTCTCGAATGGGGTTTTGGTGGTTGACGGTTTGGTATTGTCCGCGGTGCCACCGGCATGGTGAGCATTATCTCACAGTATTCACCGGGGGCTAACCCTTTGACCTGCCATTCGCCAATTTGAACGCGAACTAGACGCAAGGTTGGGTAGCCGACAGCTGCAGTCATGCGCCTTACCTGTCGGTTGCGTCCCTCTTTGATGGTCAGTGCAATCCACGTTGTGGGGATATTGGCACGATGCCGGATAGGGGGGTGTCTGTCCCAAATATTGACATCATCAAGCCGCACCGCCTTGGCTGGCAAAGTATTGCCATCGTTTAACACCACGCCGTGGCGCAGCTTGTCGAGGGCGGTCTCATCTATATCCCCTTCCACTTGAACCCAATACGTTTTTCCGAGTTTGGCCTTCGGGTGGGCTATTTGGTGTTGTAAGCGGCCATCATCGGTGAGCAGTAATAGTCCCTCAGAGTCGTAATCGAGCCGACCGGCTGGATACACTCCTTTAATGGGAATAAAATCAGCAAGCGTGTCGCGTCCGCTGTCATCAGTAAATTGAGACATAACATTGAACGGTTTGTTGAAAAGTATTAGGCGAGCCATAGTTATTGTGACTATTTACGAGTGATTGCGTGTAAGAGCGATGGTATACTAACGCGCGCTCGCGACGAATCCAACTTGTCGCTGCTTAGCACCAGGTGCGGATGCACGCAGTTTCAGTAGTGTGCCAGCCCCTTTGGCGCACCACAAAACATTTAAAATGGAGTCAAGTAACAATGGGTTACCAACATATCAAAGTGCCTGCAAGTGGTGAAAAAATCACTGTCAATGCAGACTTCTCACTCAACGTTCCCAACAACCCCATCATTCCTTTTATTGAAGGTGACGGCATTGGCGTGGACATTTCTCCCGTCATGTTGAAAGTGGTTGATGCAGCTGTTGAAAAAGCTTACGGCGGTCAGAAGAAAATCAGCTGGATGGAAATCTACACGGGTGAGAAAGCGGCTGATTTGTACGGTGGTGATTGGTTCCCAGCCGAAACACTTGACGCCATTAAAGAATACTCAGTAGGTATCAAAGGTCCTTTGACAACACCTGTGGGTGGCGGTTTCCGTTCGCTCAACGTGGCACTGCGTCAAGAGCTTGACCTTTACACCTGTCAGCGTCCTGTGCGTTGGTTCGAAGGTGTTCCATCACCTGTGAAAGAGCCTGGCAAAACTAATATGGTGATTTTCCGTGAAAACTCGGAAGACATCTACGCCGGTATCGAGTGGAAAGCGGGTACCGATGAAGCCACTAAGGTCATCAAGTTCCTGCAAGAAGAAATGGGCGTGACTAAAATTCGCTTCCCTCAAGATTGCGGTATCGGTATTAAACCTGTGTCGAAAGAGGGTACTCAGCGTTTGGTTCGCAAAGCGATCCAGTACACCATCGATCAAGACCTGCCTTCAATGACCTTGGTCCACAAAGGCAATATCATGAAGTTTACCGAAGGTAGCTTCAAAGAGTGGGGCTATGAATTGGCGATGACCGAGTTCGGCGGTGAGCTGTTGGACGGTGGTCCATGGGTTAAAATTAAAAACCCCAAAAACGGCAAAGATATCATCATTAAGGACGTCATCGCTGACGCGATGTTGCAGCAAATTTTGTTGCGCCCCGATGAGTACAGCGTTATTGCTACATTGAACTTGAACGGTGACTACTTATCAGACGCCTTGGCTGCGCAGGTCGGTGGTATTGGTATCGCACCAGGTGCCAATTTGTCAGATACCATCGCCTTGTTTGAAGCCACTCACGGCACGGCGCCTAAGTACGCGGGTCAAGATAAAGTGAATCCAGGTTCCTTGATTTTGTCGGCGGAAATGATGTTGCGTCACTTGGGTTGGAATGAAGCGGCTGATCTGATTATCGACGGTATGAACGGCGCTATTCAAGCGAAGACTGTCACCTACGATTTTGAGCGTTTGATGGACGGTGCCACACTGTTGTCTTGCTCTGAGTTCGGTGATGCTGTGATTGCCAATATGTAGGCGATCGCTGCGCTAAAAAAGCTCGCTTCGGCGGGCTTTTTTTTTGCACAATCGCCCCAATATTATTAACACGTCACAACTTAACGTTGATTTAGGTCGTATACTCAGACGAAGACACGATGTAATGCAGCGAAGTAAGTGGCATTGAAAATGCATTTTTATTTGAGAGAACCATGCACACAGCGTTAACAGCTATTACCGCCTCAGGCGGCCAAGAGGATCAAGATAACGGTTACGGTTTAGTCTTGGAAACCAGTAAGCCGGAGTTGAAACCGCCGAGTTTGTATAAAGTTGTCATGTTTAACGACGATTACACGCCGATGGAATTTGTGGTTCACGTGTTGGAGCGTTTTTTTGGGATAGGACGCGAAAAAGCGACTCAAATCATGTTAGCTGTGCACACCCAAGGCAAGGCAACCTGTGGCATCTATACTAAAGATATCGCTGAAACCAAGGCCTACATGGTGACGGAATACGCGCAAGAAAATGAGCATCCACTGGCCTGTGACATCGAGGCCGCCGACTAATACATGCAGTCAAGCAATAGAGGTCTATTATGCTAAGTAAGAATCTTGAATTGACCCTCAACCAAGCCTTTCGCTTGGCGCGCGAACGCCATCACGAGTTCATGACGGTAGAGCATTTGCTACTTGCTCTGCTCGATAACGAGGAAGCCTCCATCGTCCTTCGTGCTTGTGGCGCCGATCTCGCGATATTGGTCGATGATCTAAGTGAGTTTTTAGAGGCCACCACGCCTTTGATACCGCAGGATCAACCCGATCGAGAAACACAGCCAACCTTGGGATTCCAGCGCGTGATTCAACGGGCTGTTTTTCATGTTCAATCATCAGGGCGGCAAGAAGTGACCGGTGCCAATGTGTTGGTCGCACTGTTCAGTGAACAAGAAAGCCAAGCGGTGTATTTCTTAAAGCAGCAGCGCATCGCACGCATCGATGTGGTGAATTACATTTCGCATGGTATTTCTAAGACTGAGAGTGAGGGTGATCAGCCCACGGGGCCTAAGGGTGAGCAAGGTGAAGGTAATGACAATGCCGATGCAGCACCGTTGGATAGCTACGCAACAAATTTAAATCTCGAGGCGAAAGCAGGGCGAATTGATCCATTGATAGGTCGTGACGAAGAGTTACTGCGTGTGACCCAAATTTTGTCCCGTCGGCGCAAAAATAACCCCCTCTTGGTAGGTGAGTCAGGGGTCGGTAAAACGGCCATTGCCGAGGGTTTAGCGAAGCGTATTGTGGATGGTGAAGTGCCGGAGGTGCTGGCAAATAGTGTTGTCTATTCGTTAGATATGGGGGCACTACTGGCGGGTACCAAGTACCGTGGAGACTTTGAAAAACGCCTTAAATCGTTGTTGGCGGATCTTAAAAAACGTCCCGGCTCCATTTTATTCATCGATGAAATTCACACCATTATTGGTGCGGGGGCGGCGAGTGGTGGTGTCATGGATGCATCGAATTTGCTTAAGCCAATGTTGAGCTCAGGTCAGTTGCGTTGTATCGGCTCGACGACTTTCCAGGAGTACCGCGGTATTTTTGATAAGGACCGTGCACTGTCGCGTCGCTTCCAAAAAATTGATGTATTAGAGCCATCCGTTGAGGACACGTACAAAATTTTAAAAGGCCTCAAACAGCGTTTTGAAGACCACCATGAATTGAAATACAACGATAAGGCGCTTCGTACCGCCGCTGAGCTAGCGGCACGCTACATTACCGATCGCTTTATGCCCGATAAGGCCATCGATGTTATCGATGAGGCTGGCGCGGCGCAACGCCTACAGCCTCCTAGCAAACGCCGCAAAGTGATTGGTCCGGCTGAGATTGAGGCCGTGATTGCACAAATCGCTCGCATTCCTCCTAAGACAGTGTCGCGCACAGATAAAGACGCACTCATGAGCCTTGAGGGCAACTTAAAGCGCGTGGTATTTGGCCAAGATCAGGCCATCACTGCCTTATCGACAGCCATCAAGCTGTCACGAGCGGGTTTACAGCAAGGACGTAAGCCTATTGGTAGCTTCCTTTTCTCTGGTCCTACCGGGGTAGGAAAGACGGAAGTGAGTCGCCAATTAGCAGAAATTTTAGGGCTTGAGCTGATTCGTTTTGATATGTCTGAATACATGGAGCGCCATACGGTATCCCGTTTGATCGGTGCGCCTCCAGGTTATGTCGGTTACGATCAAGGCGGCTTATTGACCGAGGCCGTGACGAAACATCCTCATGCGGTATTGCTATTAGACGAGATAGAGAAGGCTCATCCAGAGGTGTTTAATCTTCTGTTGCAGGTGATGGACCATGGTACCTTGACCGATAACAACGGTCGTAAAGCGGATTTCCGTAATGTTATTTTGATTATGACGACGAATGCCGGTGCACAAGTCATGAGCCGTGCCTCTATTGGCTTCACCCATCAGGATCACACTACGGATGGCATGGAAGAGATCAAAAAGTTGTTCACACCCGAATTCCGCAATCGCTTGGATTCGATTATTCAATTTGGTGAGCTGCCGAAAGATGTGGTCTTTACGGTACTTGATAAATTCTTGGTGGAGTTGCAAGTCCAGCTGGATGATAAGGGTGTGACTATCGAGGTGGATGATGACGCGCGGGATCTGTTAGTGGAAAAAGGCTACGACCGTGCGATGGGTGCGCGTCCTATGGCCCGTGTCATCCAAGAGTTGATCAAGAAGCCGCTCGCCGATTTAGTGTTATTTGGCCCCCTCGCCAAGAAAGGCGGCATCGCTCACGTCTCCGTAGAAAACGGTGAGATTGTGGTATCGGCTGAGGAAGAGGAGCTTGAGCCCGCATAGGCGGGCTCAACGTCACACTTAACGTGCGCGGTAGGTGATGCGACCTTTGGTCAAATCGTAAGGGGTGAGTTCAACGCGAACCTTGTCACCGGTTAAAATGCGGATGTAGTTTTTACGCATTTTGCCCGAAATGTGGGCAGTGACTACGTGACCATTTTCAAGACGTACACGGAAAGTAGTGTTGGGCAGCGTGTCGACGACTTCGCCTTCCATTTCAATATTGTCTTCTTTTGCCATTCGGCCGGCATCTCCCATTGTGTGGACTGTTTAAAAAGTGCGCGCATTTTGCCGTAATTCGGGGCAAACTGCAAAAACTATACGCAAAATCTTTCGTCAAACGGGTAAATAAGCTATTTAAGGGTCACCCAGCGTTCCTTGACGCGAATTTGACAGGGGCGATAATCGATTTTGTAAGACATTTTCTGACAGGCTTTTATCCAGTATCCCAAATACAGATAGGGCAGGCCTCGATCGATGCACATGTCAAGTTGCGTCAATATCGCAAAAACGCCAAGACTTCTATGTGCTTCAACAGGATCATAATAGGTGTAAATCGCTGATAAGCCATCGTCCATCACGTCGGTGACCGAGGCGGCAATTAATTGGCCGTTAAGCCGATATTCAATAAAGTGCGTGACACCCCATTCGCTGCTCAAAAAACTATCAAATTGTTCCCGGCTGGGGGGGAACATATCACCATCCTGGTGGCGTAAGTTGATGTAGCGTTCATACAGAAGGTAGTGTTCATCCCTATCGACGCTGGGGCTCATCATGATTTCTAGGTCGTCATTGCCCTTTTTAATCCGTCGCATGCGTCGGTTGGGTTTAAATTCCTCGGCCAAGGTACGGATTGGGATGCAGGCATCGCAGTCGCTGCAATGCGGACGGTAAACATGAGCGCCGCTGCGTCGGAAGCCATTGCGAGAGAGTTGGCTATAAAGCGCAACGTCGATAGGGTGCTCGGGATCAATGAACAGCGTGCTCGCTTTTTCTCCATCCAAATAAGAACAGGCGTGGGCATCAGTGACGAAAAAACGGATACGGTTTTCACTGGCGGTCAAAGCAGCGCTCCCGTATCGATAGAAAATGACCAACATCCCTTGGGATGGGGAAGGTCTGCATATTGATCCAAGATATCCACAAACTCATGCCGAGAAATCGTTGTTGCTCCCATTGAGCTTAAATGTGGATTAGCAATCTGGCAATCAATCAGTCCAAAATTCCATGCGGCGCATTGCTTGGCAAGGGCAACGAACGCGGCTTTACTCGCATCGCTGACTCGGCTAAACATTGACTCCCCAAAAAATAATTTACCCAGCGATACACCATAAAGCCCGCCAACGAGCTGCGTGTTGTGCCAGACTTCGAGTGAGTGAGCATAACCTTGTTGGTGAAGTTGAAGGTACGCCTCCAGCATCTCATCGGTAATCCAGGTGCCGGCGTTGTCATGCCTAGGTGCCGCGCAGGCGGCTACCACTTGGGCAAAGCAACGATCAAAACTGAATTGGAATTCCTGGCGGCGCAAACGTTTAGCCAAGCTTCGAGAAATATGTATGTCTTTGGGGTAGATCACGGCGCGGGGATCAGGTGACCACCACAAGATGGGCTGGTGGTCGTCAAACCAGGGAAAAATCCCTTGCCGATACGCTAGCAATAAACGCTCAGGGGAGAGGTCGCCCCCCGCTGCTAGAAGGCCGTTTGGGTCTTCCAGGGCCTCACTGACGGGGGGGAAACTTAGGTCGTCAAGCCAAGGAATCAGGCTCATTCACCATCCAAGAATTTCTCTGCATCCAACGCTGCCATACAGCCAAAACCTGCAGAGGTAATCGCCTGACGATACACTTGGTCTGCCACATCGCCTGCAGCAAATACACCGGGAACGCTGGTCATGGTTGCCATGCCTTCCAGGCCGCTCTTGATCTTAATGTAACCGTTGCTCATCTCAAGCTGGCCTTCAAACATTTGCGTGTTAGGTTTGTGCCCGATGGCAATAAACACACCCATCACATCCAGTTCTTGCGTGCTGCCGTCCAACGTGCTCTTAACGCGCAGGCCATTAACACCCATGTTATCACCCAAGACTTCATCAAGGGTGTGATTCCAAAGCAGTGTGACATTGCCATTTTTAGCTTTTTCAAACAGCTTGTCTTGGAGAATCTTTTCACTGCGCAGACTGTCGCGACGGTGAATCAGGGTAACGTGGTCAGCAATGTTTGACAAATACAGGGCTTCTTCAACGGCGGTATTGCCGCCGCCCACCACCGCGACCTTTTGGCCGCGGTAAAAAAAGCCGTCACATGTCGCGCAGGCACTAACACCGCGGCCTTTGAAGGCCTCCTCTGAATCCAGCCCTAGGTACATGGCTGATGCCCCCGTGGCAATAATCAGCGCGTCACAGGTATATGTCCCTTGGTCACCCTTTAGCGTGAAGGGGCGTTGACTCAAATCCGTGCTGTTGATGTGATCGTTGAGGATTTTAGTGTCAAAGCGCTCAGCATGTTTGTGCATGCGAACCATGAGATCGGGGCCTTGTAAGCCTTCAACATCTCCAGGCCAGTTATCAACATCTGTGGTGGTGGTCAACTGTCCGCCGACTTGTATGCCAGTAATGATGACAGGGTTCAAGTTAGCGCGAGCGGCGTAAATAGCTGCACTGTATCCGGCAGGGCCTGAACCAAGAATGATAAGAGGAAAGTGTTTTACATCGCTCATGTGGTAATATTCCGGGGTAGTTCAAAGATAGCAGCGAATCATAGAGGAAAATGATGCGCAGAACAAAGGCAATATACGCTCCAAGGCTGGGCTAAGGCGAACAAATGTCAGACGTAAATGTAAGCGGTGTATCGCGCCGCCTAACAGAGGGATTACTGATTGCCACTGTGGCGTTGTGTGCCTTTGTCACCATTGCGTTGATGACCTATTACGGCGGTGATCCAGGGTACAACACAACGGGTACGGGAGGGGCAATTCGCAATGCCACCGGCAGTGCAGGTGCCTGGCTGTCAGACGTATTATTTTCACTTTTTGGTTATTCGGCCTACCTTTTTCCTGGCCTACTGGCACTTCGCGCCGTCTTAATATTTCGTGAAAAATTCGATCCTGAGACCTTTCATAGACATGCCATCCTAATGCGTTCGTTGGGTTTTATGTTGGTGATTATCGCGACAACCTGTTTGAGTGCTCTACAGGCAGGAAGCGCCAACAGTGAATTACCGTATGGTTTTGGTGGCTTTTTTGGTGAACAGTTAGCGCTTTGGAGTCTCGGTAATTTTGGGCTGCTTGGCAGTCGTTTAATTATGGTCACCGCTTTTTTGTTTGGGTTGACCATATTTACTGATATTTCATGGTTCCGCTTGATGGAATGGTTGGGTCGCCGGGTGATGATCGCTAGTGAACGTTTGGCCCATTGGTGGACATTACGGCGTAAGCGTCAGCAAGAGAAAGCTGAAGTTGAAGCCGTGCAGGCGAAACGCAAAGCGGTGCTTGATAGACAAACCGAAGAAGTGAAAAAGCGGCTTCCACCTAAGATTGCCCCACCGGTGCAAAAAGTTGAAGTCAGTGAACGTGTCGAAAAAGAGAAGCAAGCGACCCTGTTTAGTGCCGAGGTTGAGGGTGAATTACCCGCGATTGGGCTGTTAAACGGTAAGCACGCGTCATCGGATCAAGGGTATTCTGAAGAGACCCTACAGGCTATGTCGCGTCTATTAGAATTAAAGCTTCGGGATTTTGGTATCGAAGCCGAGGTGGTGGAAGTGTTACCCGGCCCGGTCATTACGCGTTTTGAGATTCAACCAGCGGCGGGCGTTAAGGTAAGTCGTATCAGTAATTTGGCCAAAGATTTAGCACGCTCATTGGCGGTTATTTCGGTGCGTGTAGTGGAAGTTGTCCCCGGCAAGTCAGTGGTTGGTATTGAAATTCCCAATGAAAACCGTCAAGTGGTTGCCTTTTCAGAAGTGATTGCGTCTAAAGCCTACGAAGACTCGCGTTCAGCGTTGACGCTAGCGTTAGGCCACGATATTTCCGGTGAGCCCGTCGTGGTTGACTTGGCAAAAATGCCCCACCTTCTGGTAGCGGGCACCACGGGGTCGGGTAAGTCGGTGGGGGTCAACTCAATGCTCTTGAGTTTGCTTTTTAAGTCGACCCCCGAGCAGGTACGGTTATTGTTGGTTGATCCCAAAATGCTTGAGTTGAGTATCTATGACGGTATTCCACACCTGTTAGCGCCCGTTGTTACTGACATGAAAGATGCGGCCAATGGTCTGCGGTGGTGCGTGGGCGAGATGGAACGTCGCTATAAATTAATGGCCGCCCTCGGTGTCAGAAATCTTGCCGGTTACAACCGTAAAGTGGCGGATGCGATAAAGGCAGGTGAGCCGGTCAAGGATCCTTTGTGGAAGCCAGCTGAGCACTTCGAGCCAGGTTTTGATGTCGCTCCGGCGCCCGACCTTGAGGAGCTTCCGGCCATCGTCGTGGTGATTGACGAATTTGCCGACATGATGATGATTGTGGGTAAGAAAGTCGAGGAGTTAATTGCGCGTATTGCGCAGAAGGCGCGGGCGGCGGGCATCCATTTAATCTTAGCGACGCAGCGACCTTCTGTGGACGTCATTACGGGTTTGATCAAGGCCAACGTTCCTACTCGTATCGCCTTTCAGGTATCCTCAAAGATCGACTCGCGGACTATTTTGGATCAGGGCGGTGCTGAACAGTTGTTAGGTCAGGGGGACATGCTGTACCTACCGCCGGGGAGTGGTGTACCTATTCGTGTGCACGGGGCCTTTGTGGCCGACGAGGAAGTACATCGTGTTGTGGATGATTGGAAGAAGCGCGGTACCCCCAACTTCATTGAGGATATTCTCGAGGGGGGCAGTAGTTCGGTGCCAATTCCTGGCTTTAGTAGTGACGATGACGATGGCAGTGATCCCGAAGCTGATGCACTGTACGACGAAGCCGTTCGCTATGTCACCGAGTCACGCAGGGCGTCTATTTCATCCGTGCAGCGCAAATTACGCATAGGTTACAACCGGGCAGCCCGTCTGATCGAAACGATGGAGGCGGCCGGGGTCGTGTCTGAAATGGGTCATAATGGCAGCCGTGAAGTGCTTGCACCGCCGCCGATGGAATAATCATGTTGTATCGAATCTTGATGTTACTCGCGTTCTCAGCGCCTGCCCTCGCGGACGAGGCTGAAGACCTTCATTCTTTGCTTGCGGCCACAGACCATTTGGCTGCCAAGTTTTCTCAACAGCAATTCGATGAAACGGGGCAGATGATCGATGCCAGTACCGGAAGTATGGCGCTGCAAAAGCCCAATCTGGTACGTTGGCACATTCTCGACCCTTTTGAGCAACTGCTGTTGGGCGACGGCTATTGGCTTTGGCAGTACGATGTTGAGTTAGCACAAGTGGTGCGTCGCCCTTATCCTGATGACACAAGCCAAACGCCCTTGCTGGTATTTGCTGAGTCGCTGGCATCGCTGCGGACTAATTATTCCGTGAGTCGCAACGACGAGGCCTGTTATGTGTTATCACCTAACGATGACGCCAGCCTTTTTGCCAGTATGACCCTGTGCTTTGATGACACCCTGCTTAGTCGGTTCGTTTTACTTGATGGCTTTGGGCAGCGTACGGTGGTGTCACTGTATGAGGTGAGTCAGGATCTGCTCCCTCCGGACCGCTTTGCCTTTGATCTCCCCGGTGAGGCTGAACTGATCATCGATGACGGTTATGTTCGCTGAGCTTGAGCGAGACCAAGGTTATCGGCCGCTCGCCGATCGTGTTAGACCGCGAAACCTAGAGGAATACATCGGTCAACAGCATATTTTGGGGGCTGGGTGTGCGCTGCGTACTGCCCTAGAGGCAGGCAAGTTGCATTCGATGATTTTTTGGGGGCCTCCAGGGGTGGGTAAAACCTCTCTGGCGCGTTTGATCTCAACGTTGAGTGACGCGCGTTTCGAGACCTTATCGGCCGTGCTGAGTGGCGTGAAGGACATTCGTGCAGCGGTTGATGCCGCCAAACATGCGCGTGCAATGAGTGGTCAAGCCACGGTCCTATTTGTAGATGAAGTCCACCGTTTCAATAAATCGCAACAAGATGCCTTTTTACCGTTTGTCGAGGACGGAACGGTGGTGTTTATTGGTGCTACCACCGAAAACCCCTCGTTTGAACTCAATAGTGCGCTATTGTCACGTGCCCGTGTTTACACTTTAAAAAGTTTGGCCGATGAAGACTTATTGCGTCTGCTAGACCAGACTTTACGCCATCCTAAGGCCGAACTGCACCGAGATCCCATCGTCATTCCCCTCGCGCAGCGAGAGCAGTTGGTCGCGGCCGCTGATGGTGATGCCCGCAAGTTGCTCAATCTTCTCGAAGTGGCGGTCGATCTTGCCCATGATGGCCCGCAAGGGCGTACAGTAGATACCGACGTGGTTGAGCAGTTATTGCGACAATCCTTGCGTCGATTCGATAAGGGCGGTGATATTTTTTACGATCAGATATCTGCCCTGCACAAGGCCGTACGAGGCAGCTCTCCTGACGCGGCCTTGTACTGGATGTTGCGAATGATCGATGGCGGCTGTGATCCGCTGTATATCGCTCGGCGATTAGTGCGCATGGCCAGTGAGGATGTGGGTAACGCCGATCCACGCGCGCTCGCTGTGGCGATGTCCGCTTGGGACAGTGTCGAGCGGTTAGGGTTGCCGGAGGGTGAGTTAGGTTTGGCGCAAGCCGTTGTGTATCTTGCCAGTGCCCCCAAAAGTAATGCGGTGTATACCGCCTATAAAGCCGCCCGTGCGTTGGTAGCCAGCTCACCCAGTTACGAAGTACCGCTGCATTTACGCAACGCCCCGACAGCATTGATGAAATCGCTTGATTATGGCGCGGAATATCGTTACGCCCACGATGAGCTTGATGCCTATGCCGCCGGTGAAAATTATTTTCCGCCTGAACTCGCCCAAACGCAGTTGTACTTTCCTGTGGAACGCGGGTTGGAATTAAAGATAAAAGCCAAACTAGAACACCTGCGCGAACGCGATAAAAGCAGTACAATGCAGCGCTACGCATCACAGTCGGTAAAGGATAAGCCCTAAATCATGCACCATTGGTTATTTATTGCACTGGGTGGCGCATTGGGCGCGTTGGGTCGCTACGCCTTTTCAAATGCGGTCAATCAGCTATGGACACTAAGTTTTCCCTTGGCGACACTGCTGGTGAATGCGCTTGGCTCATTCGCGATGGGCATTATGTATGTCATCATCGTGGAGCAGCAACAGTTGACGCCAGAGTGGCGCAGTATTGTTATGGTTGGTTTGCTCGGGGCGTTTACCACGTTTTCAACGTTTTCTTTGGAAACGGTGGTTTTGCTGCAGCGCGGTGACGTCATCACGGCCATCAGTTATACGGTGATCAGCGTGATGCTCTGTGCGGCGGCTTGCTGGCTTGCCATTACCGTATGTAAAACACTTTTTTAGCTCGTTAAAATTGTAAAGGACACACTATGTTAGACCCCAAGTTGTTGCGCTCTGATCTCGATGCTGTGGCTGACAAGCTTGCAGTAAAAGGTTACATCCTTGATAAGTCGCACTACACCGCGTTGGAAAATCGCCGCAAACAAGCGGATGTCGAGTCGCAAGAGTTACTCGCCGAGCGCAAACGCGTGTCTAAGAAAATTGGTGAGCTTGTCCAGTCTGGCATGTCAGCACAGGAGGCTAAAGCCCACGTTGACATTGAACTGCAACGCATTGCTGAAAATATTCAACGCGCTACCGATGAGGCGAGCGCGGTGCAGGCCGAATTAAATGAATTGCTCATGGCGATTCCTAACGTACCCCACGACTCTGTGCCCACGGGCGCGAGTGAAGATGATAACGTTGAAGTTTACACTTGGGGTGAGCCCCGCCAGTT
The DNA here is from genome assembly GCA_035458985.1 of Pseudomonadales bacterium. Taxonomy (GTDB): domain Bacteria; phylum Pseudomonadota; class Gammaproteobacteria; order Pseudomonadales; family JAHEIH01; genus JAHEIH01. The sequence goes on from DATHYR010000070.1 coordinate 18,828, forward strand.
TGATTTTGAGCCTAAGGATCACGTGGATGTAGGGGAAAGCTTGGGTTTACTTGATTTTGAGACAGCCACTAAGATCACTGGTTCGCGTTTTGCGGTGATGCGCGGCGGTATGGCGCGTTTGCATCGCGCCTTGGTGCAGTACATGTTGGATACCCACACAACGCAACACGGCTACACAGAAGTGAATGTGCCGTACATTGTGAATGCTGAGTCACTGCGGGGCACGGGGCAGCTGCCAAAATTTGAAGAAGATCTCTTCAAATTACAGGGCGAACAAGGTTTTTATTTGATTCCCACTGCCGAAGTGCCAGTGACTAACATCGCACGCGACACCATCAGTGATCATGTGCCCTTGAAGTTTGTATCTCACACGCCATGTTTTCGCTCTGAAGCGGGAAGTTCGGGTCGTGACACACGAGGTATGATTCGCCAACACCAGTTTGAAAAAATCGAACTGGTACAACTGGTTCCTGCGACGGATTCGATTCAAGCTTTGGAAGAGCTGACTGGGCATGCGGAAGCTATTTTACAGGGGTTGAATTTACCCTACCGAAAAGTGGTGTTGTGTGGCGGAGATTTGGGTTTTTCATCCCACAAAACCTACGACTTAGAGGTGTGGTTGCCAGGTCAGCAGAAATACCGCGAGATTTCATCATGCTCAACATTCGGTGACTACCAAGCGCGGCGTATGATGGCGCGATGGCGCAATCCTGAAACAGGTAAGCCCGAATTGCTGCACACGCTCAATGGGTCAGGGTTGGCTGTGGGGCGTACCTTGGTGGCCATTTTGGAAAATTATCAGCAAGCCGATGGTAGTGTGGTGATACCCGAGGCACTTCGCGGCTATATGGGTGGCGCCGCAACTTTATAGCACGTTATGAACATGACCCCTATTTTTGCCCGCCTTACCGATCAGCCCGTGTTGTTGGTAGGCGCTGGGCTTGTCGCCCGCCGCAAAGCGTCTGCCTTGTTACGTGGCGGGGCTCGGCTGATTGTAGTTGCGCCTGAGGTCAGTTCAGACATCGAGGCTATGGTGAATGATGCGGGGGGTGAGATTTATCGCGAACCCTACAACGAGGCTTTCATCGAGGGTGTTCGCTGGGTAGTGGCCGCGACCGACAATACGTCTGTCAACCTTCAAGTGTACCGTCACGCTAAGGCGCGTGATGCGCAGATCAATATTGTCGATAGACCTGATTTGTGCACATTCACCTTACCCTCAGTGGTGAATCGTGATCCATTAGTCATTGCTATAGGCAGTGGTGGTGCCTCACCCGTGTTGACGCGTATGATCCGTACCCGTATAGAATCAGCGATTCCAGCAAGCTTTGGTGATTTGGCCAATCTGATGGCTAAATGCCGCCAACAGGTGAAACAGCGGTTGCCGAATCTTACCCTGCGACGTCGACTTTGGCAGAACGTCGTCGATGGTCCTGTCGCTGAGGCGGTGTTTAGCGGAAACCCTGCCCTAGCCGAGCGTTTGTTGGCTGAGAGTGTTGCGGCTGTAGAGCATCAAACCACCTTGCCGGGTGAAGTGTTTTTAGTGGGTGCTGGCCCAGGAGACCCCGACCTATTAACGGTCAAAGCGTTACGTTGTATGCAGCTTGCCGATGTGGTGCTGTATGACAACCTTGTCTCGGCGGCGATTCTCGATTTGACACGTGCCGATGCTGAACGCCTCTATGTTGGTAAACGCGCCAGCCAACACGCCATGCCGCAGGAGCAAATTAGTCAGGTGTTGGTTGATCTTGCTAAGGCCGGCAAACGGGTGCTGCGTCTCAAAGGTGGCGACCCGTTTATTTTTGGCCGCGGTGGGGAAGAAATCGACCTGCTGGCACAGCATCGTATTCCGTTCCAAGTGGTACCAGGTGTTACGGCGGCAGCAGGTTGTGGCGCGTATGCTGGCATTCCGCTTACCCATCGTGACTGTGCACAATCCGTCCGTTTTATCACGGGTCACCTAGCCCGAGACGATAGCGAACTCCCTTGGGACGAGTTGGTGCAGCCTTTTCAAACCGTTGTGTTTTACATGGGCTTGCTGGGTCTTCCAAAAATTGTCCAACAACTTCAAGCCCATGGGTTGCCAGCGAGCCACCCCATTGCCTTGATTGAAAAGGGCACATTGCCCGAGCAGCGCGTGGTATGTGGTTGCTTGTCAGATATTGTGCATAAGGTCAGTGCTGCTGACATTGTCGGCCCGACACTGATTATCATGGGCGAGGTGGTGGCACTGCGCGGTAAGTTGAAGTGGTTTGATACCGATTCGTAGCTTTTCGCCGCGTGGTCTATAGTTATAGCAACGCGGAGGACGCAAGATGACCCAACTAAACCCGCCGGTGTTGCCACCAAACAATACGTCGCCCGCTGGGCGGCCCCTCAAACCGTATCGTGCTCGCCGTATTCAGCCGGTGAAGCCACATGGCGAACAGCCAGCCAAGCGTCAGCCACAGGAAAACTCCTCCCCGGACGAGGGTGATGAGTCCCTCCACATCGATATCGAGGTGTAATTGATCCGCATGGCGTAAACCGCAAATGGTGACTGCCGTGGTGTGTCTGCATCGAATGATCTGATTTTACTGAGACATCAGCGTGTTTTTGGTACACTGACGTCTTTTGCTCGTCAGGACACTCATCGCGATGAACTACCGCCTCTATGTGCTGCTGCTATCCATGCTTCCCAGCGTCTCTTATGCCAGCTTTATTAACAATTTCAAAGATGAAGAGGGTAATACCATTTGGCAGTATGTCGCGAATTTTACTGGCGGCGTGCTGATTATTCTTTTGTTTATTGCCTGTATTGTGTTGATTATTGTTCAGCGCAGGGTCAAAAAAGCTAACGCTAAGTTACAAGAAATGCACGAGGTTTTGGAACAGCGTGTGAGCGAGCGAACACGAGATTTACAAGCTACCACCGACCAATTGCAATTTTCTGAGGGCTATATACGCGACATTCTTGAATCGATGCCGCTATCGTTGATCGGTTTAGATAAACAACTTGCGGTGACACGTTGGAATGAACACGCTGCAAAGCTCACTGAAGTTTCGTCAGAAACTGCTATAGGGCAAGATCTATGGACGGTATTTCCAACCATCAGCCTCACTAAGCGTCAGCTTGAGGGTGTGATTACCCATCGCAACACGATAGAGATTAAGCACAGTCAACGTGGACGCTATTATTACGACATCACCGTGTATCCATTAAGTGACGTTGAAAACGGCGGTATCGTTATTTTGATTCACGATGTTACCGAGCGGATTATTGCTGAAAACATGTTAGTGCAGCGCGATCGCATGTCCACCATGGGGGAATTCGCGGCCACCGTTGCGCGCGATATTGATCAGCCCTTATTGGTGTTGACGGAGGATCTTCAGCACCTCGCCCAAGAAATGGAAGGCCAGAGTAGTCAATGGGCGCAACTGCAGTCAGCCGTTACGCGTGTGGAGCAGGCGCGGGCTGTTATCTCAAATCTACTGAGCTTTGCCGGCAAAGGCGAGGGCGATATGCATGTCGTCGATGTCAGGGAATTGATGGATCATACCCTGGAATTAGGTGCTGAGTTATTGGAAGAACCGCGTGGTTTGACATTCAAACAGGTGAGTATTGTTAGAAACTACGAAGACCCTCTGCCCTCATTAACCTGTTCTAGCACTGAGCTACAACAGGCCATTCTGGGGATTTTTCGCCATAGTCTGCGTGCCATGGAGGCGAGCGATAATCAAAAATCAGCCGAAATTCAGGTCGAGATCATGGAGTGTTATGAGGCCATTTGGATACGTATTCACCACAATGGTCGTGGCTTAACAGGTGATCAGCAGCAACAGATTTTTGAGCCCTTTTTCCTAAACGATCAGAGCCAAGACAGTTGCTGTATTCCACTGTCCTTTAGCCATTACATTATTTGTGAACGACACAAAGGGCAGATTGCGGTAACGTCAGACCTGCAACTTGGCACAACATTCCACATTCAGATCCCACTGGGTATGGGGACCGTTAGCCCTGCATCATAAAATTTTATAAATACTGTTTGTTTGTACAGTGGTTTGTGTTTAGAATAATCGCTATTGTAATAGTAAGCCCACAATATAGGTCGGAGATCATCATGGATTCTAATAAGCAACAAGCCCTAAAAGCAGCCCTTACACAGATTGAGCGTCACTTTGGTAAAGGCACCGTGATGCGCATGGGTGATCGTGAACAAGTGGCGATTCCCGCTGTCTCGACAGGTTCTTTGGGATTAGATATCGCACTAGGTGTGGGTGGTTTACCTCGTGGTCGTATTGTCGAAATTTATGGCCCTGAGTCTTCGGGTAAAACGACGCTGACGCTGCAGGCCATTGCTGAGTGCCAAAAAGCTGGAGGTACCGCGGCGTTTATTGATGCAGAGCACGCGTTGGATCCTATCTATGCCGAAAAGCTGGGCGTCAATGTTGACGATTTAATCGTGTCGCAACCCGATACCGGTGAGCAGGCACTCGAGGTGGCCGATATGCTGGTGCGTTCTGGTGCTATTGATATTATCGTCATTGACTCCGTGGCGGCCTTGACGCCTAAGGCTGAAATTGACGGAGAGATGGGCGACCACCACGTTGGTTTGCAAGCACGGTTGATGTCTCAAGCGCTGCGTAAAATTACGGGTAACATTAAAAACAGTGGTTGTTTAGCTATTTTTATCAACCAAATCCGTATGAAAATTGGGGTCATGTTTGGTAACCCAGAGACAACCACTGGCGGAAATGCGCTCAAATTTTACTCATCGGTGCGTTTGGATATTCGTCGTATCGGTTCGGTGAAAGACGGTGAAGAAGTCATCGGTAACGAAACACGGGTCAAGGTTGTTAAGAACAAAGTGGCACCTCCCTTTAAACAAGCAGAATTCCAAATCCTATACGGTCAGGGTATTTATCGCTTAGGAGAGGTAATCGACTTGGGTGTTAAAGAAGGTTTGGTTGATAAAGCCGGTGCTTGGTATAGCTACAAAGGTGAAAAGATTGGTCAAGGTAAGGCCAATGCGTCACGGTATTTGGAAGAACGTCCAGAATTAGCCAAGGAAATTGAAAGTCAAATTCGTGCCCGTTTGCTAGTTCCTACCAAGCCCAAACTTGTGGCTGACCCTGAAGTTGATGCGGATGTTGTCGGCTAATATCGATACCACGCCGCGCGATGTCCGTCGCGCGGCCATGGACCTGCTCGCACGTAGAGAGCATACTCGACGTGAACTGACAGAAAAACTCCTTAAGCGCTTTCCCTATTCAGAAATTGTCGATGAGCAACTTGAACGATTAGCGTCGGAGGGGTTGCTGAGTGACGAACGTTTCGTTGAATCCTTTGTGCATTTCCGTGCAAATAGCGGTAAAGGCCCATTGAGAATCATCCAAGAACTCAAACAAAAAGGTGTCAGTGAAGATCTGATTGAGGCCTATGTGGATGTGGCAGATTCGCATTGGCTGGAGCAAGCCAAGCATGTCTTAGAGAAAAAATTTGGCAGAGCTCGCGTCACAAGTGCCTCGGATAGAGCTAAGCGAGCAAGGTTTTTACAGTATAGAGGTTTCACGTCGGAACAGGTGTTCCGACTTGTTTAATGGTGCTGTTGGGGTGAGGTTTCCACAGCATTAATGAAATGTTCACGTCGCATTAATTCATCTGCGATGGCATTTTTCACGGTGGTTGTTTGGCTACTTTTGTACATGTCGAGCAGTTTTCTGCTGCACAACGCGTTCAGTTCAATATTTTCGTAGTTCATTGGTTTATTTCCTTTCCTGTCTTTTATCAACAGTATCACTCAACATTGTGACACTTTGATTACAACTAAGCATAGGATGGATTTTTAAATGAGCAAATCGCGTTAATCGCATTCAGCGGATATTCAGTATCACTTATCTATGATTGTTACTTCTGATAACAGTGAGAACTAAGTGATGACAAATAAGTATTGGTTAAAAATTATGGCCATGGGCTTAGTGGTGAGTGCTGCTGGCTACACGCTAAACACAGTGGCCATGCACCCTAGTGAAGAGAATTTACACAATAGTGATGAGCAAATGATTGCGTTACTTGACCTTAACGAGGAGCAAAAGTTGTTGTTTGACGCTATGCATCATGGGCATCGAGGGATTCAGGATAAGATGGCACGCGTGGATACACGAAAAGCCTTGCATGAATTGGCCCGGCAGGAAAATTTTGATGTAAATAAAGCACAGCGTATTGCTGAAGCAGTCGGTCGAGAAGCCAGTATAAAGGCTTATTACCGCGCAGAAGCCCTGCATAGGTTTTATCGAAGCCTTAGTGAAGAACAACGAGCCAAATTCGATGTACAACATGAGAGTCGTCTGGCGCGCAGACAAGATACCTTGTCACTTCATGGCAAGCATATCAAACGCGCTGATCGGCATGTGCAATCACCCGGAGACCACCATCATGCACAGCACGGATCGCATGACTAGGCTTTGGTACTAGACGTCACTTTACAATGGGCGTAATAAGCCCACAGTAATCTTGCCGCGACCGCACGCCATGGTTGCCATTGGGCCGCTATGGTGCGCATGTCCTTTAGGCTCGGACGTTGCTCTAATTGAAATAGTAGTCTCGTTCCTTCTTGGAGCGCTAAATCATTGTGTGCAAAGACGTCGGCGTGACCCAGTGAAAACATCGCATAAATTTCAGCGGTCCATACCCCCACACCCTTAACCTTAATGAGGGTGTCTATGACCTCTTGGGTCGACATATAGCGCAGCGCCAAAAAGTCGATGTTGGCATTAGCGAGTGACCTCGCGTAACCAATTTTTTGTTTCGATAAACCGAGTTGGCGTAATGAGTCATCGTCACAAGCCTTGATGGCTTCGGGTGATGTTATTCCTGCATTGATCACCCTTTGCCAAATAGTACGTGCAGCAGCAACACTTAATTGTTGACTAACAATAGCCGAAAGTAAACGATCAAACCCATCTTCCTGGCGACGAAGTTCGAGAGGTTCACAGATCTTGTGCGCCAGTTGAAAGCGGGGTTCTTGTTGGCAAAGGAAGGCCAGACCCTCGTTTAAATCATCGTGTGTTTCTATTAAACGAGGGATTGGCATGGCTATAACTTGTAGCGCGTGTACGAAGGGGGGACTTTATCGGCATTTCCAGAGTGACTAATAACCGCCGTGCTGCGTAGTTCTGGGGCTAGGTAGGTCTTAGCAACGCGACGCAGGTCTTCAATTGTGACGGCGACAATACGTTGGCGGAATCGACGGCGTTGTTCATCGCTGCGGTCAAACAGTAAGTTCTGGAAGGCCTGCTTAGCCTCGCCAGCGGGTGAGCCAGGCTTATCCATACTCCCAATAACGCCAAGAACAGCTTCCTCAAGGGCTTGCGGACTGTGATCCGTGTGTTGCAGCCAATGCAGTGATTTTTCAAAGTCTTCTAAGGTGCCTTCGATACGGGGATCGCGATAGCTAAAGAATCTAAACGTGGCAATACTCGAATCCTGGCTTGCGCCACCGCCATAAGCACCGCCTTGTTCGCGAATCGCTCGGTGCAAATACCCGTTGCGTAAGAACGGACCAAGAACACTTAGCGCGGCTGCATCTGGATGGTCGACGGGTACGGTTTCATAGGCCACGGCACAGAAATTTACCTGGGTATTGGTCAACCATAATTGATTGTGGGGTTGGTGATCTGTATCGAGTGCCAAGGCCGTATCTGCAGAACCGTCTGGGCTGTTTTGTACCCATAAATTTTCAATGACACGGCGACATTCATCGCGGTGCTCAGCTTCGCAGACCAATAAGATACGACGGGATTGTGCGCAGATTTTCTGATGGATAGCTTGCAGTTGCAGCGCAAATGCCTCCAGTTCAGATGGATCGTTGAGACGTTTATCCAGTGCTTTAACAAAGTGGATGCCAGGAAGTCCACTGACTCGATTACTGGCTTCAGCGGCTGGGCTGAAGGCCGCAGAGGCGGCCATCATTGCCAGTACATGGCCATTGCC
>DATHYR010000071.1:0-14618 GCA_035458985.1 Pseudomonadales bacterium
CGGTGTTTGGGGTGTTAGGTCCACACGATGAAGGCACCGCGCGTTATGCGCTGTCGCTAATGCAGCATCGTGGCCCTGACTACTCGGGTATTGTGCAGCATGAACAGCTGTTTTTTGCCCATAACCTGTTGAGTATCATGGACTTGTCACCGCAGGCCAGACAACCTTTTGTCCATCGCAATATTCTTCTGAGTTTCAACGGTGAAATTTACAATACCCACGAACTCAAACAGTCCTTGGCTTTAAGCAATCCCTCGCCCAACGAGAGCGAATTATTGGTAGAAGCGTACCTGCGATGGGGTGTCAATTTTGTGCACCGCCTGCGGGGCATGTTTGCCATCGCCATTAAAGATGGCGACGCACTTTTCTTATTTCGTGATCGTCTGGGCAAAAAACCGCTGTTTTATCACCACGGTGAGTGCTTTGTATTTGCCTCAGAAATCAAAGCCATTGTGCCCTTTTTAAAACACAAACGGCTCAACCAAGACGCACTACAAAGCTATTTATCCTTCTTGGCACCTACAGCGCCACACACATTTTACCAAGGCATCTTCAAACTTGCGGCGGGGGAATACCTGTCCTTCAAAGATAACATCGTCCAAGTACACCGCTACTATGATGTGCTAGCCCGTGGCGAAACAGCGTTAATTACCGATGAATCCGACGCACGTTATACCTTAGAAGACAGGCTTAATGATGCCATTGCCTCACGCCTCAAGGCGGCCGTTCCAATGGCATCCTTACTCTCTGGTGGCATCGATAGCGCATTAATTGCGGCGATAGCCAAAAAACATGGCCATACACTCCCGACCTTCACCCTCGGCTACAACGAATTTCAAAACTACGATGAGCGCCACAAGGCGAAAGCGACAGCAGACTTCCTCGGCCTAGATCACACGGTTGTTGAAATCGACCAAACGCGCTTCATCGAGGCGAGCGATAGGGTGTTTGCACAACTCGATGAACCCCTAAACGACCCCGCCGCCATTCCGCTCTATTTGCTTTTTGAAGACATTGCTAGTGGCGGTTATCGCGTTGTCATGAGCGGCGAAGGCAGCGATGAATTATTCCTCGGCTATCGCCAATATTTTGAGTATTTAGACATTCAAAAAGCGGCGACGTTAAGCAACAAAAATTGGCTTAAGAAATATTTTCGCGCCAATTTTTCCATGAATCGCGAGTGGGAATGGTACAAGCGCGTGTGGAGCGAGACCCTATTATTTAGAACCTCGGGGGAAAAGTTTACCGACCTGCAGAAAAACACCTTATTCCAGCAAAATATTAAAGATGAGTCGTCTTTACAGTACCTTGCCCCTTATCGCGAGCGTTTTGAAGCCTCGAGCCACAGCGATGAAGCCACATGGTATAGCTACATCGACCTGCATCATTTTCAGGCCGAACATTTTTTGCGTAAATTAGACCATGTCAGCATGGCCCATTCGATCGAGTCACGCACCCCCTTTCTAGATCACCGCCTTGTCGAGAGTGTTTTCAATATTGCCCCCCATTTGCACTATCAATCGGGCAAGACCAAAGCCTTACTCAAAAGCCTGGCCGCCCCCTACCTCAACGCGGAAATTTTACAGCGTAAGAAAAAGGGCTTTTCCAACCCTTACATGGAATGGCTGATTGCATCGGGTCGCATAGCGTTGATTACCGAGGTCAATGAAAAAACCGGCTTATTCAAACCCGACGTATTGGACAAATATCTTGAAATGGCGAAACGAGGCCGATTCAAACAGCATGTATGGGGGTTGTATGCGTTGTCTTGGTGGATCAACAGGGAACTTCTTTAAGCTAAGATTCAAGGCACATCGAGCTAACAAAGGCCTTAAAAAAGTGTGAACTACATCACAATTTTTCATAAATTTTGCTTCACTCATGATAACACTCACCGGACTAATCCAGCCTCGCTTAAAACGCTCGTCGTTCAATGGCTCGCCGCATGCGGCTCGAAACCCCATTTCACCCTGGTGGGGCCACCATCCTTCCCCTCTTTTAAATCAGTTACAATCAATAGACATTTCGTTTTTCATAGCTAGTTGCCGATTTTTGACGCACTCCTCGAATTGCTCGAAGATAAAATTGGATAGACGCTAATTAATACAAAAACCATTTAATGATGACCCAATGTCTCAGCAAACCCCTTTAACAATTTTTGCTGTGCAGGCGTTGGGTGACCCGACACACCCGCAATATAATGCATCGTCTGCAACAACAACTCACCTTCGGTCGATTGATGTGAGATTCCCTGCAAGTGTCGACATACCAAGCCTTCTAACTCAGCGAAATTACCGTCTGCATCTTTGAGGGCTTCATCGTATCGGCGCAACATGTCACGTGTTGATACATGGTGGATATGTTCGAGATGTGACATGATCTCAAGGTACTTTTCTCTTTCTAACGAGCGGTCACAATCATTACCAGCCACCACCAGCAAGGCACAAGCCTCGGCGAGTATTTCAACTAATTGTGATTCTTCGTCACGACTTAGTACCGCGCCAATTAACTTAGCGGGTATCGTGCCATCGAAGAATTTACTATAACCTTCCTTCAAGGTCTGGGTAAGACGGCGATGATAATGCGTATGCTGCTTGGCAATATGATTCAGAGCTTCTTGCTCGAACGCCTCCTCAACAGTTGTGCGCCACTGCTGCAAGAAGGGTAGGAATGCAGACTGAAGATTGCCTTCAGTCACGATATGGTAAGGCAATTTGATAAGACGTGAGTATACCGACGGCTGCATAGAGGTTATAACGCCATAATCATCCGCAAAGCCACAAATATCACCCGGGTATGACTCTGCCACCTGGAATCGCTGCCCATCCCTCTGCAGAGTGTGACTGACTGCACCGGATAGCATGAGGTAAAAGAATACTGGAGACACACCCTGCTCTACCATAATTTCAGGTGGATTGAATTCACAAAGTGTCGAATGGTGGGCAATTTGTGCTAACTGCGCCTCATCGAGTTTCGCAAAAAGCGGATGCCGACGGAGCGTATCCGCTATATCTAGCTTATCAGGCTCGACGAAAATAGGCTCAACTTGTCGGTTCCACTCCTCTCCACTGTCTAGCAGACGACGATGGATACCAAAGCGCAAACCATGCTTACGCATTCCATTCCAAATGGCATTGACCACTTCGTTTTGAGCATCCCACCATGGATCATCACCCTCAAAGCAATACCTCACGCGATATTTAATGCCTAACTCCTCAAACCCCAACAAGTTAATATCCGGCGCGGGGGTCGCCATCACGTAGCGACAGCCTTTTAACTCTTGCTTAACCACATTTACCACAAAGTCTGGCGAGGCATGGGGCTCGACAACAAACGTCACCCAATTCTTAAATTGATCATTCGGCTGGCTGTAATTCACAACCATGGAGGAAGCCACGGTAGAGTTGGGAAAAATATGCAACGATGCGGTATTCGGGCTTTTTAGCGAGATATTACGCCAGTTAAGATCATATACTTGACCATACACGCCATTCACCTCAAGGTAATCGCCAACCCGCAGTGTTTTACTGAGACTCAATGACAAGCCTGCAAAGGCCTCGGATAGGGTCTTCTGCGCGGCAAAGCCAAGTACAAACGCCACACCGCCCGATGTTGCTAACACCGCACCAATCGACTCATCGAAAACAAAATGCATCACCACCATCACGGCGGCGGCATAAATCATCAACGAAATCAGGTCTTTGACGAGTTTTGGCAAAGGGCTAAACCCATGCTCGGCGATTTGAGGCTGCCAAACAAAGCGGCGGATCGAAAGATCAACCAGGAATGCAAGACATAGCCACCAAATGACCGCTATGGCCTGACTTACCGGGTGAGCGTAGGCAGTCAACGCCATCACGCGCATCGCCGTTGGTTCGGCATAGTAGACAATGGTCATACTCACCAAGATGAAAAAAGAAGAGCGGACTTTATTGTATACTCGCCCCATAAGCCATTGCATGACTTGCACAAAAATGACGGTAAAACTGCTAAGAATCGCAAGCAAGCCAATGATCTCGGCGGTATTAGTGGCAAATTCCATGTTAAATAACTTCTGATCTCTGGGTATTTGAGTGCAATACTTCACCGTATCGCGACAAGGTTTTAACCACGTTCTCGAGCAACATGGTCATCTCAAAAATATACGAGCGCGCCTGCATATCAAGATTGCCTTCGGCATCAAAATACGCGGCACGCAAACTGGCCATCATGGGTCCACGATCCTGTGTCATTGACGCCAACAAGCGCAGCTCTTCGGCATCATTGCTTTCTATCGCATCGAGGGCCGTTAAAACCAAAAAATCGAGGCTCTCTAAAATATTTTGACCCAAGGTGGCCGCCGTATCTTGTTGGGTATAATGGGCCACATTCTTAGCCACCTGATGAATATAGTCCTCCAAGTTACTCAATTGCTCTTGCGACTTGGTCAGACAAATCAGCGATTCGGATAAGTCGGTATTGAGGTGTTTTTTGGAAATCGCAGCCAATTGCCCATTAATTTTTTTGGCTAACTGTACAAAGGCCTGATGGTAATCATCTGCACTAATCGTAGCTTGCTTGCCCTGTCTGGCCGATTCTAAATACAGCGGCAACCGTTGGAACAAACGGATCTGTTCACGCTCAATCATCATCATATTAAGTTCTGGACCGGCCTGCTGGGTCTGGCTAATAAATTCAGGTTCGGCCAGTGATTCAGATGATAACGGTGGAAACCATGCCTCGACCAAACGGTACAACCAGCCACTTATTATCCAGGCAGTGAGTGCGGCTAAGACTTGATAGCCGATCACCAACACAACACTTTGCGAACCAATATCTGCGAAATAGTGCTCAAGCAATGCCAGTATCAATGGCATGCCAAACACGATTTCCAACACATACAGTGTGACAAATAACAGCGTCGCGACCGCATCAAACGCCATTTGATAACCAACAACTTGGCGCGCCTTACCCTTAGCATGCAACGAAAAGATACCAGTCAACACGCCATTACCTATCTGCGAGCCAATCACAATGGCGGCTGTTTCCGCCAAACTGAGCAGGCCACTCGAGCCCAATGCAATCGCCAGCATACTGACCGCCAAGTTCGACTGGATCACGAGCGTTAAAATAAGCCCAACAGACAATGACATAAAATACGTGCCACGGAGGTTCTCAATAAAAGTGGGAATCCAATCGCGGCTTACCACACCTGCCGCACCATCCTTGACCAAGTAAAGGCCAAACATAATCATCGCTAAGCCAAACAGCGCGCCGTAAGTATTGACCATTTTTTTGGGGACATGAAAAGTTAACCCCATCGCGGTCACGCCAAGCACAAATAACGCCAATACTTTTAAACTCAGCATCGATGCCATGGCAATCAACGAGCATCCCACATTACCCCAAAAAATGGTCAATGCCGCACGCCGTCCATCAATTAACTTAGCCTTAGCTAAGTCGCCGAGAATAAAGGCCACCGCCTTGCCACTTTGCGTGATAAAACCCAACATGCCGCCCAGCAAGACAACACCGCCAGACGTCGCCATAAAAGAGGACACTAAACGTTCGAAACGCCCCCCCGTCATGTGCTCTAGATGCTCCGCGGCAAAATGAATACCGATCAGAAAAATACCAATACCCCCCACCACCAAGGCCGCTAATTCGATCAAGGGGCGATCATCGGCAGCTAATTCAATGGCTGCCAAGGCACTTGGGCAAGCTAACAACGTGCTCATTAACACGACAGTGGCAATGTGTTTCAACACAATATGTCTTCCTAATTCGGGTAAGGCATGAAGCCATACCATGGTCCTATGTGTGGCATATCAGCCCCAACAAGAAAAACTTACGCGAATTTAGCCATCACAGGTGATAAAGCCGCAGTAAAAACCTAAACTAAAGAAAAATAACGTAATTACACGAAATCTTACGTATTTCTCAATCTGGTAGCCATCGATTCTATGAATATTAGAAACAAAGTTCTCAGCGTTACGCTGTCAGCCACCCTGTTGGCGATAGTCACCAGTATCTCCGTTGCCCTCATAACGACTAAGGACACATTAGAAAGGATGACCTTTCAAAAGCTGACCGCGGTTCGGGAAATGAAGGCTAATCAGATCGAGCAATACTTTCAAGGTCTGATAGGCCAAGCGCACACCATGGCAGACAATCAGATGATCATTGATGCGATGGGTACTTTTGCCAATGCTTTTGATAGTTTGCTGGCGGAGACTCGGTTGAGAGAGGACCTTGGCGATGATATAGAAACTCCTCTACAAGACTATTACCGTAAAGAATTTTTACCTCGACTCCAGCATCTAACGGGGTCGTTTGAGGTAGAGACGTTGCTTCCCAAAGATCAGCAAAGTCGTTTCATTCAGTATCTTTACTTGGCCCAAAACCCTGAGCTAGTCGGACAAAAACACCGTCTTGATGCTCCCCTAGGTAACTACACCAGCTATACCACCGCTCACCGTGCTTATCACCCTATACTTAGACGCTATCTTGAGACATTTGGCTTCTATGACATTTTCTTGATTGATGCCAAAAGCGGGAATATCGTCTATTCGGTGTTCAAGGAGGTAGATTTTGGTACAAGCTTAATCCATGGCCCCTACCGAGACAGCGGACTTGCAAGAGCCTTCAAACTAGCACTAGCAATGGACAATCCGACGGGCCTAAGTATCGTCGATTTCGACCGTTATTTGCCATCCTACGGTGCGCATGCAGCCTTTATCGCAGCGACTATTAAACACAACGATGCCGTTATTGGTGTCATTGCCTTTCAGATGCCAGTGGATCGTATCAATGATCTGATGACTGACCACCAAAACTGGCAACAGGTGGGAATGGGTAACAGTGGCGAAAGTTACCTGGTTGGCGACGACAAAAAATTGCGTACCCAAAGCCGTTTTTTACTGGAGGCACCTAATGAATATGTCACCGCACTTCGCCAACAAGGAGTCTCCTCAGAAGTACTGAAAGAAATCAAGGCCACCAACAGCGCGATTGGACTGCAAGAGGTAAATTCTCTCGCCGTTACAGCGTCACTGGCAGGCAAAACGGGCAGTCAAATTATTCAAGATTATCGCGGCAAAGACGTCCTGAGCGCATACAAGCCGCTCAGTATTCCTGGATTGAACTGGGTCATTCTCAGTGAAATCGATGCCGAGGAGGCCTTTCAAAATGTCACCGAATTACAGCGCCAGTTTTTCTTGTTAGGCACGGTGCTACTTGGCTTACTGGCTATCTTTGCATGGCGTATTTCCCAATCCATTACCCAGCCTATTCAGCAATTAGGGCAAGCCGCCAATAAACTGGCCGCTGGCCAATTAGACCAGTCTGTCGCATGCCGCTCACAGGATGAAGTAGGCGAGCTGGCCGCTATTTTTGAAAAAATGCGCATCGAACTGAAACAGTCATTTGACAAGATACAGGCGGCAAACGATGAACTGAACGAACGTGTGGAGGTACGAACCGCAGATTTGAATACGGCGCTAAACAAGGTCCGTGAAGATGAAGAGCGTATAACGGCGATCCTCGCCGGTATTCAAGACGCAGTTATCACCATTAATATGAAGGGTCACGTCATGACCTTCAATACGGCCGCTGAGCGTATGTTTGGGCTTCCTGCCAAAGAGATTATTGGTCAAAACATAAAGCGTTTAATGCCCGAACCTATCGCAGGACAGCACGACGACTTCCTTAAACGCCAGACACCACCAAACGAATCCGGCGTTATCGACCACTCTCGTGAATTGATGGCAAGACGACACAACGGAGAGCTCTTCTCGATAGACCTGCGGGTATCAAAAATCAACGAGGGGGATGATGCACTTTATGTAGGGCTTATTCGTGACATCACCCAACAAAAAGCACTAGAAGAGAAGGAAAAACTGGTCGCGCTTGAATTACAACGAGCACGCGATGCGGCCGACCAAGCAAACCAAGCAAAAAGCGATTTCTTGGCTAATATGAGCCACGAAATTCGTACCCCTATGAACGCGGTTATTGGTCTCAGTGACCTGTGTCTCATGACGGACCTTAGCCCTAAGCAAAGCGACTACCTCAATAAAATCCATCGCTCCGCAACATCTCTGCTAGGTATTATCAACGACATTCTGGATTTTTCAAAAATAGAGGCCGGTAAACTAGATATTGAGAGCGTGCCTTATGAGATCGATGCGGTGCTGGATAATCTTGCCACCATTGTGCAGGTGAAAACGCAGCAGAAAGGCATTGAGTTGCTTTTCAATCGCGATCCCAGCCTTCCCTCTACCTTGATTGGAGACCCCTTACGCTTATCGCAGATCCTTATTAACCTTTGCAATAACGCGGCAAAATTCACCGAGCATGGGGAAATTGTGGTCAATATTCGACGTCTTGACGATTCTTCAATAGGACCCGACAAGGTCCATTTGCAATGCTCGGTAACAGATACCGGTATTGGCATGAATGACGAGCAATTATCCCGCCTGTTCCGCTCTTTTTCTCAGGCTGACACCTCCACGACACGCAAGTATGGTGGCACAGGGCTTGGACTAGCGATAAGCAAGCAGCTCACCGAGCTGATGGGCGGCTCGATTAACGTCACCAGTCGTGAGGGAGAAGGCAGTGTATTCACCTTTGACATTATTCAAGGCTATAGCGACGAACAGACTGAAAGGCACTTTGAGCCCGCTTCAGATATTCGGCACTTAAATACACTTCTGGTCGACGATAACGACACGTCACGCGAAATTTTGCAGCACTACTTAACCGCATTTAACTATCGTGTGACGACGGCCAAAAGTGCCCCCGAAGCGCTAGCTATAATTAATCGAGCAGACGCCCCTAGCTTTGATTTAATTGTCACCGATTACCTGATGCCCGACATGAGTGGTCTTGAATTTGCCAGCATGCTCAAAAAGCCGCAATCAAAAGCGGCCTTTGCCAAAATCATCATGGCTTCGGCGTTTCTATCCAATGAGGTAACACATTTAGCTGGGGCAGACAATATCGATGATTTCCTCAGCAAACCCGTGAGCCCCTCGCATTTATTCGATAGCATTATGCGGGTGTTTGGCCATCACGCCATTAGCGCGGTGCGGCGCCACAATCAGGAACTCAAAGCCGATGACCCTCGCCTACGTGTCATCCAAGGTGCGCACATTTTGCTGGTAGAAGACAACGAAATTAACCAACAGGTCGCGTCAGAATTACTCGAGCACGCACGATTTTTAGTGGATATTGCCAATCATGGTCAAGAGGCGCTCGATCGCCTTGAGCACAAGAAATACGATGCGGTGTTGATGGACATTCAAATGCCGGTCATGGACGGCTACGAAGCCACACGTCACCTTCGCACCAACAAAGCGTTTAACGATTTACCCATCATTGCCATGACAGCTAACGCTAGCTTAGAAGACCGTGAAAAGTCGTTAGCCGCAGGCATGAATGCCCATATCAACAAACCGATCAACCCCTCTGAATTGCTCGGCACGCTATTAAAATGGATACCTCACAAAGAGCGTCCAATGCCCGAGGCGAAGGACCAGTCAGAAAACCCTAGCGACCAAGCGCTTCCGCAAATAAATGGTATAGACACGTTAGCAGGGCTGAGCCGGGTCGGAGGCAACGTGGGCTCTTACAAAAAACTGCTAAAGAAATTCGCTTACAACCAGCAGCAGGCGGTGCGCCATACTCGTGCGGCACTTGCGAGCGGCGACGTAGAGACCTCGATAAGAGCGATGCACTCACTCAAGGGTGCCGCTGCCAACCTAGGGGCAGATAACCTAGCAGCGCAGGCCATGAATATTGAAGACTCGCTAAAAAATAGGCCTACTCAAGACCTCACTGAGGCATTGAACACGCTGGATGAAAGCTTCATGCAACTCGCTGCACTGATTCAACAAAGCCTGCAGGAAGAGGACGAGGCCATGCAAAACATCAGTGGCTG
Source organism: Pseudomonadales bacterium (assembly GCA_035458985.1). GTDB lineage: Bacteria > Pseudomonadota > Gammaproteobacteria > Pseudomonadales > JAHEIH01 > JAHEIH01. The sequence continues at coordinate 9,920 of DATHYR010000071.1, forward strand.
GACACATAGCGAGTTGATAACGCAGATCGACGCCCTGGTTTCACTATTAGAGCAGTACGACTCAGGGGCAGAGAATGCCCTTGAGACGATAGTTGCCAATGTTGCCGATCACACCTTCAAAGCACAACTCATTGAAATTCTTGGCGTGGTTGGCCAATATGAATTCGATGCGGCCCGTGAGCAACTGATGGCCATTCAAGAAGATTTAAGGAGCTAACGATGGATCGTTCTGCCGTTATTCTTGCTGTAGATGACACACCAGAAAACCTTGATGTCATCAAAGGGCTACTGGCAACCGATTATCAGGTTCGCGTCGCGCCCAATGGCCAGATAGGATTAAAGATCGCCAAAGCCCAGCAACCTGACATTATCTTGCTCGACATCATGATGCCGGGTATTGATGGTTATGAGGTCTGCCGACAACTGAAAGCTGACCCAGAGACAGCGTCGATTCCCGTCATATTTTTAACGGCTAAAACCGACGTGGCAGATGAAGCGGCCGGCTTTGAGCTTGGGGCGTGCGATTACATCACTAAACCGGTCAATCCCACCCTTTTGAAAGCCAGAGTGCAGACACATCTCGCTTTAAAACAAAATATCGACCGGCTAGAAGATCTCTCGCAACAACTAGCGGCGGCCAAAGGGAAGATGGAAGACGAGCTCAACGTTGGACAGCGAATCCAACTGAGCATGTTACCTACCTCACCTCCAGCGCATGACAACTTCGATATTGCCGCGACCATGCGAGCCGCTCGACAAGTTGGCGGCGATCTCTACGACTATTTCTTTATCACACCGCGACTCTTCTGTGTCTGTATTGCCGACATATCTGACAAGGGCGTGCCAGCCTCTTTGTTCATGGCGGTCACCAAAACCCTGCTGCGTGCCAACAGCACCGACGATGAGTCCACCGCTAGCATTGTTACAAGGATTAATGATGCACTTGCTGAAGACAATGACGCAGCGATGTTTGCCACACTTTTTTTGGCGATTATCGATATTCAAAGCGGCGAGATGACCTATACCAATGCCGGCCATAACAAACCTTTCATCCGCCGCCAGCAGGGGGGCGTTGACATCATCCCCGACCTGCACGGCCCCGTGGCGGGTGCCATGGAAGGCCTTGCCTACGGTGAAAGTCACATCACCCTACTTCATGGTGACACACTGCTGCTATATACCGATGGCGTATCGGAGGCGATGGATAAAGACGATAATCTCTATTCAGAAGAGCGCATTGAGGCGTTACTAGCGAGTCAAAATAATGCCTCACCACAGCAGATGATTGAACATATCATTGCCAGCGTTGATAGTTTTGCCAACGACGTTGAACAGTCCGATGACATTACGCTACTGGCCTTTAAATTCAATCACCACGAGGAAGATGCGAGTCATCAGATTCAATTGCGACTCGTGAATCAGTTGAATGAAATTGAACGCTTGAGCAACGCTTTTGAGCAAGCCGCCGAAAGTGTTGATATGCCCATGGACGTACAGTTAAAAACCAACTTAGTCTTCGATGAGTTAATTAGTAATATCGTCAAATACGCTTTCGATGATGACGCCGAACATCCCATATGGGTTGCCATTGACTTGGCGCCTCATCGCATGACGATAACCATTGAAGACGATGGTTTACCCTTCAACCCTTTTACTCGGAAAGACCCGGATATCCAGGCGTCAATCGAGGAGCGTGAAATAGGAGGCCTGGGTATTCATTTGGTGAAAGAAATGATGGATCAGGTGGATTACAAACGCCAAGCTAACAAAAATAAACTTATACTTTCAAAAACATGGTAGCTATCGCTACCCAACACAACAGGACAAACAATGAAAATTAAAACTATCGACATGCATGACAAGCAAATTATTTGTTTAGACGGGAAGGTGGATACCAACACGGCACCCGAATTTGACAGTGCATTAACCCGATTGATCGAGTCCGGTAGCCAGCAGATTGTCGCTGACTTTGAAAAACTTTCCTTTATAAGTAGCGCCGGCTTACGCGTGTTGCTGGCCGCGGCAAAAAAATTAAAAGCGACTCAAGGCGAACTCGTGGTGTGCGCTATGAACCCCACTGTAGCAGAAGTCTTTGCCATATCTGGCTTCTCCACTATTTTACGCGTATTTGATGACCGCGAAAGTGCATTGGCTGGATAAGTTCGCAACCTTTATGCCACACACTCTTCGAATCGTCATCTTGCTTGCCTTGATTGGCAGCTGTATCGCTGTGCCTTTTTTATTGGTATTGCCACTGGCCGATACGCCATGGCTGCTCTGGCTATACGGTCTAGACATCGTCTGCCAAGCGGGATTGGGCTGGCTATGGTTTGCCTCAGATAGACCCATCCGTCGGCACCATATCATTCTGTGGATTGTATCATTGCCATGGGAATGGCTGGTGTTGAGTTCACCGCTTGTGACACAAGCCATGCCCTGGATAATAGCTTTTCGTCTCGTGCGGTTTGTCCAGCTCAACATGCTACTGCAAGATAAGGCGCATATTACTTATCGAACACCTCTGCTGAAGCGCATTGCCTCACTCATGCTCAATATCGTTCTGATTGGCCATTTCACAGCCTGTGGCTGGCTTGTGATTGGGCTTGCCCAACCCGACATATCATGGCTCGCTGGGCGAAATTTATCTGCCGGTGATAGTATTTCACTGTATGTTCAATCGATCTATTGGGCTATTACCACCATGACCACGGTGGGCTATGGCGATATCACCCCATCGAACAACATCGAATTCTTGTACGCCGGGTTTGTCATGCTTATCGGCGCATCCATCTACGCCTTTGTTATAGGTAATGTGGCCTCAATACTAGGCCAACTGAACGCACGCAAAAATGAATACCAAGAGCGAGCCCACTTCGTGTCGCAGTATTTACAGCAACAAAATATCCCCAACGACTTAATACAGCGGGTACAAGCATTTTATAGGCGCCGCTGGGAACGGTTTCAAGATTACGATCAAGCCGCCATACTTTCTGACTTACCCTCACCTTTGGCGCTTGATATCAAAGCGGCGTTAGCACGTCATATTGTAGAAAATGTTCCCATTCTTAAGCACGCCCCTATCGTCATTAGGGATGTCTTGTTACATGCGATGAAATATGAGTATGTCGATCCAGGCAGCGTCATCATTAAAGCTAATCAACATTATCAACGTATCCTGTTTGTGATTGATGGCGAACTTACTATTGAGTTTGAAGGCGAGTACATTGCCACGCTTAGCAAAGGTGACTATGTTGGAAATCAATCAATGATTCTTGGCGAGCCCACCAACGCGTGTGTGACCGCCAAAACCTTTGCCGAATTGATGTATTTAACCCGTGATGACTACAATGCGATTAAGCAGCTTTACCCTGAACTGGTGGAAGTTATGCGCGCGGCCATGGCACACAATAACGAGCAGGCCAGTGGCCTATTCCTAAAAGGCGTCGTGCTGTAACGGCGCCGCATGCTCTCTGTCAGAGGTAAGATGTCCAATACGTTATTGATCAAGAAACTCCGCGAAATCACCCATCACCTCGTTTATGGCAATGAGGCTGCCGTCGATGAGCTAATGGACTTTCTACGTAAGGAGAAAAACTGTCACGAGGAGGTCATCGCGCTAGCAGAAGAATTAAATTTACTGAGCCTTCAGCGAGACATCTATGCTTTTCGCCTTGAAGGCATCATTGAGGACCTTCTAGAAGCTCAGCGCGATGCTGACCAAGCAAAGCATGATCCACTCACAGGCCTACCCAACCGCGCTATCTTCCACCAACTGCTGGAACAAGAATGCCAGCAGCCTAACGTGCAAAGTGCCGTACTTTTTATCGACCTCGACAAGTTCAAGCAAGTGAATGACACCTTGGGGCATGATGCTGGCGACGAGATTTTACAAATTGCTAGTCAGCGTATGCAAAGTTGCGTTAAAGAACACGACAGCGTATGCCGACTCGGCGGTGATGAATTCACGATCATTTTGAGGCATATTGATTCACAACAAGACGTCAGCAACATTGCCCAACGCTTGCTTGATCAACTCGCCTTGCCCTGCCACCTACGAGCAGGGCCCGCGCAAATTGGCGCGTCTATTGGTATAAGCCTCTTTCCTCAGGACGCCAATAACGCCATCGGCTTGCTCAAAAACGCCGATATCGCCATGTATGAAGCGAAAGAGCACGGCCGGAATGGCTTCGTCTATTTCCACGGGGCCAAGCCCATGGCGGATCAATGAAGCGATCAGCGCCCTTGAAAACCCAGACAATAGCTTTGATATTGTTTTAATGGACATGGAAATGCCCAACCTTAATGGCATAGCCGCGACGGAAATCATCCGCACGAAATTGCATCGGGTCGCATAGCGTTGATTACCGAGGTCAATGAAAAAACCGGCTTATTCAAACCCGACGTATTGGACAAATATCTTGAAATGGCGAAACGAGGCCGATTTAAACAGCATGTATGGGGGTTGTATGCGTTGTCTTGGTGGATCAACAGGGAACTTCTTTAAGCTAAAATTCAAGGCACATCGAGCAAACAAAGGCCTCAAAAAAAGTGTGAACTGCATCACAATTTTTCATAAAATTTCGCTTGCGGTTTACAAAAAAACTGTCAGAATTGCGCAACTTTTGAACACTGCCCGGTAACGTCCTGTCGCCGGTATACACCATTCCCTATTTCATTTTTTAACGGTAACCAACTGTGG
>DATHYR010000072.1:0-1428 GCA_035458985.1 Pseudomonadales bacterium
GTAGCCCCAAAATTCTTTGCGTACGCGCATATGCATGTGTTCGGCAAAGGCTTCTGCCAAACGATCAGCCAAGGCTTTTAACATAATGCTGTTGTAGTCATCATGCGCTGCCTCGAATGCTTTAGCGCGGGCTTCGACACCATGACCGGTGGTCACTACGAAACCACCGATATAATCCTTCTTGTCGATGTTGAATGGCGTGACGTAATCGGCTAACGAATGATTAGGCTTCTCATCCTGTCGCTGCATTTGTTGGCGAATGTGATGCAAGGTCGCCAATGTTTGCTTTCGCGTTTCATCACTGAAAAGGATAATGTCGTCGTCGCGGCTAGCCGCAGGCCAAAAACCAACCACGGCACGTGCAGTTATCCATTGCTCTTCGACAATTTTGCGGAGCATAATTTGGGCGTCATTGAACAAATTGGTCGCAGCTTCACCCACCACCTCATCCTGCAATATATTCGGGTACTTGCCGGCTAAATCCCACGAGATAAAGAACGGTGTCCAATCGATTAATTCAATTATGGTTTCAAGATCATAGTTATCAAATACTTTTACGCCCGTAAACGAGGGCGCCGGCGGGTGGTAAGCGGACCAATCGGGCGCAAATTTATTGGCCAGTGCCTGATTGTATGAGATGGCCTGACTTTTGGCGCGCCGTCCCGCATTTCGCTCACGTACCACCTCGTACTCACTGCGAACACCCTCAACAAAACCTTGCTTGGCATCGCCGCCTAATAAGTTCTGGGCAACAGTGACCGAACGCGAGGCATCGGACACATAGACAGCAATGTCATTTTGATAATTTGGCTCGATTTTTACGGCGGTGTGCGCCTTTGAGGTAGTGGCGCCACCAATCATCAGGGGAATGTTGAAATTTAGCCGCTGCATTTCACGCGCAACATGGACCATTTCATCGAGCGATGGTGTGATTAATCCACTGAGACCAATAAGATCGACGTTTTCCTCGCGCGCCTTTTTAAGAATATCCTCGCAAGGCACCATAACGCCCATGTCGATAACTTCGAAATTGTTGCATTGCAGCACCACACCCACAATGTTTTTACCAATATCATGAACGTCACCTTTGACGGTAGCCATCAGGATTTTTCCATTACTTTGTCGAGCGCCACCTTCTGACTCAGCTTCAATGAAGGGGAGTAGGTAGGCTACGGCCTGTTTCATAACGCGCGCGGATTTCACCACCTGGGGCAAGAACATCTTGCCTTCACCGAATAAATCGCCGACCACATTCATACCATCCATTAGAGGGCCTTCGATGACCTCAATAGGGCGAGTGGCTGCTTGTCGGGCTTCTTCTACGTCAGTGTCGATGTAAGCGTTAATACCTTTTACCAAGGCATACTCAAGACGCTTGGTCACTTCAAGTTCACGCCAGCTTAAATCTTCTTCTCGAACGCGAGCACT
>DATHYR010000073.1:0-1069 GCA_035458985.1 Pseudomonadales bacterium
AGCGTTCTTCATGGTTACCTGCCAACCACACGATCTTGGCTTTCGGTGCGGCCGCTCGAATCTGTGCACCCAACACAGTCGCACGATCAATAGTCGCCTGAGTAGTCCGCTGGTAAGCAGGCGTCACCACATATTTCCCTAATTCGGCTAGGTCTAAGTTATCCCCAACTAAAACCACAAGCTGTGGATTGACGTCTTTGCATATCTCCAGTGCGACAGCAATAGCACGCTCATCATGGATCGGTTCAAGTTCGCCGGTCGCCGTCGTGAAATAGCCGATCTGTATGTCAGGAAAAATGAAGCATTTATCCCAACCTGACTGCGTTTTCAATGCTTTGTTCGCAGGCAACTTAATTGCTGGACCTTGCTTAATCACTGGCCATTCAGGACCAGATTCCCACTTAGGTGAAAACTGGATCGTGGTCAAATCATGCACTTCGGTCTTGCCCAGTTCGTTCTTAGCGAGCGTTTGTCGAATAGACATAGTTTTGATCTCACCGATCTCATCAATGTCAATACCGTTACGGTTAAGCAGCTGAGCGATACGACCAAGTTGGCGTTGCATGACCAAACCTTACTGATTATCAAGGTTTTGTGGGGGATACTTGACATTTACCATCACGCCATGGGTATGATCCGATGACCCGTTGAAAGGACCCGACAATGACCACCGAGTTCATACAGCCAGCACGACCAATGCGTATCTACACAGATAGTAAGCAACATGTGCTGTGTCATCATGTGTTTGCTATCGCTATATCAAACTCAAATGACCTTGAATACCTAACTATTGACGGCACTTTCATCACCAAAGCAATGTTTGCGGAAACTCTTATAGACGGTGTATGGCATGCCATAGATAGCCGCCAAAAGCCTGAGTTATAGTTTCCAATCACAACCCAGTACGACAGATCCCAGACGAGGGGATCATTAGCCCTGACGCCAGCTGAAAGCGCACATGGGAACACACGGTGACGTGGGTAGACGCTCACGCATTGTGAGCGATCAGCGTTCCCTAACGCAAAGGCGAAGGTTGTCCACCGAACAAAACTAGACCGGCACCCTGTGG
>DATHYR010000074.1:0-1133 GCA_035458985.1 Pseudomonadales bacterium
GCATCAGCGAATGCCCTTGTCATTATACATGAAGTCGCGAAGAATCTCCTCGGCTCCAGGCATCGCGCGAATCTTTGCCAGTGCTTCCTTCTCGATCTGACAGACGCGCATCTTTGTCAAGCCCATGTGCTCGGCGATCTCTTCGTGAGTGTAGACGCGACCCCATTCAACTTGGGAATCATCGCCGATGTAGGTGGATGCTTTACGTGCCATGTGATGTTTCCTTGTTAGATAGTGGAAGTGTAGGTGTCATTGTCAATCGGAATGCGCGTGGGCTTGTATATCAGCAAGTCATTGACTGGACGCCAGCCCTCGCCACGAATATAAGCCACCCAGCTGTTGCCAGCCAGTGTCACTTTCGTTGCGGTGTAGCCACGGTCAATGAGTGCACGCACCATTGTGTGTTTGTAGGATTCAATTTCGCGATAGTGTAGCATGTTATTCTCCTGAGTCAAGGCGGACAGCGCGGATGACGTAGTCATGCGAATAGCCAAAGTCAGCGATCTCAGCAAGTTCCAGCTTTCGCATCGCAGCTTCAGCAAGTTCGTGAGTAGAGAACACACCACGATACAGCACGGGATGGTCGTAGCGATCTAGTAGAAGCACGTACACAAGATGGTCTTTTGCAACAGTAAAGTCAGTCATTATTAGTTTCTCACTCGGTAGTGTGACAGCACCCACTTGGCGCGATTAATCAGCTGGCGCGACCATTCGTCGTCTTTACGTTCGATAGCCATTTGCGCGTCAGACATCATAGACATCGCGATCATGTGGTAGTCAGTGTAGGCGATAGCGGAGTCAATAGATTCCTTCATATCGTGTTCGGTACAGCCAAAACATTCGCGTTCGCGGTCAAATTTACTCAGGTTCATAGTTTTCGTTTCCTTATTCATTATACAAGTATTGTAGTCCATTCCGCCATAAAAGTAAAGACCGAAAATCAATGACTTAGCGAAACCCATAAAAACCTAATAAAATCAACGACTTAAAACCCTAATGAAATCAATGACTTAGCACGATGGGCATTAATCGCTTCGTCCAGCGTAGTGTACGGTAAAGTGTTTTTCCACCCACGCTGATAATTGAAATCCTGAAAGACGGGATGTTTCGCCACCCAGTCAAATAGGAATGCT
>DATHYR010000075.1:0-2897 GCA_035458985.1 Pseudomonadales bacterium
GGCGGCGTTGACTCTGAAGAGTACGCTGAGATGTTGGAACTGGTTGAAATGGAATTGCGTGAGCTGCTCGACACTTACGACTTCCCCGGTGACGACACGCCCATCATTGCAGGTTCTGCATTGATGGCATTGAATGGCCAAGACGACAACGAATTGGGCACCACGGCTGTTAAGAAGTTGGTTGAAGCGCTGGATACTTACATCCCTGAGCCTGAGCGTGCTATCGATGGCGCCTTCATTATGCCAATCGAAGACGTATTCTCAATCTCTGGCCGTGGTACTGTAGTTACCGGTCGTGTTGAGCGTGGTATCGTTCGCACTGGCGACGAAATCGAAATCGTCGGTATTCGTGCGACAACTAAAACCACCTGTACAGGTGTTGAGATGTTCCGCAAGCTGCTTGACGAAGGTCGTGCAGGTGAGAACATTGGTGCACTGTTGCGTGGTACTAAGCGTGATGACGTTGAGCGTGGCCAAGTATTGTGCAAGCCCGGTTCAATCAAGCCACACACTAAGTTCGAAGCTGAAGTGTACGTATTGTCAAAAGAAGAAGGTGGTCGTCACACCCCATTCTTCAAAGGCTACCGTCCACAGTTCTACTTCCGTACGACTGACGTGACTGGTGCTTGTGAATTGCCCGAAGGCGTAGAAATGGTTATGCCTGGCGACAACATTCAAATGACTGTGACTCTGATCGCGCCTATCGCGATGGACGATGGTCTGCGTTTCGCCATTCGCGAAGGCGGCCGTACTGTAGGTGCGGGCGTTGTAGCGAAGATCATCGAGTAATCGATGATTTAAGATACACACCAAAAAGCTCGCTACGGCGGGCTTTTTTTTGAGCGAATTTTCGTGACAAATTTGCAGGAGCATCTCGCAGAGATGGGAACCCATCATTCGCTGACTGCACAAAAGTGGCAACCACAAAAAAGCCCGCCGAAGCGGGCTTTACCACAACCGAACACTAAAACGTAGAGCGCCACTGCCTCACATCGGACAAACGGTGCGCCACGTAAAGCGCGGCGGTCAACAACACCACCGCACCGGCCTGATGCGCCGCCGCCAAAGGCACGGGGACAAGATAAATCAAGGTACTGATACCGAGGCCCACCTGAAAGATTAACGCGACGAGCAATAAGAACATCGCCGTGTGTGCCTTGCCCGACAACATACGCGCTGTGGTGCCTTTGTACACAAAAATGGCAATACACACTGTTAAGAAGTAGGCAAACATACGGTGATTAAACTGCACCGTGGTAATGTCTTCAAATATCGCGTAGAAGCCAAGTTGCTCAGGGAACAAGCCAGGCGGGAAGAACCACTCACCCATCAGCGGCCAGGTGTTGTAGGCAAAACCTGCCCGAATACCGGCAACTAACCCCCCAGTGAGAATCATAAAATACACAAAACCTACAAGAATCTTGGAAAAGCGAGCAATGTTATTGTGAATGCGACCTTTCACAGGTTCAAGCAACAAATCCATCGCTAACCATAGCATGTAAGCATAAATTAAAACTGCCAAACCTAGATGCGCGGTTAAACGGTACTGCGACACACGAGGGTTATCTACCAGACCGCTCATGACCATGTACCAGCCCATCAAACCCTGTAGGCCACCCATCACAAATAAAGTGAGCAACTTACGCTTAAAGCCTGGCGCCACTTTTTTAGTGACAAAGAAATACACCATAGGAATGAAATAAATTAAGCCAATAATGCGGCCCAACACGCGATGCAAGTATTCGTACATAAAGATGTACTTAAACTCGTCCAGCGACATGCCATAGTTTATTTTTTGGTATTCAGGGAATTGCTTATATTTCTCGAAAACATCGAGCCAATCAGCATGACTCAAAGGGGGAATAATTCCCAAGATGGGGCGCCACTCCACCATCGACAGACCGGAATGGGTTAGCCGGGTGACGCCACCCAACACGATCATGCCGAAAATTACGGCCGCACAAGCCAACAACCAATAGGCAATTTGGCGGTTATAACGTCTTTGCTCTACGCTGATCATTTAACACTCTCTAGAGGACTTGGCGGCGGCGTCCTGCCTGCACCAGTAACCAAGAAAGGGAGCATCCACTCCCCTCACAAAAAAGTCGAACTAGTTTACCGAAATCAACAAAAATTAAAAGTTTACAACGCTATCTACGGAATTTTGAGCGCAATATATCCACCAAGTTCCACGTGATCGAATGAATTAACTGCCTCTTTTTATCGATTAATGCCCCGCTCCCAAGCTATTTGAATAAGCGCAACAAATTGATCGCCACTCACGCCAGAGAAGGATGACAACACATTTTTCATGGCTTATACTGCGCCGCACAAATGGCCCTATAGCTCAGTTGGTTAGAGCATCCGACTCATAATCGGCAGGTCCCAGGTTCAAGTCCTGGTGGGGCCACCATTTCGCTTCACTCATGATAACCCTCACCGGACTATTCCAGCCTCGCTTGCGCTCATCGTTCCACGGCTCACGCCGCCAATTGCGTTAATCGATACGTGGCAGCAACATCACGTTTTGATCACGCCATGACAGAAAGAACTAGCCATAGGTTGTAAGCAACGAAACTGACGAGTAACAATCCGCCTTCCATTCGGTTGATGCGTCCCTGACCCTTAACCCCATACGCCATCACCAAAAGAATCCCCGTCATTAGCATCATCACAATCCAATCTCGGGTAATGACATCGGGGGCAATTTGCGACATTGGCGAAATAACACCGGCAATCCCCACCACGGCCAACACATTAAACATATTAGAGCCGATGACATTGCCAATAGCGAGATCATGCTCTCCTTTGCGAGCAGCTATTACAGAAGCGGCCAATTCAGGTAGTGATGTACCAAGAGCAACAATAGTTAGTCCAATAATAAGGTCACTCACCCC
>DATHYR010000076.1:0-54222 GCA_035458985.1 Pseudomonadales bacterium
GACCAACGCTGCTGCGTTACGTGTGGAAAATTTCAACAGATGTTGAAACACGTACTGTGGATGCGACAGTGGCTCGCTTACGTAAAAAATGTCAGTTTAACGATCAATCGGGCTTGGTACTGCAAACCGTGCATGGTTTTGGCTACCGTTTAAGTGCGCTTGAGCAGATTGTTGATGAAGGTTAGCAATAATTTTGCAACAATCTCGCGTTACTACAATTTATTGACTAGCTTATGGTTATAGCGCGGAAGCGCGACCACCCTAAGTCTTTATTTTGATACCGGCCTTGGCCGGTATTTTTTTGTCCTAGGCGTCAGCAAGATGAACAGGAAACCCAAAAAAATGACATTAAGTGAGTTTAAATAGACGCTGGAAATTAGCCGTAGTGTGTGCAGCCAAATCGTCGAGAGACACGCCACGCAATTCAGCCATGAAAAGCGCCACGTCACGAACATACTTGGGCTCATTGGATTTGCCACGATGAGGCACAGGGGCTAGATAAGGCGAATCCGTTTCGATCAACAAACGATCCATGGGTACCTTGCTCGCCACATCCCTCACTTGATCGGCATTTTTGAAGGTCACAATGCCAGAGATGGAAATATAAAACCCCAAATCTACTGCCTGTTTGGCCATTTCCCAATCTTCAGTAAAGCAGTGCATGACACCGGCGACATCGGGATCACTGTACTGACGAAGAATATTAATCGTGTCCAGTTTCGCGTCACGGGTATGCACAATGATGGGTTTGCGACATTGTGTAGCAGCTTCAATATGGGCTATGAAACTCTGTTGCTGCTGGACAAGATTATCTTTTGAGTAATAATAATCCAGCCCTGTTTCTCCTAGAGCCACCACCTTTTCATCCAGCGCCGCCATGACTAACAGTTCTTCAACGGCAGCGGGAGATTGCTCGACATCCAGCGGATGAATTCCAACCGATGCATAAATACCTTCGAATTGGCGCGCAATAGCCACCACCTCAGGGACATTTCCTCGATCGATTGCAATACAGAGCATTTGAGAAACCCCTGCTTCTCGCGCCGCCTGAATCGCTTGCGATAAATCACCTTGGTAGGCATCAAGCTTTAGTCTGTCTAAATGACAGTGAGAATCAACAATCATGGGGATAAAGACTACATGGTATGGGTGGAACGATCAGACTCAAGAGAACCGGCTAAATAGGTGAGAATTTTCTGATTGGCGGTTTCGTCTTGGCCATTAAATTGAACGCCAATACCTGTGGCACGACTGCCCTGCGCTCTTTTGGGGGTAATCCAAACGACTTTACCTGCCACAGGAATCTTTTCTGGCTCATCCATAAGACTCAACAACATAAAGACTTCATCACCCAAGGCATAGGATTTATTCGTAGGGATAAATAAGCCACCGTTTTCTACAAACGGCATATATGCCGCATACAACACCGCTTTGTCTTTGATGGTTAGAGAAAGGATGCCATTGCGCGGCGATGGTTTGCTCATTTTAGCGTTGGCTCCATTTGGCAAATCGTTGCTTTGCATAGCAATATAGTTTGGATTTGGATATATCACCACTACCTCGTTGCCATTCTAATGATTAGGTCTTCTAACAATAATGTGTGATTGGGATTAGCAGACGAAGCGATTAGACGTCTAGCCTTGTCACATTGATCAAGCAAATCAAAATATCCGTCAATCGTCCACGCCTTGTCCAGCATAGCTTGTGCTAAATCATTGACCGAACTTGGTCCAGGTAGCGTGGCATCCAAACGCTGACTTATAGTTTGCCGAATTGCAGCGTGCATTACTGGGATCACTTCGTCTGCCAGATCCGCTTTTGAAAGGTTTTTGACCGTTTGACTGATGGTCACTGCGCCAGTCACACCACTGACTAAGACCTTAAAAATCTCAGTCAGACTAAGACCACTATCCGCTTGCAGGAGATGCTGTGCTTGCAAGGGACTTCCGCGAGCGATGTGCAGCGCAGTGTCAACATCATCTTTACTTCGTGCATACCCTTGTAACCAATCAATCGACTGTTGCGCACTCGGGGTCGCCACTCGCTGCACATAGCAACGAGACACCACCGTGGGCAACAATCGATCTGTCCCATTGGCAAGCATCACAAAATAGGTATTTTTGGTGGGCTCCTCTAGCGACTTCAGTAACGCATTGGCGGAACTGACGTTTAATTGATCCGCCCGGTTAACAATAACCACCTTGTTTCCACCTTGCTGGGCACTATTGCCGAGCTTATCAATTAAGGCGCGCACTTGATCCACCTTGATAAACCGAGACTTTTCCTCAGTAGTGATGACCGTCAGATCAGGGTGGGTGTCACTGGCTAACAGCAGACAAGACTTACATTCGCCGCAGGCGTACATGGAGTCGCCCAAACAAAGCAGTCGTTCGGCAAAACGCCTCGCCAACATTGCCTTACCAATACTCGCCTGGCCACTCAACAACGTGGCATGGTGCAAACTATCTGTCGCATATTGGTGATATAGCTGTTGATATACCGGCACGAGCCAGGGATAACTTAGGCTCACTGCAACCCCTCACAGAAAGCATCAAGGACTGTTTGAATAGCCGTTTGAACGGCCTCAAGGGGTTGGCTCGCATCGATGACGCGATAGCGTGCAGGATCTGCACTTGCGCGTTCAAGATAGACCGAACGAACACGCTCAAAAAACTCACCTTCCTCACGCTCAAAACGGTCTAATTCGCCGCGGGCCGACGCTCTCGCCATACCAATATCGGTAGGAATGTCTAGGTAAATGGTGAGATCTGGACGAAAGCTACCCTGCACAAAATCTTCCAATACCGCTATCCTTGCCGATGCAACACCACGACCACCACCTTGATAAGCAAACGTGGCATCCGTAAATCGGTCACACAACACGTGTTTGCCTTGAGCTAACGCCGGCTTGATCAAGGTTTCAATATGTTGCGCGCGAGCGGCAAACATAAGCAATAGTTCAGCATCACTAGCCACCAATTCAGTGCGCGGCTGTAACAACACATCTCGAATTTCTTCAGCAAGTGGGGTGCCACCCGGCTCTCGCGTGGCCAACCATGGCATACCGCGTCGCTCGAAGTATTGCTGGATAAACATCATATTGGTCGATTTACCCGCGCCTTCACCGCCTTCTAGCGTAATAAACAAACCTGACTTAGCCGTCATTGCCCTTCCCTTGCGCTGGTCGCGAGCGATAATCGCTGCGTCGATTAATTTGAAAGCGCCGGACAGCAGCCTGGTGCTCTTCAAGCGTGGTGGAAAAATAGCTACTGCCATCGCCCTTGGCGACAAAATACAGATAGGGCGTGTCTGGCGCAAGTGCCACGGCTAGCAATGCGTCTTTACTGGGTAGCGCAATGGGGGTCGGAGGTAACCCGTTGATCCTATAGGTGTTGTAAGGGGTATCTGAAGCCAAATCGCGACGCCTTAAATCACCATCAAACGCCGCACCTAGACCGTATATCACGGTTGGGTCTGTTTGCAATCGCATGCCACGACGCAGGCGATTAATAAAAACACTGGCAATAGTACCGCGCTCACTCGCTAACGCGGTCTCCTTTTCGACAATCGAGGCCAATATGAGTAATTGGTAGGGATCGAGTAGTGGTAAATTATCGCGGCGTTGTTGCCACGCGTCATTCAACCAGCCTCGTAGGCGTTGGTGGGCCTGTAACAAAATATCCCGTTGACCATTACCACGGCTAAAATAATAGGTCTCTGGTGCAAACCAACCCTCCCCATGCCGGCTCGGATCCAGATTGAGCGAGAGGAGAAAAGCCCCCCATTCGTCGCCTTGAAGATCGTTGACTAACCCCTCCACGCTTGACAGATATTGACGAGCCTGGCTGATTGTCCATCCCTCAAGCAGGGTCGCTTGTCTGAGCATGACATCACCCGCAGACAAGATACTTAGAACATCATAAAGAGACATGTCATTACGCAGTTCATACTCCCCAGCTTTAATGGCAAGGTTAACCCCATGCCACTGGAGCAAGGTGCGCTGTGCACGACGTAAATATTGGCTAGATTGCGGTTGAAGACGACGCATGACAGTATTAAGACTGGTGCCACGCTCTACATGCCAATGGCCATTGACCATGAGTGGCTGGTGTATGGTACGCCATATCCCGTAATACGTGCCAAGCAACAAAGCCGCCAGAATGGCCAACAGCATGATCCGCCTAATGATCACCACACTCCTCTAAAATGGTGAGGGAGATCTGCACTCAATTCGCGCAATATCGATTCAGGGGCCTCATGCAAAGGAATATCCGGTAAAACACTGACGGGCATAATACCCTGCACACTGTTGATAAGCGCCATGCCGGTGGCTTGTGATAAGGCGCTTTGACTGATATTAGCCACTTTCAACAGCCCTTTGTCTATCATTAATTGGCGAGCCACACCTGCAATACCTACATGGGATAATTCAGGGGTTAACCATTGCCCGTGTAACTTAACAGCGACATTAGCGCTTGTGGCTTCAATCAGATGTCCTGTGTCGCTATACATGAGTCCCTCATCGGCCACGTGGCGCTGCACATCTGCGCGAGCATAAACCTGATCCAACCTATTACAGTGTTTGATGGATCCAAGCATGCCCCGATCAGAGAGGTGGTGGGAGCAGTGAATCACTAACAGTCCACTAAGGCGCTTTGTCATGGCCGGTGGCTGATAAGGGTAGATAAACGCAAAAACGCGCAGTGGGGTGTCGTCACTGAAGCCGTAACCGCGACCGGACACACCACGAGTAATGAGTAATTTCACCACCAATGGCTGTGAATAATGTACCAGCACCTCTTGAACACGCGCTAATCGCTGCTGGACGTCCTCTTGCGGGTAAGACCCCATGAGTCGCTGACAGTCACGTTCCAAGCGTAATAAATGGAGTTCAAGCAATGGCATGCAGCCTGACACAACCGCAATGGTCTCAAATAGACCATCGCCATAATGCAAGCCGCGATCCAGAAGGAGCTGTTCACGGCTTAACGTTTCGTGACCAAATATCAACGGTTCGCTAAGCACGTAAAGACTCGTTATACCTTGGCAAATACCAACGTGCCGTTTGTACCACCAAAACCAAAGGAATTGGAGACGACGACGTCGATATTCATTGGACGAGCAGTGTGTGGCACGTAATCCAAGTCACAGCCCTCATCTGGATTATCTAAGTTAATGGTTGGAGGAGCTACCTGGTCGCGTATCGCCAACACAGAAAATACCGCTTCTATCGCACCGGCGGCACCCAATAAATGGCCTGTCATTGATTTCGTCGAGCTAACCGCGACCTTAGCGGCGGCTGATCCCATCACCGATTTAACAGCCATCGTTTCCGCTAAATCACCTGCGTTAGTGGACGTGCCATGGGCGTTGATATAGCTCACTTTATCCGCGCTAAGCTGCGCATCATTGAGGGCATTTTGCATCGAACGCGCTGCGCCACTGCCGTCAGCCGGGGGGGAGGTAATATGGTAGGCATCGTCGCTCATACCAAAACCCACGACCTCGGCTAATATATTGGCGCCACGAGCTTTAGCAAATTCGAATTCCTCAAGCATTAAAGCGGCTGCCCCATCACTGAGAACAAAACCATCTCGATCACGGTCCCAAGGACGACTGGCGGCCTGGGGGTTATCATTGCGCGTGGACAGCGCTCGCGCGGCAGCAAAGCCACCCAAGCCAACAGGGGTGGTGGCCATCTCTGCACCACCTGCCAACATGGCATCGGCTTCACCATAAGCAATCATACGCGCAGCAGAGCCAATATTGTGAGTACCCGTTGTGCAGGCTGTGACAATCGCAATATTAGGACCTTGCATGCCATACTTGATGGCGAGATTACCCGCGATCATATTAATGATCGAGCCCGGCACAAAAAAAGGCGAAATACGGCGTGGACCGCTGTTTTGAATGATATCGCTACAAGACTCAATGGATTGCAAACCGCCAATCCCCGAACCGATAGCACAACCCACGCGAGTGGCATTTTCCTCAGTGATCTGCAGACCAGAATCCTCAAATGCCTGAATACCCGCGGCAATGCCATATTGAATAAAAATATCGAGCTTTCGAGCGTCTTTAGGTGCAATGTAAAGGCTCACGTCAAAATCCTTGATCGCCCCGCCAAACGTGGTCGAAAATGCGGAAACATCAAAGCTCTCAAGCGGCGCAATACCACTCTTGCTAGCCAATATTCCATCCCAAGTCTCTTTGACTGTATTGCCTAGAGGTGAAACAGCCCCTAATCCAGTCACTACAACGCGTCTACCTTGCACGAGTATCTCCCTAAACAGATTTTTCAGACATAAAAAAAGCCGTACTACGCAGGCATAGTGACGGCTTTGCTCGACTCAGCAAGGATTACTGATCGAGATTCGCTTTAACGTAATCAATAGCGAGTTGGACAGTAGTGATAGCCTCGGCTTCTTCATCAGGAATTTCAGTTTCAAATTCCTCTTCTAATGCCATTACAAGCTCCACGGTATCCAGAGAATCGGCGCCCAAATCCTCAACGAAAGAGGCTGAATTTTGCACTTCTTCTTCTTTTACGCCAAGTTGTTCTGCAACAATCTTTTTGACGCGTTCTTCAATGCTACTCATGGTACGTATGTACTCCTGTCTGTTAATTTTTACCGCTGTAACAATTGTTTGTTTCTTCAGTACTGTCGCTACAGGGAAGGCTATTTTACCCTGTTTTAACAAAGATGGAACCACTTACTAAAAAAAATCAAAAAATCAAATAAAAACAGCAGCTTATTGCTACATATACATGCCACCATTGACGTGTAACGTATCTCCCGTGATGTATCCAGCAGCCTCACTCGCCAAAAAAGCCACCGCTGCAGCAATTTCTTCAGGACGACCTAGACGGGCCGCTGGAATCTGTGCTTGAAGTGCTTCACGCTGAGCCTCAGGTAGCTCTTTGGTCATATCCGTATCGATAAACCCAGGGGCTACCGCGTTGACCGTAATACCACGCGCACCTATTTCACGCGCCAAAGAACGAGTAAAACCTTCCACACCCGCCTTGGTCGCTGAGTAGTTAGTTTGGCCAGCGTTACCCATTGACCCCACCACAGATGAGATATTAATAATGCGACCCCAGCGAGCCTTGGTCATGCCGCGCAAACAGGCCTTGCTGACACGAAATACCGCCGTAAGATTGGTATTAATCACGTCATCCCATTCTTCGTCCTTCATACGCAACATCAAGTTGTCGCGTGTGATCCCTGCGTTGTTAACAAGAATTGTGGGGGCACCGAATTCTACCCCAATCGCTTTTATTGCAGACTCTACCGCCTCGGCATCGTTAACATTTAAGGCCAAACCCTTACCTGCAATACCTTGCGCCGCAAAGCGTGCGCTAATGGCTGCAGCACCGCTTTCGCTGGTAGCCGTACCGATGACGGTAGCGCCCTGCTCGCCCAACAGATCTGCGATGGCCGCGCCAATTCCTCGGCTAGCGCCCGTGACAAGCGCAATTTTTCCTTGTAGTGACATAGTTATACTCCTTTGAATTAGGCTGACAACGCTTCTATGGCGCTGTTCAAAGCTTCTTCAGTATCTGTACTGAAACAATTTAATGATTTTTCAATGCGTTTGTTGAGCCCCCCCAACACCTTACCGGCACCGCACTCCACGGTGTCACTAACGCCTTGCGATGCCATGTATTGTATACATTGCGTCCAAGGCACAGGACTAAAGATTTGCTCGACTACCAGTGACTTAATAACCGCAGGATCGCTTTCAGGCGCCACGGTAACATTGTGAATCACTGGGATTATCGGCGATGAAAAGGTCATCTGTTCTACGACTTTGGCCAGCGCCTCACCGGCGGGACGCATCAAATCAGTGTGGAAAGGCGCACTGACCGGCAGCGGCAAGCCACGCTTAGCACCGGCCTCTTTGCAAGCAACAATAGCACGATCAACGGCTGCAGCATGACCTGCGATTACGACTTGACCGGGTGAGTTATAGTTCACACCACTCACACACTCGCCTTGTGCGGCAGCGGCACAAGCGGCATCTACTTGATCGTCGTCTAAACCAATAATGGCCGCCATAGCACCAACACCAACGGGCACGGCAGCTTGCATAAACTGACCACGCTTACGAACTAAATCCACCGCGTCAGCAAAATCAATGACCTCAGCACATACCAAGGCTGAGAATTCCCCCAAGCTATGACCGGCCATCAAGGTCGGCAACGGGCCACCCTTGTCGCGCCATAGGCGCCAAAGCGCAACACTCGCAGTGAGAAGAAGGGGCTGAGTGACTTCGGTCATATTGAGCGCGTCTTGCGGACCATTCTGTGACAGTGCCCACAGATCATAACCAAGCACATCAGAGGCCGTTTTATAGGTTTCTCGAACGATAATATTGTCTGTAAATTCAGACAACATTCCGACCTTTTGAGAACCTTGACCAGGAAAAACAAAGGCTAAAGACATATTTACCTCGCAGAGGGGACGTGATTCCGTCGCAAAGAATAGAAATAAAAATGGGGACCGCAGCCCCCATTTTTACAAATACACTAAGAGTAATTACTCGTCGTTACCGGTGTTAACGACTTTCTTTCCACGGTAGAAGCCATCTGCACTCACGTGGTGGCGACGGTGAGTTTCACCGCTGGTTTGATCAACTGACAATGCACCTGATACCAGGGCGTCGTGTGAACGGCGCATACCGCGACGTGAACGGGTTTTACGGTTTTGCTGTACAGCCATGACTAGCTCCTAACTAAATTGGCGTATCACTACGCTTTCAAAATCAATTTTTACGTTTCAACTGCTCTAGAACCGCAAAAGGGTTCTCGCGTTGGGGTACATCTTTAACGACCTCAACGGCTGATTGCTGTTGCTGGTATTCTCCACCTTGACACACTTCTATGTCGTGATAAGGAGAAAATGGCAAGCTTAATAGCAGCTCATCCTCAACCAACACATGCAAATCAAAGGGCTCAGCTGAAGCGACCAGTGGTTCTAAATAGGAGGGGAGTTGCTTTGCACCCTCGTCATCCCAAACCACGCCCAAATTAAAATGCGAACTCAAATCCACAGGGACAGCTTGCAAGCAGCGCTGACATGTCATATCTACCGTAGTAGAAACACTGCCTTCAATGACATAAAGACCTTGCTCATCACGACTAAACTTGAGGTCGACATCAATTTCAGCCTCTTCACTCAACACCGCTTGCGCCACACGAGGCAGCGTATTTAGCGATATCCGAGCATCCACCATCGCAGCATGTGTAGCTAATTTGCGAAGGTCAGCGCGATTTGGAAGAGCACCTGTTGACATAGGCGCGCAATCATAGGGACACTCGTAAAGAATGTCAAAGAAAATTGCTGCAAAACCCCATATTTAGTGCTCTTTAGTACTCAGCAAACACAAATCCATTGCCACCGAGGTTGATAACGTGACGTTAATACTGGCTTCTTCTTCCCCCTATCGGCAACAACTGCTAAAAAAACTGTATCTATCAGCAGAGATTGTGCCACCGAACATTGATGAGCGCGCCTACCCTAACGAGCATCCCGAAGCCTTAGCAAGGCGCCTTTCTAAAGCAAAAGCCACGGCTGTAGCACAACGCGTTAACGGGATAATTATTGCCAGCGATCAGGTTGCAAGCGTCGACGGCCACATCCTTGGTAAGCCGGGCAATGCACGGCGAGCTATCGAGCAACTGTCACTGTGCGCGGGAAAAGACGTGACCTTTTTCACCGGCTTGTGCGTCTATAACACCCGCAGCAACCATTTACAGGTAGATGTCGTGCCTTTTTCGGTCAAATTTCGTGCATTGACTCACAGAGAAATTGAACGCTACGTAGAACGTGAACAACCCTTCGACTGTGCCGGCAGCTTTAAATCCGAAGGCCTAGGCATCTGCCTGTTTGAGTCATTAACAGGCGATGACCCCAACGCCCTGATTGGTCTACCTCTGATAAGACTGTGCGCTATGTTACGTCAAGAAGGCATCAACCCCCTTGATTAAATCACCTCGAGAAGATCTGTAAAACGATGAATTATTGCGCTAGGTCTAGCGGCTTCAAGCCTTTCGAGGTTATGTGCACCATAACTGACACCTACACTCCGCATACCCGCATGATGTGCCATATGCAGGTCGAAGTCAGTATCACCCACCATCACGGCCTCATGGGAGGGAACGCCAAGCGCATCCATAATTTCATGCAACATCAGTGGATGTGGCTTAGAGGCCGTTTCATCGGCACATCGGGTAGCATGAAAATAGTCATGCCACTGTAATTGCGTGAGCACACGGTCTAGGCCACGACGACTCTTGCCTGTTGCTACGGCCAAGTGGTGCCCTTCCTTGTGCAGCGCCTCCAAGGTATCGGTGACGCCACAAAAAAACGGACATGGCGCGACATCCGCCGCCACGAAGTGCTTGGAATATGCCTCTTTCATCGCTACTTGAAGCCGTTCATCTGCCATCGGGTATAAATGATTAACCGCCTCCGTGAGGCCCAGTCCGATCACCTCTCGATATTGCTGATCGGTCAACATCTCAAGCGATAACTCGGCAGCCGCCAACTTTAAGCTCTCGACAATGCGACCTATTGAATCTACTAACGTGCCATCCCAATCGAAAACATACAGCATCAAAGTGCCTCCATGGCCTGAATCAACACCGATTCGAGAGGGGCCTCTACCGAAATTCGACTTTTTTTCCACGGAAACGACAAAGATTGAGCATGCAAAAATAACCGGCCGATACCTCTGTTTTTAAATGACTGGTTCACCTGATCCGTACCATATTTATCATCTCCTATTAGGGGGTGACCTGCGTATTGAGCATGGACGCGAATTTGATGTGTACGCCCTGTAATGGGCTTGGCCTCAACCAACGTACTGTCTGAAAATCTGCGCAACACGGCAAATTCAGTTAATGATTCTTTACCCTCAGGCGACACGCGAACAACACGCTCACCCGAGCGAAGCTCATTTTTCTTCAATGGCGCACTGACCATTTTTTTTCGATTTGGCCACCGCCCTTCTACCAACGCCCAATAGCGCTTATCCATTTCTCCTTCGCGAAGCATGCGATGAAACTCGCGCAAAGCCGCACGTTTTTTGGCCACCACAATACAGCCTGACGTGTCGCGATCAAGACGGTGCACCAACTCCATTTGCTTATTGTCGGGAAATATTTGCCTAAGTGCCTCAATCAAACCAAAGCTCAAACCGCTGCCGCCGTGCACCGCTAAACCGGAGGGTTTATTGATCACCATAAATTCGGCGCAATCATAGATAATACTTTCACGGATGGTATCCAACAGCCTATTGCCTATAGACACGGGCGCATCGGCTTCAGGCACATCAAAGGGAGGAATTCTCACCACATCCCCGAGGGCGAGCTTATTTTCAGGCTTGCAGCGTCCCTTATTAATGCGCACCTCCCCCTTGCGAATCATCTTGTAAATCACTGATTTGGGGGGTCGGCCCAATTCTGCCAGCAGGAAATTATCCAGCCGCTGCCCTGCACGTTCTTCACCGATCTCTATAAAACGTACAGAAGGCTTGTTAGGTGGTTGATTCATTTGCAAATGATGCCCAGTTTTCCATTGATGGCACAGCCCTTAGCTGCTATATTGCGCGAGTTGGAAAGAGTTGATCGCCGGCCGTAAGTGAGAGCGAGGCGACGAGGCGACCTCACCAACCGCAGACACCGCCATTGAGAAACAATCGCCAAGTGCGTAGAAGTGCATAGTGTACTGCGAGCAACGACATTGTGTCAGCTCGATAATGAGATCGAGCTGAATAATATTAACCGCGCGGCACTGGTGCCGAGGTTAGAGAATTACTACTGACAATCATGTCGGCTTTGCTGCACGGAGAGCTGCAAGCAAGTACTGACGGAAGAAGCACACCATAGATAAGGCAGTTTTGCCCCCAGCCGCATGTCATCGCGGCCAGCCCCAAACAGCAGGGCATCTTGGTACGGACCGAAGCAGACACGCTTAAAGCGCCCAGCGCCGACGAATCGCGTGTGCACATTACTACTGCACATACGAGGTATTGCGTTAACGCTCTACCCTTCACACCACGTCTCGCGCCTATTGTGAGACTAAAATGAAGAGAATGTTAATCAACGCGACTCAACCTGAAGAGTTGCGTGTTGCCATGGTCGACGGCCAATGGCTGTATGACCTTGATATCGAAAACCGGACGCGGATTCAAAAGAAATCCAATATTTACAAAGGAAAGATTACCCGCGTCGAACCCAGCCTAGAAGCCGCTTTTGTTGATTTTGGCGCTGAGCGCCACGGTTTCCTCCCCTTCAAAGAAATCGCCCGCGAATACATGTCCAGTAAATCTGGTGGTGATGGCATTAAAGATCTTGTCAAAGAAGGCACTGAAGTCATTGTTCAAGTAGATAAAGAAGAGCGTGGCAATAAAGGTGCAGCGCTGACTACCTTTATCAGTTTGCCCGGCCGCTATATGGTATTGATGCCTAACAACCCTCGTGCCGGTGGTATTTCGCGTCGTATCGAAGGCGATGATCGCAGCCAGTTACGTGATGCCATGCGCGACCTGCAGGTACCTGATGGCATGGGCATTATTGTTCGCACGGCAGGTATAGGCCGTAGCAGTGAAGAATTGCAGTGGGATTTAGATTATTTAAATCACCTGTGGCGCGCCATTTCAGAAGCGAATGCGACCAAGCCGGCCCCCTTCCTGATTTATCAAGAGGGCAACGTAATCATTCGTGCCGTCCGCGACTACTTAAAACGTGACATCGATCAAGTACTCATCGACAGCCCACAAGCTTATGAAGAGGCTGCAACATTTGTTGAGCAGGTCATGCCCCACTACCGCAACAAAATTAAGTTGTATGAGGATAAAACGCCCCTCTTCAACCGCTTCCAAATTGAAACGCAGATTGAAACTGCTTTTCAACGTGAAGTTAAATTGCCATCGGGTGGCTCGATAGTCATCGACCCCACCGAGGCCATGGTATCTATTGATATCAACTCGGCACGCGCCACACGTGGCAAAGACATTGAAGATACGGCATTCAACACCAACCTTGAAGCGGCTGAAGAAATTGCTCGTCAACTTCGTCTGCGCGATATTGGTGGTCTCATCGTCATCGACTTTATCGACATGTCCAGCAGTAAGCACCAGCGGGATGTTGAAAACAAGGTGCGTGAAGCCCTTGAAATGGACCGCGCCCGCGTTCAGGTAGGTCGTATTTCTCGATTTGGCCTGCTCGAGATGTCTCGCCAACGTTTACGCCCATCACTGGGCGAAACCAGCGGCCACACCTGCCCTCGCTGCTCTGGTCAAGGTACCATCCGCGACGTTAAGTCTTTGGCGTTGGCAATTCTGCGTTTAATCGAGGAAGAAGCCAGTAAGGATCGCAGCGCGGAAGTCCGTGTCATCGCGCCTGTGGATGTCTCCACCTTCCTTCTCAATGAGAAACGCGCCGCATTAGCCGATATTGAGCATCGTCAAAAGACGCGGATCCTTATTATTCCAAACACCAACATGGAAACACCCCACTACAGTATTGAGCGGCTGCGTGATGACCATGAATTGGTGAGCGAACGCCAAGAAAGCTTCCGCATCGAAACCATCAAGCCCGAAGATGTGGTGGATGCATTAACCTTGGAAGATGAAGTAGTCGACGCGCCAAAAGCGGCCGTGGCAGCCGTGTTACCCAAAGCGCCCTCTCCTGTCCGTGCGATTGAAGAGAAACCCGCTGAAGTCAAGCCAGCGCCTACTCAGGCTACGCCAAAGAAAGGGTTATTTTCGCGTATCGTTGACGCGTTATTTGGTGGCACCGAGGAAGAAAAAACGGAAGAAAAAGCTACCAATAATACCCGTGGTAAACAACAACGCGATGGCCGCAAACGTAATAATAACCGTCGCCGAGATGAATCTGCTAAGCAAGAGCGTAAGCAGGACAAGCCAAAGGCCGATGAAAATCGCCAGGACAGCAGCGAAGACGATAGCGATAATAAACCACGTCGTAACCGGCGCCGTCGCAGTCGCCGTGGTCGCAGCGGTGAAAACGATGGCAACATTACCAATGAAGTCACCAATAATATTACCAACGAACTCGATGAAGCCGCTGTGGCTGACGAGGATACAGACAAGCCCGCACGACGTCCGCGCAATAAGTCTCCACGTAAACTGGAAGAACGTTCACGTGGCGGTTCTAGAAGCGCTAAACAGCGTGAAAATGATGAAGAGCAAGCAGAATCAACTGATGCGACGGATGAGAACCTTGTCGAAACCGTTACCGACACCAGCACTGCCGTGGCGGAAGTCGTTGATACCAACAATCAGCCAGAACAACTTGAGCTGGTAGCGAGTAACGATGATGAGCAAGACGACAAACCGAAACGCCGTCGTCGTTCACGTCGGCGTGGTAAATCACCCGACTCAGAATCAGCGCTTGATGACTCAAATACTGAACAAGATACGGGTAGCAAGACTCTACAAGCAGACGAGATGAGTGGTGACGTGGCTCAAGCTCAAGTGGAAATGCCCGTTGAAGCCGCTCAAGAAGATTCCTTTGAAACTGCTGATACCGCTCAAACAGAGGCACCTGCTATCGAGCCCGTTGAAGACATAAAAGCTACAACGGAACTGGATGATGAACTGCCTGCAGTTGCACAAACAGAGCCCTCTCTGCCTGCTGAAGAGCCTGTGGCCGATACACCTGTAGCCCCTAGAGTAAAAGCAGCTAAACAGGCCGTTAAAGAAGCACCCCTCGCGGTGAGAAATACACAGCGGGCGGCAAATGATCCTCGTGATAAGCCCTCGCCTGTAACAGACATCACAATAACTACTGAAATCGTGGATTTGTCGGCACGCGTGACGGCCCCACTTCAGATACCTTCACCGCAACGTCCACAGCCGGCCCGCGCAGCGAATGACCCTAGGGGACCTCGCACCATAAGCGAACCCGCCGAGGCGGTGACCGCTGATTAAAACAAAGGGGCGTTAGCCCCTTTTTTATATCTTTGTCCCATGGCGCCTCTAACCCGAGTCGAAAGATGGCTCAAAATCATCATTATTTCGCAAAAACATAACAGCACCATCGGTAATATGTCTGACTATGCGAATAAGCTTCCTAACAGCTTATGAGCAATGCACAAAGCAATTTGGGTTAATAGCAATGTTAACTACAACAAATATTGCTCGCCTTTTGAGCAGATTGATTAAAGGCTAACCAAGTCTTTTAATAGCATTGTTTTTTTATGGTTTTTCGAGATGAAATGCTTGCACCGGCAATCGAGGTCTGTATAATTCGTCGCGTTCGGTGGGCTGGCTGAGTGGTCGAAAGCGGCGGTCTTGAAAACCGTTGAACCGAGAGGTTCCCGGGGTTCGAATCCCTGGTCCACCGCCACATTCAAGGCCTAAGTAGTTAATCTACTTAGGCCTTTTTTATTACCCGCAGAAAAAGACCGTTCATCAACTACAAAAACAACACATGCTTAGTAAGGAACTATTTTCCTTCAGCATTGCGAATCTCAACTTAAAACTTTGAGTTTATCTAACTGAATTGTGCTTATGAAATCAGTGGCACTTCAATCGTCAACTTTGCCGCCCCCACTCTTTTCCACCCATTTCTGCCAGGCGAGACGCGGCTCGTCGAAAAGAAAAGGCAAGCTCATTGGTGGCCGATAATTGTGCCAGTGACGCACCAATGAGACCCGTCGCCGACCACTCCAAATGTTCACCGTCTTTGGTGCGAATCATGGTCGTCGCAAAGGCACTGGAGTTCCCCCCCTCCTCACTGACAAACAATTCTTCACTTCCGTCACTGCTTTCTACGTGCGCTTCAAAATTGACAAATAATTCATCGAGCGGAACTTTTGCTGCTAGCACCAAGCGAGTGCGCGATTCATAACACACGTCAATGAGGGTCACGAATCGTCGCGCTTCGTCGAGGTGATTGGCGTCTAATTGGGGCACGCGATCTATGATGAGGACCGGAAATCGGTCGCATAGGGAAATATAATCAGCAGCACCGAGCGGCTGGTAGCATAACTCTGAAAAGTCAAACCAGGCGCACCGGTCATTCAATCGGGCGACCTTAACGGTGCGCCCGAAGAGCACTTGAATGACCTCGGCCTCAGTGACGGAATCAGTGCCACCAAATATGTTATTCAACTCCGCCTGCGTGTTGTCATCACTATTATTGTCGCCATGAACACCCTTGTTTGACCAAAAATAGGATTGACCATCCCCTCTAGTCTCAAGTCGATAATCTTTGGTGGAATCATCCATTGAGATAATGTCGAACGCGTGTTTTAACATGTCAATGAATGGTAAAAAAAGGGATCGGTTAATGCCTCCCTGATACAAGGCATCGGGGGAGCGATTCGAGGTGGCCACCACCACGACATTACAGTCCAATAATAATAAAAAAAGTCGTTTCAAAATCATGGCATCGGCAACGTCTGTTACTTGAAATTCATCGAAACAAAGGAGTTGGGCTTCCTGTGCCAATTGCTGAGCAATGATGGGAATCGCATCATCTAGTGGGTACTTCTGTTTATAGACAAAGATTCGATGATGAACGTCTAGCATGAATTCATGAAAGTGGACGCGGCGTTTAGTCATTTTTGCGTGTTTGATGCTATGGCCGTGGCTGTCATTATTACAGCAAGAATCATCAATAACATTAACCGACGCGTAAAAGAGATCCATTAGAAAGCTCTTGCCAACCCCGACAGGCCCATGAATGTAGATGCCTCGCGGGGGTGGGCCAAAAGACCACAAATGGAACTTCTTTCGAAGAAAGGACTGAGCAGATACTAAGGATCGCGCAAAAGTCTGTTTATCAGCGCGCACAATTACTGGTGGGAGCGAGGTAAGAGACTCATGCAAGGCATCGAGTTTTTCCGCCAGAGCGACTTGCGCGTCATCTCGTTCCACCTCCCCTGCATTCACCTTGCGTTCATACGCAGATGTCACCGGGTATGCCATGAGGGACCGCCGAGCGACGCGATGTTGTGCTGACATATTCTTCATCACTGTCTTCATCATAGGCCTGATGAGTTTATCCATATGGTAGGGAAAGTACGACAAAGCCCCCTTCTTCATGCTTTTTTCGATTGTCTCAGGTCTAGGGACTTATTGGAAATTTACCTCGCTAAAGCTGCGCAGTAATATCTGGGTAGCACCCATCGCATAAAAGCAATGCGAATGAATCCCTAAGATTTGCGATAAGCATCGCATAAAGCGATGCTAATGAATCTCTAAGCGTGGAAAAACACCTGGCTTTCTAAAGGAACCCTGTCCATGGTGGCTTTATTCACTTGCGCCGTCTCATCGGGGTATCCAAACGACAAACCCACCACGATACCGTAATCCTCTGGAATATTAAGCATCTCTTTCGCGGGTCCGGGATAGAGACTAAGAGCCCCTTGGGCTACGCTGCCAAGGCCATTTTCCACCATCAGCAACATCAGCGACTGTAGATAAACCCCCACATCCAGCATGTTGCCATCTTTCATATATTTTGGAATTGAAATAAAGGCGGCATGAGGTGCACCAAAGAACTGCCAATTTTTAAGCATCTGCGCATTCCTGGCTTGTCGATCTGAACGCTCAATGCCCAATGTGTCATATAACCTTGCCGCACACTCGAATTGACGATCGCGATGCACGCCCACTAAACCCAGATTACCCGCGTGAAAATCCGGATAGCCTTCTTTTCCAGAAGCCACCTCAGCTACCAACGCCTGTGCTAACCTGTTTTTTGTCTCGCCCGACACCACATTAACAAGCCAAGATTGAATGTTGCAATTTGAGGCTGACCAACGTGCAGTTTCAAAAATGTGATTAAGAAGAGATTGATCCACTGGATCAGGTTTAAAACCGCGAATTGACATCCGTCGGGTAATCGCCTCAGCAACGTTCATGGATAATTCCTTTGACATTATTTGTATGAGGCGATGTTAGCACACGATAAAAAACGTTAAATATCAAATACAGGCAAGGTTCATCGTTCCAATGAAAAACGGCTAAGGAAAACTACTCCGCTTCAACAATGTCTTCCACCTTTTTTAGTCGCCTCAATTCGGGTGAGCGCCAATACCCCACTGACACCACAGCAAAAGCGCATAGCGCCCCGGTGAGCGCCGCTGGAACCGCGCCTAGAAGACCCGCCATAAGTCCGGCGCGAAAGTCACCTAACTCATTAGATGACACAATAAATAACGCATTGACCGCATTGACGCGACCACGCAGAGTGTCTGGCGTCGCAAGATGCGTGATACTCGAACGAATAATGACGCTGATCATGTCGGCAAAGCCGTAGGCAAACAGCGCCAATAGGCTCAACCAAAGTGTTTCAGAAAGGGCAAAAACCATAATAGACAGCGAAAAACCAGCGAGTGCCACATACAAACTTCGCCCGGCATACTCACCGTAACCCATACGCCCAACGACCAGGCCAGACACCACCGAGCCTAGCGCGGGCATGGCGCGAAGCAGGCCAAGTCCCTCAGGCCCCAAATGCAGTATATCGGCCGCATAGATCGGTAGGAGCGTCATAACACTGCCCGCCATAATAATAAGCAAATCGAGAGTGATCGACGGAAAAACCAGTGGATTACGCCATACAAAACGTATCCCCATGGTGAGATCTTTAATCGAACGACCTCCTTTGTGAGCGGCACTCATGCGTGGCAACAGACTTGCAAACCCCAGAGCCATCAGCATCAAGCCAAACAACAACCAATAAATACCCACATCTAGCCAAGCGAGTAATACACCGCCAATTAATGGGCCGGCTGTCATTGCGACGGTCCACACAGTGCTTGCATTAGAAACAGCCGTGGTAAGCAGCTTCTTCTCCACAATCACGGGCAACGTGGATTGCATAGCGGGAAAGTAAAAGGCACGCCCACAACCGAATAGAAACAACAGGCCAAGAATGATGTGTAAATCCAGCACAGTGTGGCTCATGGCAAGCGCCAACAAGACAAATACCAAGGCATTTATCGCGAGACTGACCTGGATCACTAACCGACGAGAAAGATTGTCTGACGCCCACCCCGAGATTAAAAAAAATAACCAGGTGGGCAATACTTGCATTAATGCTACAAGTGCTAAATCAATCGGATTCCCGGTCGCGTGATAGATATGCCAACCTATCGCCACAGCCAAGGCCGTCGTTGCCAGGCTCATCAACACCCTTACGGCAAGATAAAACACGTAAGATTGATTATTATAAAGAGAAGTCAATTAACACCATAACAATTAAAAAAGCCAGGACTCGCCTGGCTTTAGAAGGATGTGGCAGATATTAGCCGACGACTTTTTTCATTGCGTCAACAAAGTAAGGCAGATTATTAGTATTTAAACCGGCCACATTAATACGGCTTGAACTCACCATATAGATGCTGTAATCCGCTTTCAGTTTTGCCACTTGCTCAGGGGTAATCCCCAGAAACGAGAACATGCCCTTCTCGTTAACCATGAAATCAAATGATTGGGCAACACCCGCTGTTTTAAGTGAATTGGCCACCAATGAACGCAGACCGTTGATGCGATCGCACATTTCTGTCAATTCGCTGTGCCAAACGTTGGTGAGCTCTTCAGAGGCCAAAATAGTATCAACAACGGCAGCACCGTGATCAGGTGGCATAGACCAAATACCGCGCGCCACAACCCCTAAATTATCCACGGCATTACTTGCCGCTTGCTCAGTTTCACTCACAATCATGGTGGCACCGACACGCTCGCGGTACAAACCAAAGTTTTTTGAACACGAGGCTGCAACTAACATTTCTTTGACATTGGCCGCCATGTAACGCAAACCAACCACGTCTTCCTCTAAGCCAGAGCCGAAACCCTGGTAGGCTAAGTCGACGAAAGGTGTCGCGCCTTTTTCATTTAATAGATCCGTCAACTGTTTCCACTGCTCTAACGAAAGATCAGCGCCACAAGGGTTGTGGCAACAGCCATGAATCAACACAACGTCGCCGGCAACAAGACCCGCCCGAAGATCATTCATCAAGCCATCAAAATCAATCGATTTAGCGGCTGTATCGTAGTAGGTGTATTCTTTGACCGTTAAGCCAGCACCTTGAATCAGCGGGATATGATTTGCCCACGTAGGATTGCTCACCCACACATTGGCCGAGCTATTGCACCGGGCGATCAGGCGTGACGCCAAACTCAACGCGCCAGTCCCACCGGGGGCTTGAACGGCACGCGCACGCTTGTTGGTCATCACAACATGGTCATTGCCAAATACCAACTCAAGCATGCTCTGATTAAAGCCGGGATTACCAATCGGCGCCAAGTAACTTTTGCTTTCTTGGTGTTGCAACAAAAATTGCTCAGCTTGTTTAACCGCGGCTAAGACAGGCGTATTACCCGTTTCAGTTTTGTAGACACCCACGCCTAGATCAATCTTGTTAGGATTAGTATCTGCGCGGTATTCAACCGAAAGGCTTAGAATAGCATCTGCTTTAATTGGCTGTAATTGTTCGAACATTTCACGTGTTCCTGTGTCTAAGTGGGAATGGCGCCGATTATCCCACGCTTTTTAAGACTTGTGCAGTCTCTTTCACGTATTTGCTTGAAGTCTTTACGTAAAAAATACACACTCAAACCTCAACTAAGGAGAGTTTGTTGACATGCTATTGCCACGTTTTTTTCGTCATACCCTGATTACCCTAACACTGCTGATAGCAGCACAGGGTCTCTCGGCTAAGGAGTACATCCCATTATCGCCGACCACCACCCAGGAAATCACTACCATTGAAATTCTAGAAAAACTGCGCGTGATGCATTTTTCGAGTATTCCCATCGACGATGAACTCTCTTCGAAATTATTTGATGGCTATCTAAAAGCATTGGACCCGAACCGTGCCTATTTAAGCCAGCAGGATATTGCAGAATTCAGCGAGTACCGTTTTAAGTTTGACAACATGCTCAAACGCGGCGATCTCGATGCTGCTTTTAAAATTTTTAACCGCTACCAACAGCGCTACATTGCCCGTGTCGAAAAAAACATCGAACTACTGAGCAATCCTGATAACTTTGACTTTACCAGCGAGGAAGAGCTCATTATTGATCGCTCTGAACTCCCCTGGCTTGAAACAACCAAAGAATTCGATGACTTGTGGCGCCGCACATTAAAGTATCAGTTGTTATCCTTGAAACTGGCCGGCAAATCCCTTCAAGACAGCGCCGAACAGCTGCTTCGCCGCAACAAAAATAATTTAGATCGAACGTTTCAAATTGTTAACGAGGATGTTTATCAATTGTTTGTTAACTCGTTGACCTCGCTGTACGACCCCCATACGTCTTATTTTTCACCCCGCACAACCGAAAACTTCAATATCTCAATGAGTTTGTCCTTGGAAGGGATTGGAGCCGTGTTGCAGAGGGAAGACGAGTACACCAAGGTACTGCGCATTGTTAAAGGGGGTCCGGCTGAGAAACAAGGGGAACTCAAAGCCGCCGATCGCATTGTTGGCGTAGCGCAAGGTGCCGATGGCGAGTTTGTTGACGTCATTGGTTGGCGACTTGATGAAGTGGTAGATTTGGTCCGTGGCCCAAAGGATTCTGTTGTCAAACTTGAACTGATTCCGGCCGACAGCGACGAAGGCGAGCGCAAAGTCGTCACCATTACTCGTAACAAGGTTAAGCTGGAAGATCAGTCTGCGCAGAAAAAGGTGGTGGAAACGCAAAATAGTCACGGTGATATCGTTAAGGTTGGCGTGATACAAATCCCCGCCTTTTATATCGATTTTGAAGCCTTGCGAAATGGTGATCCAGAATACAAAAGCACTACGCGCGATGTGCAAAACCTTCTTAATGAACTGATCGAAGAAGACAATATCGAGGGACTCATTGTCGATTTGCGCGGCAATGGTGGCGGTTCACTTCAAGAAGCCAATGCACTTACGGGACTTTTCATTGAAGCAGGCCCCACGGTTCAAATCCGCAAGGCAAGTAATCGCGTTTTGCGTCAAGGTAAACCCATTCCCACACCCTTCTACGACGGACCATTGGTCGTCATGATTGATAGACTATCGGCGTCGGCCTCGGAAATTTTTGCCGGTGCGATTCAAGATTACAAGCGTGGCATTATCGTGGGTGAGCAGTCTTTCGGCAAAGGCACGGTACAGTCATTGGCCCCGCTGGAATCAGGGCAGTTGAAATTGACAGAATCCAAGTTTTATCGCATTTCCGGTGAATCCACTCAGCACCGAGGCGTGATTCCAGACATTCATTTCCCGGTGAGTTTAGACCACAGCAAGGTAGGTGAAAGTGCGCTAGATGCCGCATTGCCATGGGATACTATTAGCCCGGTGCGTCATTATCATTATGGCCTCGATGAAGCCATGGTAGAGGCGGCAAGAATCGCTCACGATGAGCGTATTGCACAAGACCCCGATTTTGTATTTGTAGAAAAACGCTACGAGGTTTTGCAAGCACGTGCTAATCGTAAGACACTGCCGCTTAACGAGGAGAAATTAAAAGCGCTACGCGAATCAGATAGGCAAGTCATGCGTGATCTCGAAAATGCTCGACGTAAAGCCAAAGGTGAGGCGTTGCTTAGCGAGGACGAAATCAAAGATATGGTCGCCGCTGAAACCGAGCCAACCCTCCCCGCCGAGGAAGAAGACGCAACAGAAAAAACGGCTGATTTCTACCTTGAGGAAGCGGCCAGAATTATGGG
The DNA here is from genome assembly GCA_035458985.1 of Pseudomonadales bacterium. GTDB lineage: Bacteria > Pseudomonadota > Gammaproteobacteria > Pseudomonadales > JAHEIH01 > JAHEIH01. Next base: position 22,688 of record DATHYR010000076.1, read on the forward strand.
GGATGCCTTTTTCAAGGCACCCACACAATTAGCCGATAACAACACCCGCGCATAACCTTTGATCTTGCACGTCTAGGCGCGCAAGATCTTAGCTAAATACTTATCGAGTCCGTTGGCGAAGGCTTGTTTGTCTTGAGCCGTTAGCGGCGCAGGTCCTCTGCCCTGTATCCCACTGGCGCGCATGGTGTCAAAAAAGTCACGCATGTTAAGTTTTGCGCCGATGTTTTGTGTTGTCAGCGGTTCGCCACGGTTATTGATCACCTGAGCGCCTTTAGCAATCGCATCTGCCGCAAGTGGAATATCATTGGTAATGACCAAATCTCCTGACTGACACGCGTCAACGATGGCATTATCGGCTTCATCAAACCCCCCGCTCACCACCCGGTAACTTAAAAATTTTGAGCCGGGTAATTGCGTCGGGCGATTAGCGACAAAAACGGCAGGGGTAGAAGTACGATTGGCCGCTTTACAGATCACGTCTTTGATAATGGTTGGTATGGCGTCAGCATCGATCCAAATGGTAGGCATTACAACATCTCTATTATGGTTTTGGCTGCAAGCAAGGGTGTTTCTTCACCTGCCATCACGCGTCGTTGGAGCTCGGGCATTAACGCACGAATTTCTGGGTTGGATTGCAATTTCTGTTGTAATAACTCTTGAATCAACGATTGCATCCACTCTCGGCTTTGCCGTTGGCGTTTCGCCGCAAAGTGACCGCCCTGCTCGGCTTGCTCAACATAGTCGATCAGCATCGACCACACATCGGCAATACCACTGTGTTTTAAGGCTGAACACTGTAACACTGGTGGCGACCAAAAACTTTGCGGCGTCAGCAAATGAAGCGCACTTTGGTAATGGCTCTGAGTTTGCTTAGCCAGATTAATACTATCGCCATCGGCTTTATTAATGACCAGGGCATCGGCTAATTCCATGATGCCCTTTTTTATACCCTGCAGTTCATCACCGGCGTTAGGTAACATCAAAACCATAAAAAAGTCGACCATCGCTGCTACTTGGTATTCCGACTGACCTACGCCCACCGTTTCAACAATGATCACATCGTAACCGGCTGCCTCACAAAGGAGCATTGTCTCACGTGTTTTCTGGGCAACGCCCCCAAGCGAGCCCTGCGAAGGTGACGGACGAATGAAGGCGTTTTCATGCCGAGACAGCAGTTCCATGCGGGTTTTATCGCCCAGGATACTACCGCCTGAAATAGGGGAACTGGGATCTACCGCCAGTACAGCGACCCGTTTTCCCTGTTCCAGTAAGTAAAGGCCAAAGGTTTCAATGAAGGTAGATTTCCCAACGCCTGGTATCCCCGTTATGCCCAAGCGAAGGCTGTTGCCAGCATGTGGCAATATCGTTTGCAGAAGCACTTGTGCGGCATGTCTATCGTCGTTGCGCTGGCTTTCAATAAGGGTAATCGCCTTCGCTAGCGCACGGCGATGACCTTGTAGCAACGCATCGACATCAATCGCCACCATGAATACCCTTAGGCCTGCGCCTTCTTGATACTTTCCAGGACATCTCGTGCCGCTAGCGGTATCTTGGTACCCGGACCAAAGATCCCAACGACTCCCGCGTTGTAAAGGAAATCGTAGTCCTGCTTCGGAATCACACCGCCCGCAACCACAATAATGTCATTGGCACCCTGTTTGTTGAGCTCTTCAATTAACTGAGGTACTAAGGTCTTGTGTCCTGCGGCTTGAGATGACACCCCGACAACGTGAACATCATTCTCGATCGCTTGCTTGGCGACCTCTTCAGGGGTTGAAAACATAGGCGACAAGTCGATGTCAAAACCCACGTCGGCAAACGCGGTAGCAATGACCTTGGCGCCACGATCGTGGCCATCTTGGCCCATCTTGCAGACTAACATACGTGGGCGACGACCAAACTGTTCGACAAAGGCATCAATGTCACTCGCAATACCACGCCACATCTCATCATCCTCATAAGCAGCGCCATAGACACCTGACACGGTCTGTGCCGTCGCATTAAAGCGCCCCACAGCACGTTCTATGGCATAGGAAATTTCGCCGACGGTAGCACGCGCGCGCGTGGCTTTGATCGATAAATCGAGCAAATTACCTTGTCCTGATTCAGCGGCACGGTATATATCTTCAAGCAGTGCTTCGACCGAGGACTCATCGCGATCAGCACGTATGCGGCTCAAACGATCGACCTGAGACTGGCGCACTTTATCATTATCGATTTCAAGTATGTCGACCTCGGCTTGCTCGGCCAGCGTGTACTTGTTAACGCCCACAATCACATCTTCACCGCGATCGATACGCGCCTGCTTACGCGCCGCTGATTCTTCGATCTTAAGCTTTGGCATACCCGTTTCAATCGCCTTGGCCATGCCTCCTTGTTCTTCTATCTCTTCAATTAAAGACCAGGCTTTATCAGCAATTTCTTGGGTTAGGCTTTCCATCATGTAGGATCCGCCCCACGGATCAACCACCTTGGTAATACCCGTTTCTTCCTGAATGATTAGCTGTGTGTTTCGCGCGATACGAGCCGAAAACTCAGTAGGCAACGCAATCGCTTCATCCAGCGCGTTGGTGTGTAGCGATTGTGTACCACCAAATACAGCCGCCATGGCCTCAATGGTCGTTCTCACGATATTGTTGTAGGGATCTTGCTCCGTCAACGACCAACCCGATGTCTGGCTATGAGTCCGAAGCATAGAGGACTTTGGATTCTGGGGGTTAAATTCGCTGACAATTCTGGCCCACAGTAAACGTGCGGCGCGCAGCTTAGCAATTTCCATATAGAAATTCATGCCGATGCCCCAGAAAAAGGACAAGCGAGGCGCAAACTGATCGATATCCAATCCTGCCGCAATCGCGGTACGAATATATTCTTTGCCATCGGCCAACGTGTACGCTAATTCAAGCGCTGCATCGGCACCGGCTTCTTGGATATGGTAACCAGAAATAGAGATAGTATTGAACTTGGGCATGTGATGCGACGCATAGGCAATAATATCGCCAATGATCCGCATTGAAGGCGCGGGTGGATAAATATAGGTATTGCGCACCATGAATTCTTTCAAGATGTCATTCTGGATGGTCCCTGACAACTGATCTTGACTAACGCCCTGCTCTTCCGCAGCCACAATGTAACCCGCCAACACGGGTAACACCGCGCCATTCATCGTCATTGACACAGATACTTTATCCAGAGGAATGCCATCGAAAAGTACCTTCATGTCTTCCACCGAATCCACCGCTACACCCGCTTTGCCCACATCACCGGTGACGCGAGGGTGATCAGAATCGTACCCACGATGAGTCGCCAAATCGAAGGCGACAGAAACACCTTGGCCACCTGCAGCCAAGGCCTTACGGTAGAAGGCATTTGATTCTTCTGCCGTGGAAAATCCTGCGTATTGTCTTATGGTCCACGGGCGGCCGGCATACATCGTGGCTTGAGGACCACGAACATAGGGCGCCATACCTGGCATGGTATTGGTAAAGGGAAGATTTTCGGTATCTTCCTGGGTGTAGAGGGGTTTGACAGCAATCCCTTCTGGGGTATGCCAAGTAAGATCTTCAAGTGATTGACCACGCATTTGTTTGCTTGCCAATGCACGCCATTCGTCAACACTGTATTGTTTGGGTTTAAAACTGTCTGACATGGTTATTCCTTAGTGATCTTCGCAGGGCTGATTCAATTCTATCAGCACGCCGTCGCAGCTTTTGGGGTGAATAAAGATCACCTTGCAATTATGTGCCCCCATAGTAGGAGCGTCGGAGAGAAAAACATAGCCCTTATCTTTGAGACGCGCGACATCGGCCTCGATATCATCGGTTCTAAAACATAAGTGATGGAGACCACCCGGCTTTTTCTCAAGGTACTTAGCAATCGGACCTTCACCATTGAGAGGATGCACCAACTCAATTTGCGTCGCGGCTACCGGAAAAAAAGCGGTAGAGGTTTTCGCTGCCGCCACGTCTTCAGTCCCTTTAAACGTGAGCCCAAAGTCATTCATAAATCGCTCAATTGCCCCCTGAAGGTCAGGCACGGCAATCGCGATATGGTCTAATCCTGTTATCACAATTCACTCCTTAATGGGCAAGCTTAGCCAGAAAACTATCCGTTGCTTGTTGCTTTCGCGCTGCCATTTCTTGCTCGCTCTCAATCACCAACTTTTCATCAGGGGTGACCTTAAACAAGGGCTGTCCCTTTTTGATAATCGTACCATCGGTTTCAATGAGCACTTTCTCAATGGTACCTGAAAACGTGGCTTTAACTTTGTTGAACATCTTCATCACTTCAACGATATACAAGGTATCACCGGCATTAAAGTGATCACCCTCTTTAATGTACACCTCCATGTCTGGCGCCTCGCGGGCGTAGAACATACCCCCACTGGTCGCAAGAATCTCATCAGACTTAGCCACGGGTGGCGGCACTAGTACTTTCGCCATGCGGTCTTGCAGGGCTGGATCGGTGAGTCTATCGGGAATTGTAATGCTTAAATCATCGTTGACCTTAAGATCAAAGAAGCCTGTAGAAATGGCAATTTCGGGCAATATTAACAGTACTTCAGTACCCAGACGGTAACCCTCGTGTGCAGATTGTGCCGCTAACCAAAGGTCGTCATCAAACCCGGCGGGAGCTGGCCCCTGCAGGATCTCACACAATGCAAGGTAGTCATCGCAGCCAACTCGGCGCTTTAGCTCCGTGTAAAAGGCAAGCGCTTCACTCAGTAACGCATTGTCATGATCCCATATCATATCCGCGGCAGCATCACCCGCCTCGTAATCCATATTCAAGAAATGATACAAATCGGCCAACACTTTTATGGGGTTTTTTAACCAGGTCAACTTTCCATCCACATGGGCAAAGCTTGCCTGGTTGACGCTCAGCCAACCCGCCATAATATGGGGTTGGTCACAAAGAATACGCAGCAAGCGCTGTAACATTCCCGCTTTGTGATCCAAAGCATTAGCCACAGCGCCACGGGTGGCATCACTGGCATGATCAACGTGATACTGGCGAATCCGCTGGTAGGCAAATTCAATATCAATATTATTCGCCGTTTGCTTTAACAAGCCAACGGCGGTGAGATAAGGCACGATAAATCGTGTCGATGGGCGCGCATTGATACCGTTGCCAATGAACCAATTTACTAGGCCGTAATGGAATTCTAAGTTGGTGGCGAGATCCTTCCCCTTTAGCGTCGTTTCACGTAACACCTCAGCCATTGCACGGTAGCTATCTAGGCGGTCGTGTCCAGTCGTGAGCAGCAGCGCAATATTTGAATCGTACGCGCCAGCAAGATGATACTGCATAAACACATTAGTATCTGGGTTATGAGTACAAATGCCTTGGTCATCACGAATTTCACCATCAATAGGGTCCGACCAATATTCAATAATGCCGCCCGCATGAGGCTGAAGCGCTTGGTTAGTCGCATTCAAGCGCGCCTCTACCGACGTATTGAAGCGCACTCGACGGGCGGGCTTAGGCACACGTTTACCATGGCGCGCCAATAAAACCATTAACTCGACCAACGATGTCGTTACAAATGACTCGGCAGGATTTTCAGGATTGGTAAACACTAAATCGTAAACCAACTCCGTCACCCGATGTTCCACTTGAATACGGGTATTCATTTCCATGAAAAAGTGATTGTCATAGTCGACAATGCACTCGAAAGTCGACACCGAATCCAATCCCACGGCCGCGCCAAATAGAGACGCTTGTTCTTCCATATTGCGAAGGATTTCGCGGTCTTTTGCCAAGGTGTTGGCCTCACCGGTATGACCCGCCGCTTGGGCAACAGCTATCGCCTGCGCCAGCTCCTCATCGGTCACAGAAACTTCCAATAATTTTTGCTCATGCATTTGCAATGAGCAATCACGACCGCCCATGGTGATACACCACTCACCATTACCAACGACTTGGATTTCATTGTGGCGCGTCGTTTCAATGTTCAATTCCGCCAGTACGTTTTTATTATCACCAACGCCATTGCATTTCACTTCCGCCAAAATTTCTCGAACCAATTCAGGTACAACTGCCGCCGCCTGCGCGATTTGCTCCGCGGGTGACCCAGTGTAACTGGCTGGCGCACGTAAAATACGCTGGCCCTTACCACCACCGCCAGAAATGGCTTTGAGGCGAATTCGATTACCCTGAAACTTTTCGAACATCTTGATGACTTCGTCACGAAGTGTGATCCCCAGTTCATCAATGCTAAAAAGATCAATACCTTTCACAAATGATGCCGACAATACCGCCTCAGCGGCAGCCACCAAATCACCTTGCCAAATAGCGCTGTCAACCGACATGCCCATCTCTTTGACCAGGGTTTGCAATGAGGCGAGGTCTGGATATTTCTTCAACAGCGTGAGTGTGGTGGCATTATCAACACCTGGGGTTACCGACACGCCAACAGTGAGGGCGGTGCGCTTTGCTTCATCCTTTAAGCCGGCGCCACGAACGGTCTGTGAGCAAGGTCCAATAAAATTGAGGCCCGCTTCCTCCATCGAGCGGACCATTTCTTCATCCTCCGCCATAAAGCCATACCCAGCAAAAATAGCGTTGTAGCCATTGTCTTTGGCAATTTGGATGATTTGACGAATCCGCTGAGTACGCTCTTCTTTTGACGCTCCGGTGTAGTCAGGGACACGATGAACACGGTTGGGATCCGTCAATTGACGCAATTCTGGCGCCAGCGCACTGGTGTAAGTAATGGAATCTTTCTCTGACAGCAATATCCCATAGCGATTAATACCCATTTCATCAAATACATCCATCGCCTCTTTTCGAATCGGACCACGACAAATAATCAGTGGGCGCATATCCTCACAGGCGAAGCTTCTAACCCACGCACTCGGGCTGTTATTCAATCGACGATCGGCGTGAATCTTAGGGTTATTCAAATAATTGTTAGACACGAATTTATCCTCGTATGATCCGTCGGCGATTAATGGAATTCACGCTGAACGCCTTGCATCGGCTCAGCATGGTAGTGACGCAAGTGGAAAGCCATGTTTTCACACAGCACTTGACGCAGGTCAGACGGCATCACAATTTGCGAGATCGAGCCCAAACTGAGCGCTTCATTCGGATTCATTAACTGCTCTTCATAGCGTTGAGACAACACTTGCTCTTCACTTTTCGCCCAGGCCAACGCGATCTTATCCGCCTCTGCCTGAGCGTGGGCCTCAGAGTGACCCGCGGCGACCATCTCCTTAACGATATCACCGGCACGCTTAGACATTTCGTGGCGGATTTGACGAAGCTCCTTCTTGAACACAAACTCAATACCCGCAGGACCCATCACCGCAGCACGCGTCGTGGGCAGGGCTACCACCAAATCGGCGCCGGTAGGGTAATTGTTGTAGGAAGCATATGCGCCGCCGAAGGCGTTGCGAACAATGACTAAGAAACGTGGCGTCCGCAAATCGATAATGGCATCCAACATCGCACGACCCGCATGCACAATACCATTCGATTCCTGCTCACGACCGGGCAAGAATCCCGTGGTGTCCTCCATAAAAATGATCGGTATGTTGTACAAATTACAGAAACGAATAAAGCGCGCATTTTTAAAGGCCGCATCGATATCGATCTGACCGGAGGCTACGGCAGAATTATTGGCCACAAACCCAATCACATTGCCCCCCATTCTACCGAGTGCACAAATCGTGTTGCGGGCTCTATCTGGCTGAATCTCCAAATAGTCACCGTGGTCGCATAGCTGCTGAATCAATATGCTGATATCAAAGGGGGTATTAAAACCGGTACGGGAATTAATGGCTTTCTTGAGAAGGATATCAATGTCCCACGTTTTTCGATCCAAAGGGTCGGAGGTGGGTTCAAACGGGGCCATCTCTGCATTATTGGCCGGTAGGTAGGCTAATATTTGGCGCACCTTACGCAAAGCACTGACCTCATCGGGAACCACAAAGTCGGTGACGCCTGTTTGAGAATGCACGCCCGGCCCGCCGAGTTCATCGGGGGTTACCGACTCACCCAAGACACTTTTCACCACCCCAGGACCGGTTAAACCAAAGAAGGTGTTTAGTGGCTGAATAACAAAGGTGCCTTGGCGAGGCAGATAAGAACCACCACCGGCGTTGAAACCAAACATACACATGATGCTAGGGACAACGCCTGATAATTTCCGCAGCGCTGTAAACGCCTCGGCGTATCCATCGAGGCCACCCACACCTGCGGGCACATAGGCACCGGCAGAATCGTTGAGACCAACCAGTGGAATCTTACGCTTACCTGCCAATTCAAATAAGCGAGCCAATTTTGTGCCATTCGTGGCGTCCATAGAGCCAGCACGCACCGTGAAATCATGACCGTAGATAGCGACATCACGCCCACCTACTCGACCTATCGCCGTGACCAACGAGGCGCCATCAAGGTTGGGTCCCCAGTTCTGAAATAACACGGTGGGTTTTGTGCCCTTATCGACCAAGACCTCAATGCGCTCCCAAATAGTCATGCGATTTTTTTGGTGCTGTCGCTCAATGTTTGCGACCCCGGCCGCTGTTCTTGGGCGCTGAATTAATTCATGACCTTTTTTCAAGGTATGTTCGTACAAACCAGGCTCATAACTGATTTGGCCAGGCACACTAAATTCAACATCCTTTTTTACGGCAAAGGGATTGTCCAAACGAGGTGTTACTTGCTTATCGGTCATAGTCGTTTCCGTTAGTTGATGCTTTCGTTGCGCCCCCAAACTGTGCGGTGCAACACTTACATTGTCGATATAGATGGCCTAGAATGCGGCACTCGAATCTAAATAAGATAGGGCTAGTGTATATAGCCAAGTCAAACCCAGTACAGTCGCATAAACAAGCACTTATGCTGGATAATGCTGCATTGTTGGATTTCTGGAGAGTCGCATTTTGAGTTCAGCTATCCTTTACGAACTACCCTATCACAAACACTCCCACGAACTATTCTCCAGAATACGCCAAAGGGACTATGCAGTATGGCTGGACTCCTGTTTCCCCGATGGATATAAGGGGCGATTCGATATCATGTCTGCCGACCCCATACAGGTGTTGCAAGGGGAAGACACTCAAGTCCTTGTGACGCTTCGCCAAGCCATGCGCGACTATTTTGGTCATGCTCATAGCCCCGACCCCGACCTGCCTTTCATTGGTGGCGCCATGGGTTTTTTAAGTTACGATTTAAGCGACGCGGATATCCCTGAGCAAAACAATCAACAACGGCACTTCGGATTTCCTAAAAGCTGCATTGGAATTTATGCATGGTCAGTTATTCAAGATCACCGTCGACGTCGCTGCCTGTTGGTCTGTTCGCCTAAAATGAGTGAAACGCAACGCCAGGACCTTCGCCAACTTTTTATGTCGCCCGATCCGCACGATAAAGAGGTCGTCAACCCGATCTTAGGGAAGACATTTGCTAAAACCATCGATGCTGAACGCTACCGTCGCGACTTTGAGCAAATCCAGGCCTATATCATGGCTGGCGATTGTTATCAGGTAAATTACACCCAGCACTTCTCAGCCCCCTTCCATGGAGACCCATGGCCGGCCTATCAAGCCTTGCGCCGTGAAGCAAAAGCGCCGTTCAGCGCTTATTTTTCTACCCCCGCAGGCACCGTGTTATCTGTGTCTCCGGAGCGCTTTATAAAAGTGCATGGGCGGCATGTTGAAACCAAGCCCATTAAAGGCACGCAACCCCGACACAGTGATCCTTTTATCGACGCAGAGCACGCCAAAGCGCTCTGTAATAGCGAAAAGGATATGTCAGAGAACTTAATGATCGTGGATCTTATGCGCAATGATATCGGTCGTCATAGCGTTCCAGGTAGCGTTGTGGTGGATAAGCTTTTTGAGCTGGAAAGTTACAGCAATGTGCACCACCTCGTGAGTACCATCAGCAGTGAACTCACACCAGGTTCTGATGCCCTCGATATCCTGAAAAGTTGCTTCCCAGGTGGCTCCATAACAGGCGCGCCAAAGCGACGCGCCATGGAAATCATCAAAGAACTCGAAGCGACAGAGCGCAGCGTTTACTGTGGCAGCATGTTTTATTTAAGTGCTGACGGAAATATGGACAGCAGCATTTGTATTCGAACGTTCTTAGTGACGAATAACCAAATACACTGTTGGGGAGGTGGAGGATTGGTCGCGGACTCATTGTGGAACAGTGAATACAATGAGTCCGTACAAAAGGTCGAGCGCTTTATGAGTACGCTCGAACAGAAGTTTTTATCCAAGCCCTAGTTACAGGCTGATATTGCGTCGACTCGCTTTGACGAATTCTTTTTTCAAATCCTCATACGTGTGAACCGCCGGAAATTCAGGAAATTCAGCAATTACATTAGCGGGCGCTTTAAATAAAATACCCGCGTCTGCCTCAGCTAACATGGTGGTATCGTTATAGGAATCACCCGTTGCAATGGTGCGGTAGTACATGGAATGAAAACCAATCACGGCCTGACGCTTGGGGTTTGATTGACGCAATTTGTAATCGATAATACGCCCTGTCTCAGGGTCAACTTCCAGTTTGTGACACAACAATGTTGGGTAACCTAACTGCTTCATGAAGGGCATTCCAAACTCATAGAAAGTGTCTGACAAAATGACCACCTGAAACCGTTCGCGCAACCAATTGAGAAAATCTAAAGCACCCTCCATTGGCTCGAGCGTGCTAATGACCTCTTGAATTTCTTTCAGACCGTAGCCGTGCTGATCCAAAATCTTTAGCCGCTGCCGCATCAACACATCGTAGTCAGGAATATCGCGTGTGGTGGCGCGTAATGCCTCAATGCCTGTCTTCTCGGCAAAATTAATCCAAACTTCTGGAATGAGGACACCCTCAAGGTCTAAACATGCGATTTCCACGACTGACTCCTACGTTGTTGTGGCTAGTAATTGGCAGCAGGAAGATACAGGGAAGGTGCACAATGCGCAACAGGCACTCTGCACCATTAAAGGAAGAAACGACTTAGTGCGTAGGAATTTCTATACCGCTGAAGAGTTCGTCCAACTCAGCCTTACTACCGCAACGGTAGGCTTCATCTACCACTTGACGATTGAGATGTGGCGCAAACAATTCAATAAACTCATACATATAACCGCGCAGGAAAGTGCCACGACGGTAGCCAATTTTGGTGATACTGGGACCAAACAGGTGACTGACATCGAGTTTCACCAGATCCGTATCCAGTTTTGGATCATGGGCCATGTCGGCCACAATACCAATCCCAAGCCCCAAACGCACATAGGTCTTGATGACGTCTGCATCAGCCGCGGTAAAGACGACTTTGGGCACCAAACCCTTATTAAAGAAAGCCTCATCCAACTTAGAACGACCAGTAAAACCAAACACGTAGGTCACAATGGGATGCGCAGCGATATCTTCAAGCTCAAGCTTAGAGACTTGGCAAAGCGGATGATCTTTGGGCACAACAATAGCTCTATTCCATTGATAACAAGGCATCATCACCAAATCGGAGAAAAGGTCGAGCGCTTCAGTCGCAATCGCAAAATCAACTGTACCGTCAGCGGCTAATTCTGAAATTTGCATAGGTGTCCCTTGGTGCATGTGCAACGATACATCGGGGTAACGTCCCATGAACTGTGAGATGACCGTGGGTAGTGCGTAGCGCGCTTGGGTATGCGTGGTAGCGATCGACAAGGCCCCCATTTTCTCATTGGAAAACTCTTGGGCCACTTGCTTGATCGCATCCACCTTGCGAAGGATTTCTCCAGCTGTCTTGAGGATAGCTTCACCTGCAGGTGTCACACGTGTCAGGTGCTTGCCGCTTCGAGCGAAGACCTCGACACCCAATTCATCCTCTAACAAACGAATTTGCTTGCTAATACCAGGTTGTGACGTGTAAAGACTTTGAGCAGTGGCTGAGACGTTGAGATCGTGGTGAGCAACTTCCCATATATAACGCAATTGTTGCAGCTTCATTGGCTTCTCCAGACGAGCACAATGTTAGTTCCATTAAGTGTTTTCATGATAGTTCAACATATACGAAAAACAAATAAAAGAACGCCAAAAACCCACCAAAAAGAATAAAGCAGCGTTATTTTGGGGTGTTGGCAACACCGTGGGGAACATGTCCGGCGCTTATGGCTCCGCTTGCCCGACTGATGTGGCCCTCTTGGTCATCAAAAAACATATCGGCACCAAAGGCTTTAAGAAACTCCGTTTTCTCAAGCCCACCGAGAAATAGCGCCTCATCTAGACGAATGCCCCACTCTCTCAATGTAAGAATGACGCGCTCATGCGCCGGGGCAGAACGCGCCGTGACCAAGGCTGTTCTCAGTAAAGGACTTTCCCCAAGATCTTGCTGCAAGGTATTTAAGGCGTGCAAGAAAGGCTTAAAAGGTCCCCCGCTGAGCGGCGTTTTGGCAGCGCTGCGCTCACTCGCGACAAATGCATCTAGCCCAGACTCTTGATAAATGCGCTCGGCTTCATCTGAAAAAATCACCGCATCACCATCAAAAGCAATACAAAGGTTATCGTTTTCTGGGTCCACCGACTTACGAGAAGGGATCAATGTTGCCGCGGCCACATTACGTGCCAATGCAGAGCGAACATCTTCAGGTTCAGTGGACAAAAACAAGTGACAACCAAAGGCCGACACATAACGGTAGGGACTGCCGCCGCCCGAGAAAGAGGCGCGCGAAATATTTAGTCCATAGTGCTGAATGGAGTTAAAAACACGTAACCCAGTATCGGCACTGTTGCGAGAAAGCAGGATGACTTCAACACGGTTGCCGCCCAAGTGACGGTCAATATTTAATAACTTTTGGACCATCGCGAAAGCAACGCCCTTTGGAAGCACGTCGTTTTCGTGGTCAATTTGATATTGGCTGTAGGCTTCCAATCCCTCATCTACATAGACTTTGTGGCTATCATCAAGGTCAAATAAGGCACGAGATGAAATGCCTACCACCAGTTTGTTATCAAATGTTACCGGCATGACATCTCCTAGACCGAAAAATGATCACGATGAGGAAAAACGCCAAAACTACCGCCAGTATGAACAAATACCACATCACCAGATTCGCCAAACGTGCCCTTGTGAATTTCTTTGAGCATGCCGTAAAACGCTTTACCTGTGTAAACGGGGTCTAACAAGAGACCTTCTGTCCTAGCAACATGCTCAATGGTGCGGTAAATTTCGGGCCCGGCCTCTCCATAGCATGGTCCCACATAATCATCGATGGCATTGATCTGTAGTTGATGCCTAAGCCCCCACTTGCCGTAACGCTGCTGCCACTCATCGATATCATCGCTGACCTTGTCGATGAAGTATTGGGCATCATCGCTCACAGCAATGCCGTGAACTTGGGCATTTAAATGGTGTGCGACGGCACCCACTGTGAGTCCCGCTTGAGTCCCCCCCGAGCCAGTGGCACAAACGATGTGTTTAGGCGCAATACCCGCCTCTTTAAAGTTTTGCCGCAGTTCTTCACACGCATGGATATATCCCCAAATACCTATACCATCGCTGGCACCGGTGGGCACCGTCCAAGCCTTGTGGCCACGCGCCGCATATTGCTTCACTGTGTCGGCAAAAATTTGCGTCAAATTGGCGAAATAGTCGGCCTCGCTGTAATAAGAAATCTCTGCGCCAAAGAGGCGATCCAGTAATAAATTACCATCCGCTTGCGGTCCGGGCGCCCCTCGTAAAATTAAATGGATTTTCAAACCAAGCCGGGCACCCAACGCTGCGGTCGCGCGACAGTGGTTAGACTGGATACCTCCACAGGTAATCACAGTGTCACAACCATTAGCGATAGCTGCAGCAAAGATAAATTCTAATTTGCGGATTTTATTTCCGGTAGACACGGACTCAGTGAGGTCGTCGCGCTTGACCCACACACGATGGCTTCCAAGTTGTCTGGAGAGCGATGTCAGGGGCTGAAACGGGGTGGGAAGAAGTGCAAGCGATAAGCGGTCTGGGGTGGATGGAAACACGATAATCTCCTTGTGCAGAAACGATGCGCTCCCAATGGGAGCGCAATGGCGCACTTAAATAGACTTTAATGTGCCCTTTGGCAAGATGCCAGAAACCGCGTGTTTTTGGAACTTCATTTCAACGTTGTCTGCCACTTGTAATACGACATAGCCATCTTCTAATTTAGTCACTTTGCCGAGTAAACCAGCAATCGTTGCAACTTCATCACCTTTGCTGAGCTCACCCATCATTTTTTCATGTTCTTTTTGGCGCTTACGCTGCGGGCGAATAGCCACAAAATAAAACACCACGAACAAGAGAATTAAAAAACCAAACTGAATAGCGGCGGCATTTTCGGGGACTTGACCGGCTTGTTGTGCCATAGCAGAAGACATGAATAACAGCATTACTACCTCGATGTTGTAAGTTGAAAAAAATAACGAGCCTATTCTGCAATAAAACGACCATAGACGCTATTACGATAAGCACAGATTGAGAAACAATTACCCGATTTACGTTTCTTCAGCAAGCGCTAAAAATTGCGCTAAATGCTCAATATCAAAGGGCCAGGCAATGTCCATATGAATATCTTCACGCAGCAATACCGGAATTTCGGTCGCATAGGCAGCAAGTAACGCGTCATCCTCGGCGATATCTATCTTTGTTAGATGAAATGAAAACGCACCTGACAATTCAGTAAGCATGTCCTCAACGCGCTCACACAGATGACACCCCAACGTGGTATAAAGAATCAACGGCATTAGTCGAGTGATATTCCTAGGTTGCTCACACCCTCATTGCGGCTGTAATCTCGCAACGATTTTATCTGCGCCTTACGATCCGAGGCCGCCAATTGCATATCGTAAAGACGGTTGTAAATTTCACGTTGGAAAAAGGCCTCTTCCTGCCACAGAGGATGTATTGCCAATTGCTCAAGGTCTTCTCCTTGAACCTCGAGCAGCGAAATAATGCCCTCTGAACTAATATGACTAACCGCAATCAGCATGTCGTCGGTAAATTGATCAAAATTCTCCAACAGCTCGCCGAGAGCGACACAGAAATCACTCGCTGGATGCACGCCAAACCCATCAAAATCATCCACTTGGGGTGTAATAGCCTCAAGCTTCTCCAACTGTGACGCCATATTTACAGCCGTTTGTGGCAGGCTTAATTTTTCCCACACAACATCAACGATCGCTTTGGCAACCTTAGGATCGCCCGCGTTGAAAGCCTCACAGAACAATTGATAATTTGGCAGCATGCGTTGGATGATACAGGCGGCAAAAATACGCTTAGCACTCTCGTCTAGTTGTTCGGACTGGGGAAAGCTCATCAGGGCTGTGGTCATGATTAGGTTCTCAAATATGGCTAAAACGGAGTCGGTATTTGTAAGGTCGACGGGTATAATAGCAAACTCTTTTACAGGAAGGCATGACTATGGGAATAGTTCTGGAAGACTTGCGTCGTGAATACACAAAAGGTGGCCTAGATCTCAAAGACCTTAACAAAAATCCGCTTGAACAGTTCAACACATGGCTACAACAGGCCATTGATGCCGGTTTGAGCGATCCAACGGGCATGTCCGTGGCCACCGTCGATGCCGACGGACAACCCTCGCAACGCATTGTCCTGCTTAAACACCTGGACGAGCGTGGCTTTGTTTTTTTTACGAACTACGGGTCAAATAAAGCCCAGGACATCGCATTGAATCCCAAGGTGTGCTTACATTTCCCTTGGATAGAGATCGATCGACAAGTGATCGTCAAGGGTGTCGCTAGTCGTGTGCCTGTATCAGAAAGTATGAGTTACTTCTTGTCGCGCCCCAAAGATTCGCAACTTGCTGCCTGGGCTTCGCAACAAAGTCGCCGCCTTAGCACACGGCAAATGCTGGAAAGCCAATTTTTACATATGAAAGAAAAATTCAAACACGGTGACGTCCCCTACCCTGACTTTTGGGGGGGTTACCGGGTAGTTCCTCACAGTATCGAATTTTGGCAGGGAGGCCACAGTCGACTTCACGACAGGTTCCTGTTCACAAAGCAAGATAATGGCTGGGATATCGAGCGGTTAGCCCCATGATTGATATCGAAAGCGGGCTGGGCTTTTTTAAAGAAAGCCACCATATCCATTACTTGGGCATCACCTTCGAAGGCGCTAATGGCAACGAGGTGGCGCTGCGGATGCCCTACAGTGACAAAATCATTGGTAATCCTGAGACCGGGGTGATTCATGGCGGGTCGATTACCACCCTCCTAGACACCTGCTGTGGCTTAGCCATGTCGTGGGCTCGGGGCAAGATCGAACCCAACCCTACCCTCGATTTACGTATCGACCACATGACAGCGGCCACCGCTAAGCGCGATATCATTGCCAAAGCAGAAACGTACCGACTGACACCCAGTATTGCGTTTATTCGCGGTATCGCGCTAGAGGATGGTAGTGACACTGTATTGGCACATGCGGTAGCCACGTTTATGATCGTTAAACACAAGGGAATTGACGTATGATGCGAGAGCTCATGTTGCACGCTCGTCGCAGCGGAAATTACCAAGCGGCGATTGATAGTGTTCCTTATACCAAGATGCTTGGTATGTCTTGTATGGCGCTGGGTGATGAACTCATTTTTAAACTGGCTGCCAATGAGCGTAATATTGGTAATCCCGTGCTACCGGCTATTCACGGTGGCGTCCTAGGAGGGTTTATGGAAGCGGCCGCCGCTTTTCATATTGCCTTTCGTAGTGATATCGAACACCTGCCGAAGATTGTCGATTTTTCTTTAGATTACCTGCGTTCCGCCAGGGTGGTAGACACCTTCGCCAAATGTGCGGTAATTCGACAGGGGAAACGCGTTGCGAATGTGCAGGTGACTGCCTGGCAAACCTCGCCAGACACACCGATTACTACCGCCAGAGCGCATTTTTTATTACCTAGCGCGTAACACGATAAGGGCGCGGCATTTTGTCCACGCTGTTGATCGAAGAACAGACGGTGTGAAGCAAACCATCGCGGATGCTATAGATAAGCCCATGCACCCATAATTTCTGACCCCTTGCCCAGGCGGCCTGCACAATCGAGGTGTGACACACGTTAGACATCTGGGCTACCACATTTAATTCACACATGCGATCAACCCGTCTGTCTTCATCGTCAATGTCATCTAATTCGGCCTGATGACGATAATAAACATCGCGGATATGTCTTAGCCAGTTATCGATCAAGCCATATTGCTCAGACCTCATAGAGGCACGCACACCGCCACAGCCGTAGTGGCCTGTGACCATTATGTGCTCAACTTGCAAAACCTCAACGGCGTATTGCAATACAGATAAAAAATTGAGATCTGAGTGAACGACCACGTTGGCAACATTGCGATGAACAAAGAGCTCTCCGGGACGCAATCCGACAATTTCATTCGCCGGCACGCGAGAATCAGCACAGCCAATCCAGAGAAAACGTGGGCTTTGCTGATCCGCCAAGGCGCTAAAAAACGCGGGATCTTCTCGAGTCATTTCTGCGGCCCACGTCGCATTATTAACAAACAAATCTCTCAGTGGCATTGTGTGCTCCTTATCTGCCGGCATTCTATCACAAGCCAAGGCCGTGACGATTGTTGTACAATCGCACTTTATTTTTGAGAACCTACCATGGCCAGTTACCAAGAGAAAAAAGCCTTTTACGATCGCGTGATTACTATTTATGGTCGAAAGCCCGTACTCGAAGCCCTTCAAGATACAAGCTTGCCAATTCACCGTTTGCATTTAGCCGATAGCAATAAACCCGCGGGCATCGTGTTAGATATGTTACGACTGGCAGAAAAACGTGGTATTGACGTGGTATATCACAACAAGCAAGCGCTCTCTCGTATCTCACGCAATGGCAAGCAAGACCAAGGTGTCGCGGCGGATATCGTCAGTGATCTTTACGCCGATTACTCCAGCCTAACATCAGCACCCGCGGACGCCGAATTACTGGCGCTCGACGGCATTACCAACCCACAAAATCTCGGCATGATTATTCGTTCAGTATGTGCATCGGGTATGTATGGCATTTTGCTGCCTGAAAAGGGATGCTGTGACATCAATCCCCTGGTGATAAAGGCCAGCGTAGGCACCCTCTTCCGCACCCGTATTTTCCGTTGTAAAGATCTTGCACAGACATTGGCTGACCTTCAACGGCAGGGTTGGCAAAGTTGCGTGTTGTCTTCACATGCCACGACCCCACTAGGTGACTTCACACGTCATGGCAATAATGTTTATGTGCTTGGCAACGAAACCGAAGGCGTACGTTCCAGTATTATGGACAGCGCCGATCAACAATTAATCATTCCGATGGCGAATGATGTCGAGTCATTGAATGTCGCTGTGACGGCTTCTCTCATCGCCTTTAGGAAGCAACTTTTAGCGCGATAAGTAAGCCATGGCTTCATCGAGTCCTGAGAGGGTCAAAGGGTGCATGCGATCTTCCATTAATTGCTTGGTAATCGCCGTTGACTGCGTATACGCCCAATACTCTTGTTTGCTGGGATTCAACCAAACCGCTTTGGGGTAGTTGTCTAGTAGGCGCTTCAACCATACCTGGCCTGACTCTTCGTTCCAGTGCTCTATAGAGCCACCGGGATGAGTAATTTCATATGGCGCCATACTCGCATCACCGACGAAAATTACCCGATAATCCGAGGCATATTTGTGCAGAATATCGCGCGTTGAAAAGCGCTCTGTATGACGGCGAGCATTATTTCGCCATACAGATTCATAGACAAAGTTGTGAAAATAAAAATACTCAAGGTGCTTAAATTCACTCTTGGCTGCAGAAAACATCTCCTCACATATCTTGATATAAGGGTCCATAGATCCCCCCACATCAAAAAACAGCAACACTTTGATGGTGTTGTGTCGCTCCGGTACCATTTTTAAATCTAAGAAGCCGGCATTTCGCGCTGTCGATCGAATAGTATCGCTAATATCAAGCTCTTCTTGCGCGCCGGTACGCGCAAACTTTCGCAAGCGCCGCAGGGCAATTTTGATATTTCGAGTGCCTAATTGAACGCTGTCATCAAGATTTCTAAAATCGCGCTTTTCCCAAACTTTGACGGCACGCCCCTTGTCGCCCTGACCACCTACTCTAATTCCCTCAGGATTATAACCGCCATGGCCAAACGGCGAGGTTCCCCCCGTACCAATCCACTTGTTACCGCCCTGATGACGCTCTTTTTGCTCTTCCAATCGCTTCTTAAACGCATCAATGAGCTGCTCCAACCCACCTAAAGACGCAATTTTCGCTTTATCTTCTTCGCTGAGTTGCCGTTCAAACTCTTTGCGAAGCCAGTCGTCGGGAATCATCGCCTCAATGATATCGTCAAGACTTTGGAGGTCTTTAAAATAGGCACCAAACGCTTTGTCAAAGCGATCGTAATACTTCTCATCTTTGACCATGACAATGCGTGCCAGGCTATAAAACTCATCAATATTGGCGAAGACTAAACCATGCTGTAACGCCCCCAAAAGATCGAGTAGCTCCTTGACGCTGACCGGAACCCCTGCGTTGCGAAGGCTGTGGAGAAATCCAATTAACACGGGTTATCGACGCTCACCACGATGCATAAATGCCAGGCGCTCCAACAAGTGAACATCTTGCTCATTTTTTAACAGTGCGCCATATAGAGGAGGAATAGCATTGCGCGGGTCGTGATCTTTGAGTATTTGTTCAGGGATATCATCTGCCATGAGAAGCTTGAGCCAATCGATCAGCTCGGACGTGGATGGCTTTTTCTTAAGCCCAGGAATATTGCGCAATTCAAAAAAGATATCCATGGCGTCAGCCACTAGCTGTTTCTTTATCGCGGGGTAATGCACATCGATAATGGCTTGCATGGTGTCCCGATCGGGAAACTTGATAAAGTGAAAAAAGCAGCGTCGTAAAAAGGCATCCGGCAGCTCTTTTTCGTTGTTGCTGGTAATGATGATAATGGGACGATGAACAGCGCTAACGGTTTCGCCTGTTTCATACACATGAAATTCCATCTTATCCAGTTCCACCAACAAGTCATTGGGAAATTCGATGTCTGCTTTGTCAATTTCATCAATAAGTAGCACTACCCTTTGATTTGACGCGAAGGCCTCCCACAACTTGCCCCGTTTTATATAGTTGGCAACATCGTGCACCCTATCCTCCCCCAACTGAGAGTCGCGCAATCGCGATACGGCGTCGTATTCGTAGAGGCCTTGCTGGGCTTTGGTGGTTGATTTGATGTGCCATTGAATCAGAGGCAGACCAAGGGATTGAGCAACCTGCTCTGCCAACATGGTTTTACCTGTGCCAGGTTCGCCTTTAATCAGTAAGGGTCTAGCTAGCGCTATGGAGGCGTTGACCGCCATACTCAGGTCATCGGTAGAAACATATTGATCGGTACTTTCAAAACGCATGAGGCTACTCCAATTAATGAGTAGCCATCATAAACAGGTGATCACATTTAGGGGAAGTCAAAGCGAGTCGCAATTAACCCGCTTATTTTTTGTTCTTTTCATCGACATCCAAATCACCTAAAAGATCATCGAGATCCCCTAAGTCGATATCGAGCTCACCGTCCTCGTCAAGGTCGGGCAAGTCGTCGCTCAAGTCAACATCGCCCATTAGGTCGTTCGCCATTAAATCTTCGAGCGCCGAACTTGGCGACGATAATCCTTGCGTGGATAACGTTGTTTTAGCGTCATCTTGGGCAGGAGCAACGCTTGGTGATTCCATTAAGGTTTGGGTACTCACCAGATCTTCAAACTTGTCTAATTCGGCCTCCGTAATACCCGTACCACTGAGCATTTCGTTCAAAGCCTCGTCCAACTCACTATCATCTAAGGCAGAAAAATCGAGCGCTTTCGTCTTTGCCGTGGCTGGGGTAAAAGCCGATGTTGTCAGTGATAAATCGGCGAGGTCATCACCTAATGCTTCAAACGCACTTCTCTCACTCAGCGCCAAATCTAGCGCCTCGTCTGAAACCACATCATCAAGCTCAGGGATATCCTCGTCACTTGCCACCGCAGCGCCAATCATATCGTCTTCGGTCAGTTCAACGATAGCATCGGCATCGGCATCAGCATCGGCATCGGCATCGGCATCGGCATCGGCATCGGCAAGATCATCTAGGCCCAAGGTATCATCAACCGTCAAACTGTCTAACTGGTCTTCAAGTGCCTCGAGATCACCCTCAAAAGCGCTGTCAAGATCAATCTCTTCGGTCGCTTCGTCCAAGGCACCGGTATCGGTTAACGCCTCTGACTGCGCTACTAATTGTTCTGTTTCGTCAGAAACATCAATCCGAGATGACGCGTTTTCCAATATCTCGTCACTCGGGACATCATCTAAATCATCGAGAGAATTTGAGAGCGCATCATCGATCGACAACTCGAGGGCATCATCCAAAGCAAAACTCTCGGAGGCTAAAGCTTCGACGTCATCTTGCATAAATTCAGGGTCAGCGAGGTCATCAACGTCAATTGCTGTTATCTCTTCAGGCACGGATTGGGCGTCACCGAGCACATCCTCAAGTGCCTGCTCAAAGTCGGCTAATTCATCAATGCTAACGCCTTCAAACTCTTGTGAAATGGTATCGAGAGGATTTTCCGCATCCACATCCTTCTCTGAAACTAGAGA
This sequence comes from Pseudomonadales bacterium, assembly GCA_035458985.1. Lineage (GTDB taxonomy): Bacteria > Pseudomonadota > Gammaproteobacteria > Pseudomonadales > JAHEIH01 > JAHEIH01. Next base: position 44,268 of record DATHYR010000076.1, read on the forward strand.
GTGATCTTCAAGTTGATCCTCTTCAGACAGCCCACTCGTTGTATTGAGCACATCATTAAGGGCACTTTCAAAGTCCGCTAATTCATCGGCATCAATATCTGCTAAGTCCTCCGCTACGGGCTGCGGCGCTATATCATCCGACATAGCTACATCCATGGCTTCCTCTTGAGATTCTGCCACACTGTCATGGTCTTCAAGGCGCATGTCATCAAGAGAATGGTTGATATTGGCAAGATCCTCTTGCAACACATCCTCAACCAACGCATCGAATGCTTCATCATCCTCAATGTCAGGCACCGCAGTAACATCATCCATGGCCTCCATGTCGCTGCCGCTCTCCAGCTGCTCTGCCAGGGCGTCACCCCACATCGCATCAGTTACCTCTTCGTCTATCGAATCATCGAAAACGTCAGGAATATCAATGGCTGAGGAGGTGTCGTCTGACGCTTGCAACGAGGTATCATCAATAGCTTCTGCGAGTAATTCAGCTTCTGCTTCGGCGACAATATCGTCGACATCATCATCTGCCTTACTGTCGTAGAGCTCATCGTCAGATAACAGATCATCAATGGAAGCCACACCCGCCAACGGATCGTTAGCGCCATCGTCGTCAATATCCACCGCTTGAAGGTCATCCAGACTTCCCACTAACATCGAATCCTCGAGCGGTTGCTCGGCATTCGCAGGTTCATTCAGCGGATCAGTGAGGGGTGCCACTTCATCATCAACGTTTTCATGTGGCTCATCTTTACTGCCCCCCATGAACCGTTTATAGGCCCACAGTGCCAGCAGCAACAACACCAAGTTACCCAGAGCTACCGCAGCGTATATGGTGTGTTTTTTAGATAATCCAAAGAGTCCCTGTTCTTCAACTGGCGCGGGTTTGACCAGTGGTGGAGGCGCCACCACGCTGGGTTGGGGCAATCCTGGACTGGTCACCGAGGTGACTAAAACGCCGTCTATGAAGCGTGAGCCATCTGAAAATTGACCCGCTACAGTTATCTCTAGTTGGTAGTCAGCTGACTTGTCGAGAACGCCACGCCAAACAAGGGTGTCTCCAAAGGTATCCGTCGACCCTGTTTCCGACAAACTGGGGGTCGAATTAACCTCAACACGGAGCGATGTCATATCAATGCTGTCCGCCTGACGGATGGCTGTGACCGACAATTCCGCCTTGTCTTCTCGGAAGGTTTGTTCGGTGCTAAAGAGTGGCGATACATCGAGTGTAACACTTTGTCGACGGTCGAAGGTTTTGGCCACGACATCCATTTGAACATCGATTTTGCCACTCGATGCAGGTGAAAAATCAAAGAAATAACGACCGGCCTGTTGATCAATGTTGCTTAGCAACTGTCGCTCACCTGTATCGACATTAATAGCCATGCCTGAGACTTCTAACAGCGCCAGAAAATCGCGATCGCTGACGACTTCGCCTTGCTGCAAAACATCGACACTAAACTGAATGGCGCGATGTTTGTCGCTTGTACTGGGGATACCCGCCACACGTATCGATAAATTACTCACAATGGAGACACGATTGGCGTCATCTTCGGCCGCATCAATTTGCCAAAGGCCTGCCATGGGGGCGTCAACCGTAATGAGATCGTAATCACTGCCTGCATACCAACGCACATCACGTGGGGTATTGACTGCCTCAATGCGTCTACCATTAGGGTCTACGAGTGCTGTCGTTGCGGCCCCTCTTTCGCGAAAGACCAAGGCGGTGAATTCATTAATCGAGCTATCGATGGCAAAACGATTGTCTTTAATCGCCACCTCTGTCGCCGGGACAATATTGTCAAAGGTACGCAAAAAAATCCGGCTCAATTCATCGGCGCTGTAGGCAATCGAGAATTGCCCATTGGTGCGCTGTGAGAGGGTTTGGAGCAGTTCTCTGTCCGCTTGATCGGACAGTGCAACAGTATGAATGTTAACCCCGGCGGCTATATATTTGTCGAGTACTTCACCTAAAATACGGTCCCGTTCAGCCGCATCCACCGCGGGGTTTTTATCGATATCTACCATGCCATCGGTGAGTAAAATCACACTAGCGGGACGTTTGGTGGTATCGAAATAGCTGTAGTTAAAATCGTAAGCGGCATTATCGAGCGCACCACCAATGTTGGTATAGAGGCCGTGAGAAGCAATATTTTTTGACTGAGCAATCGCTGCATCGCGCCATGCGCTATCAACCGGCGACGGCTTAATCACCATATTGACCCACTGACCAAAGGTCCAAACGCCCGCCGAGGCATCGGCTGGCAATAAATTGACCAGTAGCTGAAGTGCTGACTGACGAAGATTATTGGGGTCATTGTCGCGCATGCTGCCCGAGACATCGATTAACACACGAACATCTGCCGGAGCTTGGGCTTGGTTTTGCTGAGCTACACTCGTATTGACTGCCGCCGCAGTTATAACGATTAGCAGGAGATAACGCAGGCCTTTCATGTTCTGTTCCTTCAGCTATGGGCGCGTTGTTAAACGCTTTTCTTTTTGTAATGCACCATCAGATAGTAGGTGATGGCAAGCAACAGCGCCACTAAGGTCGTACCGCCAATACTCACCAGTGCTTGCAGCATGGGTTCAACTTTTCCTGCCATCGCGCTTAACGCCGCCTGCATAATAGCCGGCGAGAAAAACATTTTTTCCGCGTCTGTCGACACGGGAGCAAGCAAAATGCCTAGATATAAAGCGCGGCTGAACATCCTTACAAAAGACCGCTCGACGCGTTGTAACACATGGCCTAACACCAATAATCCAAGCGCAACACCGGCGAAATAAATAGCCCATGTCAGCATATGGGCCTGCTCTGTCAACATCGTCATTATTGAACCCAGTTCACAATATGTAATTCATAATCTTCTTCAGCTACCTCAGACTCAGAGAGACACAAACCCGCAATTGAACGATGCTGTTTGCGCGTTGAATCTGGATCGCCAGTCCTTAACGGGTGCCATTTAGGTAAGGGTTGTCCTTCTGCTAGGCGTCGGTAAGCGCAGGTAGAAGGCATCCAAAAAAATGCCTCAATATTGTTAGGATCCAAGGTGGTACACCCGGGAACTTTTTCCTTGCGATGGCTGTAGTCACTGCATTTTGCGGTTTCACAATTCAACAAACGGCAGGCAACCTTGGTGTAATACACACCACCATCCTCCTCGTCTTCGAGTTTGTGCAAACAACATTTGCCACAACCATCGCATAGCGATTCCCATTGCTCTTGAGTCATTTCACTAAGGGGCACATGACGCCAAAAGTCATTCATGACGATTGGGACACCTTCGCCATATACTCCTCCGGCGGTGGCGGCAACTGTAAGTAAAAACCCTTCTCTTCTATTTCGGCCAAGACCTTACTCGCTTCAGCACGCGCTAATTTTTTGTGCTCGCTGACCAGCATCGTCATCACCAAGCTAACAGTCCCCAGTTGCGACAACAGCGCCTCGGGAACACGCGTCAACGCCTCTCCAGCGTCCACATACAGATACATTTCTTGCTTTTTGCTGCAGCGAAAAACCTTGCAGATTCGTTTCTTCAAGAGACCTCTCCAATACTTGAGCGGAAGGCAATATTTAAGCTTTGGCATGCGTGCATATAGGCCTTGACTCGCCAAGGTGAGCGCAGATAATCGAGATTAATCACACGGTTAGCACTTTTAGCTCTTATCACAGGTTCAATATCACGTTTGCTGGCTAATAATTCAGGCGATATCGCACACTTTTCCGCTATCGCTATCAGACTATCTTTGAGCTGACTCATAAGCTTCGCTTGTCCCTTACTGAGGGGTTTATCCATGCGCTCTGGCCACGTTTCTTTCGGCTGCGCATCTGCTTCTTGGAGCAATTCAATGATCGAATCCCCGTATTTGCGCGTGAAGACAGGCGACACCTCTAACAACCCCTTGAGATCATCAGGCCGATGTGGATTGCGCTGAGCAATATTGATTAAGCCCAAATCACGAATCACATGATTGCGAGGCATATCACGTAAACGCGCTTGTTGTTCACGCCACGCCGCCAGCGCCCGCAGACGATTGAGTTCGTGCGGAGGCATTTTCCAAGCCGCTTTAATACGTGTGAATGCTTCTTGGAAGTCCGCTTGCTGCAAAGATTGAAACTCTATGCGTTCACACTCTTGGTCAAATAAATCCGCTTTGCCCGCTGCCTCAAGTTGATCCATCAGCTTATCGTAGAGTGGTAACAGGTGTTCTACATCTAAGGCTGCATAGTGGCACTGTGATTCTGTCAGGGGGCGCTGAAGCCAGTTTGAACGGGTTTCTCCCTTATCCACATCAATGTCTAATTGCATCTTACAGATATTGGCATAACCCAACGCAGGCCCGAGACCCAACAATGCCGCCGCCAATTGGGTATCCGCTAAAGGCTCTACATGACAGTTTAAGCGTTTGGCAAACACCTCTAGATCTTCCGAACAAGAGTGCATGACTTTAATACATTCGGTGTCTTGCAGAAGCACTTTAAGCGGGGATAAATCCTCTATCACCGTTGGATCAATAAGGTAGTTTTTCTCGCCATCATTTACTTGAATGAGTGCGGCGATAGGATAAAAGGTTCTCTCACGAATAAACTCGGTATCTAAGCCTATGTGGCTTAACTGAGACCATTGCTGGCAAAGTGATTCGAGCGAGTCACTCTGGTCGACCCAGGTATACTGGCTCATGAAAACTGTGTCCTTCCTTTAAAGGCATGGGCAAGCGTCCCCATGTCAACTAAATCTAAGTCACCACCCAGTGGCACGCCATGAGCAATACGGCTTACCGTGAGTCCATGAGGCCTTACCTGCTCTGCGATGTAATAGGCTGTGGCTTCACCTTCTACCGTCGGGTTAGTAGCAATAATAAGCTCTTCGACGTTGCCTTGAGAGAGCATTTTTAATAACTGTGGAATTCCCAATTGATCTGGACCAACGCCATCTATGGGCGACAGGTGCCCCATCAAAACAAAGTAGCGGCCGCGAAAAGTACCCGACTGCTCTACCGCGATGACATCGGAAGGCTGTTCGACCACACACAATAATCGCTCATCGCGTTTCGTACTACTGCAAATATCACAACGCGTTTGCTCTGTCAGGGTTCGACAAGACGCACACTGACCCACTTTGTCAATGGCCTGTGCCAACGCTTCTGATAACGCCAGCCCGCGCGTTCTGTCGTGTTCCAGGATATGCATTGCCATGCGTTGTGCCGATTTTGGCCCGACGCCAGGCAAACAGCGCAAACTGTCTATCAATTGATGGATTAATGGGCTAAATGACATAGCTATGCTCTAAAAGGGAAATTTAAAACCTTCGGGTAAGGGGATACCACCGGTAACATCTTTCATGGCGTCCTTATTGACCTCTTCCACTTTTCGCACCGCGTCATTGACCGCCGCCGTGAGTAAATCTTCAAGGATCTCTTTATCCTCACTCAACAGCGCCGGATCAATTTCAGTGCGGCGCACGTCGTGACGGCCATTCATGGTAACCTTCACCATACCCGCGCCCGATTGCCCTATGACTTCACGCTTTGCCATTTGCTCTTGTGCTGCGGCCATCTTTTCTTGCATAGCCTGCGCTTGTTTCATCAAATTTCCAATATCACCGAATTTCATGCCTTTTCCTCACTTGTCATCGGCTCAATACTTTCAGGGATAATGCTCGCGTCAAAACGCTGCATCAACATTTGTACGTTGGGATCAGCATGAATACGTCGCTCTGCTTCCGCTTGCCTCGCCAAGGCTTGAGCATGGATAAATTGCGCAGGCGTTTGCATGGTGGGCTCACCAACAGTGATGGTTAGCTGGACAGCCTGCCCGGTCATACGGGCCAAGCTCTCCTGTAATTTGGTGGTATAAGCGTCGTTGAACAAGCCGGCGTTGCGTTGCTCTAAAACAAAATGAAATTCAAGGTCAGCGACACGTTCTAAAGCACAATGTGAGATGACAGATTTAGCGACTCCGCTAAGGTCTAACTGGCCGTAAAGGGACGGCCAAGACTGAGACGTGATCTCTTCGACACGGACATGAGCGACTGTGGGCGCCACACTGTCATGCTTATTGACGGAGGCGGACTCTAACACAGGCGCCATAGCATGCTGATCCTGGACGGCCATGCTAAAAGACTCTGCCGCACGAGCGGTAGTATTATGCTCGACGGGTTGCCCGGCTTCAGGGTTAACCTTGCGATCGATGTCATATTCAGGCGGCGATATTTCAACCGATGGCGCGACTGGGATATCTTTTTCAATCGCGGCAGTCTCATTTTCATGCTGCAATGATTGCATGATCGATGCCGCACTGTACGCCGGTGCAGCATTGGACGTTGAACTAGAGGGTTTTGAAATAACGCGCGACGTTGTATCCGCGGCTTGCGCCGAGAGCGACGACTCCGTCAACACAGCCGACGCCGAGTTGACCGCCTTAGACTTTTTTGCGTCCGGATTTCCTCCGGGCACATCAAGCGCCGCAATATTTCGCGCTGTGGCAACATCTGCCACCTGCGGTTTAAAGGCCATCATACGTAGCATGGCCATCTCATAGCCGCTGCGGGGATCCGGTGCCAGTGGCAGATCTCTTCGCGCATGCAAACCCAACTGATAAAACAACTGGACATCACCGGCCGGCAACTGCTGGGCTAGCGCCAATACCTGATCTCTGTCTCCCTGGGCGTTATCCACCGCTGATGGCACCATTTGAGCGACGGTTATGCGGTGCAGTAACAGCAACATCGCTTCCAGGGCAGCCTGATAATCCGGTGAGTGTTCAGACATGTGATCAACTGCAGCCAACAACCCTGCGGCATCATTATTAGCCAGCGCCTGCAGCATGGTCACAATATACGAGGTATCAATCGTGCCCAACATTGTCGCGACATCGGCTTCGAGCACTTTTCCCGAGCCAAAGGCGATAGCCTGATCAGTAAGACTCAAGGCATCACGCATCGAACCATTAGCCGCACGTCCTAACAGCCAAAGTGCAGGCTCATCGAAATGCACCATTTCTTGCTGCAAGACATCTTTCAGATGTTGGACAATACGTTCTGGACTGAGATTTTTAAGATTAAATTGCAAGCAACGCGAAAGAACTGTCGCTGGAAGCTTTTGCGGGTCCGTGGTGGCAAGTAAAAACTTGACATGTGGCGGCGGCTCCTCGAGGGTCTTTAGAAGCGCATTGAATGAGCTATTTGAGAGCATGTGCACTTCGTCAATGAGATACACTTTGTAGCGACCTTTGGTGGGCGCGTACTGAACGTTTTCCAATAACTCGCGAGTATCTTCGACTTTCGTGCGCGAGGCGGCGTCAACCTCAATAAGGTCTATGAAGCGGTTCTCGTTAATTTCCGTGCATGAATGACAAGTGCCGCAGGGTTCAGAACTCACACCACTTTCACAATTGAGACATTTCGCAAAGATACGTGCAATCGTCGTTTTACCCACACCACGGGTACCGGTAAACAGATACGCGTGATGCAACCGGTCGTGGTCAAGACCATTGATAATAGCCTGCAAGACATGCTCTTGGCCGGCCATTTCGCGAAAACGTTTCGGACGCCATTTTCTGGCTAAGACCTGATAACTCATAGTGACTCTACGCATTGAATATCAGGCGATTATACATAGGTAATCGCCTGTATGACACGCCAAGTACCGTGTTATTTATCTAAATGCACGTCAACTTGGGGAAAGGGAATTTCAATTGCTTTAGCGCGGAAAGTATCGACAATTTTATGTTGTAAATCGTACTGAACGTTCCAATATTCAGCGCGATCAACCCAAAACCTCACCAAGAAATTTATTGAACTGTCAGCCAACTCCCTCACACCTACCAACACCTCAGGATCCTTAAGAATACGTTCGTCTTCGGCGCACAAATCTAGCAGCGTCTGCTTTGCAAGGGATAAATCAGTGTTATAGGCAACACCTATGATCAAGTCCACACGGCGAGTTTCCATCGCACTGTAATTGATAATAGAACGGCCCATGATTTGTGAATTTGGGATGACAATGACCTTATTATCCGGGGTTGTCATAGTCGTCGCTAAAATATCGATCGCCGTAATCGTACCAGCTTCCCCTCCCGCCTCAACGAAATCTCCAATCTTGCAGGGACGAAGTGCAATCAGCAGCACACCACTGGCAAAATTGGACAGCGATCCTTGCAACGCCAAACCCACCGCAAGACCCATAGCACCAAGTACGGCGATCAATGAAGCGGTTTGTACACCAAGCTGGCTCAAGACAATAACAATGACCAACATCAGCAAGATGTAGTAAGACAAATTAGCTACAAATGTGATCACCGTGGGATCCACATGGCGAAGCTGCAGCCCCTTAGACACCAATAATCGGATACGGTGAGCAATAAATTTGCCGATGATAAATATGACAACTGCCAACAACAACTTCAAAGCGAACTCAAAAGCGATTGGCCAATAGGTCAAAACGAGGTTTTCAAGAGGATCCATATTCAACTCCATAAATCGATGGAGAAACTATAGCATCTGAAATAAAAATGGGAGATATAAACTAAAAAAAGAGGTGATCCATACCAGCCACATCCCGGCACATGAGTCACTAACTACAGTTGCTCCCTTCCGGGCCTGGCTGGGTTCGCTAGTTATCATTGCGAGAGGACCGATATGGACCGAGCGGCATAATACCACTCCGCCGCCCTAATTCAAGCCTAACAGCAGCTTTCTTTGAATTCTTGTGCTTCGATATTGCACTCGATAAGCTGAATCGCTATAGTGCCCGCCTGTTCGGTGAGGTGTCTGAGCGGGCAAGCCAAGACCGACGCAACGCGTCGCAGCTTGGTAGCGGTCGAACAGGAAGAACGACCTGGTTGCGGCCCATGAATGGATGCTTGCGAACAACAAATACTACTTATCTGTATTGAACAGATGAGAATCAAGATACGGTGAGGTGTCTGAGCGGTCGAAAGAGCACGCCTGGAAAGCGTGTGTACGGCGACGTACCGAGGGTTCGAATCCCTCCCTCACCGCCACAAACCCCTTAGGTTTTCCTCCTAAGTCCCTGTGTAGGCTGAAGTTTATCGTCAGTTAAGCAGGAGATGGTAGGTGTTATCGGAGAACTTTAGGGAGTCAAACCGCAAGACTCACCCCAAATACACATACGTTAAAAACGATGTCTATTACTTCATCCGTAAAGTCCCAAAGGACTTACAACGGTATTACTCAAGACCGCGTATTGTTCAATCACTCAGGACTAAATCGTCTATAACAGCAAAATCGTCAGCCAGACTTTTAGCATCAAAACTTGATAGCTATTGGATGGGGTTGAGGCTTAAAGACATTGAAGTTCCCTGCCCTCATTTGATCATTGGTCGTGCCAGAGAAAACACACCAAGTGTATTAGATGTTAAAGAAGCACTTGATCTTTACCTGTCTATAAAAGGACATGGGAGACAGGATATGTTCTTTAATACCACCCGAAGGAACATTGGCTATTTAACTGACTGTCTTGGCAACCAACCATTGAACAATTACAGTACTGCTGATGCTGCAGTCCTCAGGCAATGGTTACAAGACAAAGGATTGAGTAATAGCTCAGTTCAACGGACGTTTGGAGTCATTAAAGCGGTCGTCAACTTTGCCATTAACGAACATGGCTTAGACCTAAAGAATCCCTTTGCAAATGTCTATCTACCGGCAGCATACGACAAGAAACAACGCCATCCACTGACGACTGAGCAGCTAAAAGCGATTCAGAATTATTGCTATGATATTGACGATGACATAAGGCATTTGGTTGCCTTAATTAGTGATACAGGTCTGCGCCTTGGTGAGGCTGCAGGTCTACACCTAGATGATCTAATTACAGATAGCGACTATCCGCACGTAATTATAAGACCATATGAACACCGATCTTTGAAAACTCAGGCAAGTGCCAGAAATGTACCTTTGATTGGCGCAGCGTTATGGGCAGCCAATCGCATCAA
>DATHYR010000077.1:0-26130 GCA_035458985.1 Pseudomonadales bacterium
AGTAGCGGAGCAAGAGGCTCCGCCTCGCACAAGACATGCATTGCCCCATGTTCAATCCGCGACGCCACAAAGAGCTTTTCTATCATGGCCAGTAGGCGCTCGGTATTCTCACGCAGTAGTGTCAGTACATCAGCGGCAGGCAACTCACCCGCCACCATGCGTTGCTGCGCTATTTGAATGGCACCGTAGATACTGTTTAGTGGGTTTCGAATTTCATGACTCATGTTCGATATGAATTGATCGCGCACCTGAGCGGCCCGCAACGCGTCAATATTTGCCTCTTGCGCCTGATACCGAGCGATTTCCGCCTGCTGGATAAGACCGCGCTGCTGACGTTGAAACATCGCATTACGCGCCAATAACCAGGCGACCAAAACGACACATAAACTATAGGCCAACGACATAATACTGATAAAAAACGGCGAAAAACCATAAGCTTCAAAGGCGTGAATGCTCGCCACGTTAAAACGAAACAAGAGCAGAACAATGGCGCTCATGGTAGCGACAGTCACAAACAACAAGGCACGCAGCAGGTAGCGTAAAAATAGCCGCAATTCTATTAGCCATTGCCGCCACGCGACTGAGTCAACATCATAGACCTCGGCATCGGCTAGGGAGCGCAAAACACCAAGGCAGACACCAAGACTCATGATGCAAGCGAACCAACGCAATAACCATGGCATATTGCCTTCTTGTGCCACCGCCAACATCCACACCACGGTAAGTGCCACACCTACCACCCACAGCGCGTGGCGTAGTTGTGGTCGTAACACGAGGAAGCCATAAATCACCATGAGGGGCAGCCATAGGCCAAATGTCTGCCCATTGAATCCAATATTGGCAAATAGCCACACTACCGTGAGCACGAGAAGTAAAACCAAGGGCAGTGGTTTGCCGAGGTGTACTCGCCACCACGAAAAGCCAGCAAATAAAGCGGCGGCGGTATTAACGTACATCAGCGATGTCACCCCGAATAGCCATCCTGAATACAACACACACGCCACAGCCATCCCTGTCAGCGCAAGGCTTAAACGACGCGCGGCACGCAGGCGGAACGCGGTTGACGAGCCTTTTGTAGCCAGCCATACATCCACTAACAATGCGCCAAATAACGCCACTATCCAATAGGGCAACCCCTGCAGGAGCATGTCAACGGAATACACACGAAGCGAAAGAATACACCAAACACCAAACATAACGGCCCAGAGCCACCATCCTGCCCGATGTGAAAAAAAGAGGGGCACCATGATACACACCAGCATTATGCCAGGCATGATCGTAAATCCCTGCAGTGCATAGTTTACATATACAAGGCTCAGCAGAAGACTAAACATCACCCTCAACAACCACACCCAGCGACCATGGGCCAACCAAGCCGTAACAATAAATGCCATAGCCACTGAAATGGTGACGGCATAACGCACACCGTAATGCGTTGCCGCGGTATCAACACCGGGCATATAACCCAATACCACGTGGTTAGTGATGGCATAAAAAAGAGACAACAAAAGCATTGTTGCGACCAAACCCATCGCCGTCAATCTGGCGAACAATTGGCGCTGCAGCGTATCTGGCGTGGTGGATGGGTTAAACAACAAAGATCTCAGCATCTGTTAGCCTGTCACCCACTGACGCTAGGCGATACCGCCGATGTCTTTTTGAGCAGTTGACCCAAACAGTGTTTAAGCCCTTCAAAATCAATCGGCTTAACAAAACAGCCATCAAAACCTTGCATGTCATATCGTTGCAGATCGTCTCCCATGGCATTCCCCGTCACTGCCACGCACGGCAGGCCTGGATAGTCTCGCCGCAGATGCTGCAACAGCGTAGCGCCATCCATAATCGGCATCGCCACATCCGTCACGACCACATCGACCGCCTGATGTTGTAGCAATGCCCTCGCCTCTTCACCATTATTAGCATGTAGCGTCGATAATCCCCATACCTTGAGCACTTCCTCTAACACCAATAAATTAGTCGCGTCATCCTCAACAATCAACACACACCCATGCAGTGACATTGACTCACTTGCGACAGGGACGTCGATGGTTGCAGGCCGACAAGACAACGGCAACACTATCTCAAAGGTGGTACCTTGACCCGGGGCCGAGACAACCTCAAGTCGCCCCCCCATCATCATGACCAGTTCACGGCATATGCTTAAGCCAAGACCCGCACCTTGATAGCGACGACTAGCACTGAGATCACCCTGTTCAAAGCGTTCAAAGATGCGGTTTTGCACCTCCGTATTCATCCCTATGCCCGAATCTTCCACGACAACGCGTACCTCATCGGCTGTCGATGCAACCTTTAGCGAGATAAAGCCCTGATCGGTAAACTTAATGGCATTGGTCAATAAATTATCGACGATTTGCCCAAGACGCTGCGCATCACCAATACACAATGGCATCGTCAAACGGCCAGTATCACAGCGCATCTCTAGACCTTTAACCTCCGCTAAAAGCGACTGTTTGCGGTAAATACCATTAACCAATGCAGCCAAATCAAAGGGCTGGTTATTCAATGACAATTCACCTCGTGAAATAGCACCACTATCCAAGATGTCATTAATCAATACATTAAGACGCTCGGCGCTTTCCCGCATCATGCCAATAAACTCAGGCAACTGTGTATCATCATAGTTATTTTGCAACACCTGCCCAATACCAATGAGGCCATTTAGCGGGGTGCGCATTTCATGACTCATATTGGAGAGAAAACGCGATTTCATTTGCTCTGCATGCAACGCTTCGTCAGCACGTTTTTGTGCCAAGGTTTGCATGCACTGCTGCTTATTCAGCGCCCTAACCAAGCGCCATTTGCGCAAGTCTGCCATGGTTCGCCATAGCGCAGCCACGATCAAAAGGGCTGTCAGTTGCACCTGCACGATCCAAAACCATGGCTTGCCAAGCAGCCACTGCCAAACGTCAGTTGCCGCGTCATGCTCGATCAAAAGAAACCCCAATGATGGCTCTGACTGAACCACCGCCGACCGCAATGGGTATTGCCCAAGGCCTAATTTCAGCACGACCCGCTCCCCGCTTTCCACAATCATGGCCCCACCAACTAAGTCGTGAAAGGCCTCGAGTAGCCGAGGGCTGGGTCGCACCGCAGGATCGGCGGAAGCACGGGAACGAGACAATGCATCCCTGTCCTTAGTGCGAAAAACAAACTCACCCTGACGATTGATGAAGCTGACACCGACATCCTTCCCGACGGCCAACGCTCGCAACATATCACTGAATAGAGTGGTCAAATCTACCACTGAGACCGCGGCACCCAAATAAACACCGGCATCCGAATGACGGGGCGTCACAATATAGATATCGGATCGAAGGCTGGCGGCAGACGCATCCTCTAACCCCATCGAGAAGGGCGATACAAAACTGTGGCCAACAGGGATTTCTTGGGCAAATCCCACATGCTGCAAGACCCTCTCATCTTCCAAAAGGTTAGCACGGGGCATCCTATCGCCGATATCAATTACGAAGTGATTACCCGGCGCCACCCACAGCCAGCGCTTTATTTCCGGCATCAGGCGTCTCATCTCATGCCCCACAGCGGAGAATGCTACTTGGCGAACATCAACGGACGATAGCGCCTTGACTTGCTGAGTAACAATGCTATCGACTATCGTACCGTAGAGCTGTCCAAGGCGTTCCAAATACGCCTTCTCCGCATGAGTCACGCGTGTCTGAACGACCACCTGCTGTTGTTGTGCTGCAGGGTAAACAAGAGCGATGACCATCACCAATAATGCCACGATATACATGGCAAAGCGACGCAGCACAAAATGCCATTCTGGAACTCGCAGGCCGAGAACACATCGTGGTGCTTGTCGACCGTTAGGCGACACTTCTAACTGCGCGACGGCATAATGGAGCAGCATCCACACACCAAAAACACTGAAGGTGGACCACATCATGGCGTAAAAACCAGCGGTGCCTTCGTCAAACATTTTCAGCAGGACCACAAACAGAAAACACACGATCAACCATTGTCGCTGGCGCGCGCCAAAAAAGATCACGAGAGAACCCATCACCAAGCCCCAAGCACTGCCTATCAATGAGGGCTTAAACATATAGGAAAGGTAGGATTGGATGACCATCATGACCAACAAGACACCAAAAGCCGCTTGAAAGAGCTGAGGAAACCACTTTCGGACCATTGGCATGATCAGCCAGAGCGATACTAGGCCGTAACGATAATCCGCCGCTTCAATACCACCGTGAATCCAGAGATCAAGCAACAATTTACCAAGACTGCCCGCGAGGAGAAACCAATACGTCGCATCAAACAGGACAAGGCGTCGTTCAGCGATGCCAAGGCGAAAATGCACGAGGAGCGCGTCGACAAGCACAAATAACAAGCAACTATTAATGATGTAATCGGCCACCAAATAGGTCTGTTGCCATTGTTGGCTAAGCAAAAAAGCCACAATGATAGCGACCAACTCAAGACCCGCGAACACCACAGCCACAGCTCGCGGCAAACATAATCGAATAGCCACCGCTGAGACAGCCAACACCTGCACAGCCACCATGGGGTCATAGCGCATCGTCACAGGAATCAACACCCCAGGGACGGCAAAAAATACCCACAACCACGCAAAGTGGCGACTAAACGCGAGCACGCCTCCTAGCGAACACACGGCACTGGCCACAAAAAAAAGCCATCCGCTCAGGCTATCGTCAGACAACGAAAAGAGTGAATACTCTAGGGCAAATAACGCAAAAAGTAGTAACAGCATGGAAAAGATGACACTACTGTCACGGGCCACCAATTGCTCACGGGGCGAGGGTGTTCGGGCGAACGACAAGGGAGATTCTTGCGAGACGGCGCCGGTCATCATACTCACGAACACCCCATTTCTGACAATGCTTGTGTTTCGCCCATGGGCAGCTCCAAACAAATCGTCGTGCCGCTGTCAGTGTTGGACGATACTGTCAAATTGCCCCCCATGGTCAGCATGAACGCACGACAAACACTCAAACTGAGTTGATCGCTATTGTCGATGAGGGCAAGATCTTGCTCTAACAGATCACGACGCTCAGGCCCCTCCTGTGGATAAGACCCGCTCATCACCCAATGGCTTGCAGAAATCGCTAACCTCGCACTGTGGTTCGCGTACCGAACGCCAATGCTCACTAATCCTTTACTGCTCTGACTAATGGCTTCGATGAACACCATATCGAGTATTTTTTTGAGTCGCTCCCGATCAGCCGACACCTCAACGGTCGCGCTGCCTAGCGAACCCACGCTAAATGACAAGCCTCTCGCTTGCGCCATGGCGCTATATTTTTCTATTAAGGGCTCCACTAAGGTATTGAGGCGAAATGTCGCTAATGTGATAGCGTCCGTGGTATTAAGCAACTTGGAAAGATCGAGCACGCTCACTACCATGTGCAACAGTCGCTGGGCGCTGTGCTGAATAATCGGTAAGGCGCTATCGAGTTTGGCCGAGGTCTGATGTTGCGGCTGTTCAAGCAAGGTAATTGCCCCAAATACACTATTGAGGGGGGCACGCATATTGCGACTGACATTACTCAAAAATCGTGATTTTACTGCGTTTGCCTGTTGTGCTCGCCGTTTGTTGTGCTCCGCCTCCTGGCGAAGCGCGTTGGCGCGCTTAATCGATGCAGCCAACACCCATTCAAAGCGCGAAATATGTGCCCGTGATGCGAGCAATAGCATCAGCAGAAAAATGACCATCATGGACCACAGCCACACCATGCGCTTCAACGCGGGGGTAAGCAGATTATCTTGATCCATGGTGGGTATGGCATCCGCCATGTCTTGCGCCCGCAGTATGCTTGATCTGCCGAGACTAATCGCCTCAATAAATTGGCCTCGGGACACGTCACTTGGTGTCATCGGCTGTGCCAGTGCATCAGCCAAAAAATCAAAATGGAGATCAATCACCAACCAATCATCAACATGCGCTGATACCAAGGAAATGTGAGGTTCAAACTGAATATTATCGGAGATGGGTAGCGGCCTCATCCATGGGGATAGCCAAAGTGAATGTTTAGGAATGACGAACTGAGAGAATATTTTTTTAAGGTCGAGGTAACTATCGAAATGTACCTGCTCAGACGCCACGTTGTCAGACCAATGGTGCAAGACATTGCCCTGCTTATCAATGATTCGAACACCCATCCAATCTTTGTGATGTTGTCGCTGTTCTTCCACCCAATTGCTCAGCGCGACTAACGTCAGCGCGTCTCCCTGACGCTGTATATCCGCCAAAAGCAAGGAGGTTGTTTGTAGGCTACTGTTGATCGCTTGTACTCTCAGAGAATCCAGGGGTTGCTGTTCAACAGATGGCTGGTACCTAACCCGCTGCTCATGCATCCATACACCGACAAACAAGAAACACACCACAAGTACGCCCCATGCAATATCCCTTGATAATTGCTGAAGAACCCGACGGTATTCCTCCTTAGAATAGCCCCATATACCTGCCCAACTGTCACCTTCTATGAGTGCGGGCTCCTCTCGCCCGAGCGTTGTGGTGACGTAGCCTAACATACCAATCACCGAACAAATCGCGGCTAAAAAACGCCATATAAATAAAAAACCTTCGCCTAAAATCCAGGCCGAATTTGCAGCAAATAAGATGAGTAACGAGATGACTGAATAAAGGGTAGCGCGTCTTGGCTTGCAGAACACAAACCAAAACACCACCGCAAATAATAAAAATAATGGGCTGCGTTCATTGAAGCCCACCACAATAAAATTCAAGGCCACCAATAACAACACCAACACGGCACTCACGCCCCTAAATAGCGTGGGCGCGCGCCACGACCACCCATACATTGCGATGAGCGTGGCCACTTTTAGAACATTGATCAGCGTGTATTGAGAAGCGAGTGTGCTATTGCTAATCAGGGGTTCTAGTAACATCGTACTGGCTATCACTAGGCCAAACAAAATAAATCGCCGACAAGCCTCAATGTGCGCGTGATCCGAACGCTCGCAGGACAATAGCGTGTCTACAAGCCACCAAGTACCGCCCATAATGGTGGCAAGCGCTAAAAAGATAGACCATTCACCAGGCACATTACGTGCAGCAAAACTGATGGCCAGGCCGAGGATATAAAGCACAAGCACAACAAGGCTTTGAAGGCGTGAAAACGTAAAGGTTATCGCGATAAGAAGCACGACCGCATAAGGGGTAAAAACGACGCCATGGACATACACACCGTGGATATTATTAGCAGCGAGCAGAAATAATAGCGCAGGGATTATACGAAAAGCCCAACGAGAGCTGGCGAAAAACAGCACTGCAAACAACCCCAATGAGAGGGCTAATACGTTATGCAGCCCATGAGACTTCAAGGTCAACATAGGGCCAATCAGGACTTCGTAGCTGACAACAAATATTGCAAACACTAGCACGCCAACTAGACATATGGGGCGCAAAAAGACCCGACGTCTTTGCTCACGCAGCTCAGGGCTTGGATCAACAAATAAGGAATGAATGAATTGTCGCATACGCATTAAGTAATTGTCATGCACCAAATATATGACAAATTTGTAATGCATGCACGCGATAGGTACAACGATTTTGTTATATCAACGCCCCTTTTGTGGGTTATGTGCAATACAAGCCTCAGCCCGTTTGTTAAACTTAGCCAACTGGTAAATTAAGGATCTCTCTGTGACGCCGTTATTTATTCTTTTTCAATATCTTGTACCACAGCATTTGCTATCGCGGCTGATCGGCAAATTGGCTGAATGCCGCACCCCCTGGCTCAAAAACCTACTCATCAAACGTTTTATCGAGCACTATGATGTGAACATGGCCGAAGCGGCTGACCCGGATTATGAGAATTACCCGCACTTTAACGCCTTCTTCACTCGCCCTCTTCAAGAGGGTGCCCGTGACATCTGCGAAGAGGGGATCGCATCACCCGCCGATGGCGCTATTAGCCAGCTGGGTGACATCGTCGACGGACGCATCTTCCAAGCGAAGGGCCAGAGTTATACCGCACAGGAATTACTAGGGGGCGATGCGGCACTGGCCGCACCATTTGCCGGCGGTAAATTCGCGACCATTTACCTGTCTCCCAAGGACTATCACCGCGTACATATGCCTACTGCTGGTACCTTGCGCCATGGTATTTATGTGCCTGGCGACCTGTTTTCGGTAAACAACGCCACCGCTGACAATGTGCCGCGCCTATTTTCACGCAATGAGCGCTATGTCGCGATTTTTGATACCCAATACGGCCCCATGGCCATGGTTTTGGTGGGTGCGATGATCGTTGCGGGCATCGAGACGGTGTGGGGAGGGCAAGTGGCGCCCATTAAACGCACCCTTCAACGCACCGACTACCCTTGCCACATTGATACCCAACAACTTGCCAAAGGCGATGAAATGGGACGCTTCAAACTGGGCTCTACCGTGGTACTGCTGTTTGGCAAGGACGCATTGGAATGGGCCGAAGATTTGAGCCACGCTCGCCCATTACGCATGGGCGAACGCATCGCCTAACCCTACGCACGGTGCAGCGGGAACGCCTGCACCGCATGCAATTCTTGTTCGCCAAGTAGCGACATCAACAACCGGTCTACGCCAAGGGCTACGCCCGCACAGCGAGGCAAACCTTGCTGCAAGGCGCTCACTAGTCTGGGGTCGCCACGGTAGGCGGGTTTTCCCTCTTGCACGCGTCGCGCTTCGTCTGCTGCAAAGCGCCGAGACTGCTCCTCGGCGTCGGTGAGTTCTTGGTAGCCATTGGCCAATTCAATCCCGCGAAAGTACAGCTCAAAACGACGGGTCACTGGCGTGCCATCACTGCGCTGCTCGACATTAGCGAGCGCCGCCATACAGGCTGGATAATCGAACACAAACTGCAAACCCCGAGCGCCTAAATGCGGCTCGATAGCGTAGCTAAACAACAGATCCAAACACTCGACCCGCGACAGCGACAGCTCTCCAATGTCGGTAACGTGCTGACAAACCTCACGCAATCTAGACAATGGCGCATGGTGTGGATCAATCCCCACAAAACGCATAAATACATCGCTGTAGCTATGAAATCGCGGCGCTTCAAGGGAGGTGATTCCCTCGGCGCAGGCCTGGCATAACGCCGCGACTTCGCGCATCAATGCCTGCCAATCCATGCCGACACGATACCACTCCAACATGGTGAACTCAGGGTTATGACGCGGGCCTATTTCACCGTCGCGAAATGCCTTGCCTAGCGAGTAAATACTTACACCGTCACGCGCCAACAGACGCTTCATCGCATACTCTGGGGACGTTTGAAGGTAATGAGTGCGACCGTCACACTGGGCTTCAATAGTGGCCATGTTGGGGTCGGTATTGGGGAAGGCGTCGAGGCAGGGCACCTCGACCTCAAGCACATCTCGCGCCATGAAAAAGGCGCGGATGCGTTGTAGCATGGCAGCACGGGCGCGCAGCGCTGCCAGCGATGCGCTAGGCTGCCAGTGCATTAGCTCTGTTTTACGCGGTTGACGTATTCGCCTGAACGAGTATCACAGCGAATCACTTCGCCTTGATCAATAAACAAGGGCACACGCACTACCGCACCCGTGGCGAGGCGAGCGGGCTTAGTACCACCGGTGGCGGTATCGCCACGCACACCCGGATCTGTTTCTACAATTTCCAGTTCTACAAAGTTGGGCGGGGTAATGCTTAAGGGCACGCCATTGAACAAGGTAATGGTGCACACGTCCTGTTCTTTTAACCACTTGACAGTCTCACCCACGGCTTTGGCATCCGCCTGGTGCTGTTCAAATGTCGATGGCTCCATGAAATAGTAAAACTCACCATCGGTATAGAGGTATTCCATATCAACGTCCATGACGTCGGCGCCTTCCAAGCTTTCACCCGAGCGGAAAGTACGATCCCAGGTGCGGCCGGTATTGAGGTTACGCAGTCTCACGCGGTTAAACGCCTGGCCTTTGCCGGGTTTTACATATTCGTTTTCCAGGATTGAACAGGGTTCGCCATCCAGCAAAACTTTAAGACCTGGTTTAAATTCGTTGGTAGAATAGTGGGCCATTGTTTCCTCGCAGCCTATAGCTCTATGAAAAAGACGCCTATCATACCCAATATTGCACCGATATGGCAGAGCCAAAGTTGGCAAAACCTTCTCGCCAATGCCTATGACAATAGCGCCGATTTATTAGCCGCACTCGCACTGGATGAACGCGACATAGACAGCAGTATAAAAGCAGCGCAAGACTTCCCACTTCGCGTACCTGCCAGCTATGTGGCCAAGATGCAAAAAGGCGATCCCAATGACCCATTGCTGCGCCAAGTCCTTCCTCTAGGTGCGGAATTGGACGCCATCACGGGGTTTAGCAACGACCCTCTCGACGAGCGCGAGCGCAACCCATTGCCCGGCATTGTTCATAAGTATCATGGCCGGGTTTTGCTCATCACCAGCGGTGCTTGCGCGATTAATTGCCGCTATTGTTTTCGCCGCCATTTTCCTTACCAAGAGAACAATCCCAGCTTGAATGAGTGGCAGCAGTCACTGGATTACATCGCGGCTCGTCCCGAGATTGATGAAGTGATTCTTAGCGGCGGTGACCCACTGGCGGCGAGCGATAAGTATTTGACCAAATTAGTGGCGCACATTGCCGCTATTCCACATGTACGACGTTTACGCATACACAGCCGTTTGCCGATCGTGATTCCCCAGCGGATTACTCAAGAGACCTTGTCATGGATGGATGTCGAGCGCTTTGATATCGCCTTTGTAGTGCATGCCAATCACCCCAACGAGCTTGATAGCCTCACCGCCGCGGCGTTTTCGATGTTGCGCCAACACGGTATCACCCTGCTCAATCAAGGCGTGCTTCTGGCGGGGATTAACGATAACGTGGACACCCAAGTGGCGCTCAGTAAAGGGCTTTTTAGCCAGGGGGTACTACCCTACTACATGCACGCTCTAGACAAAGTGACTGGTGCAGCCCACTTCGATGTCAGCCATGTGCAAGCGCAACTCCTTGCTAGCGCCTTACTCGAAGCATTGCCAGGCTATTTAGTGCCCAAATTTGTCTATACCCAACCCGGCGCCAAGCACAAGATCCTACTCTAATCTGGCAGCTCGCCATGCTTCTTCTATACTCTTTACATCCACGGAGGAGGAGAAGGTTCCATGGCATTGCACAATACCGGCCAAAATGAGCAAACATGCTTCGGCCATGCCGACCTAGCGTCGTTGACACACTGGCTAGAACAACTGCATCGGACCAACGCCGAAGAGTATTTTCAGGCCCTGTCGCATGCTTGCCGTGACGTCGCAAAATGTCAGGATATTCGTCTACCTCTGGCGCTATCTCTGTTAGATGAGCTGCGTAGCGCCATCCAACAGCATGTGCTGCGTCTTTCTCGCCAGTATCTTCATCAATCGGTTGATCTACCTTTAAAAGCACGCCGCGCCGCTGACGATGCCGCCATGCTTTGGCAAGTGCTGGGCAATGCCTATTATGCATTTGCGCTGCACGACCGCGGCATGCAGGGCGAGACCGACGACGGCGAGCCCCTCAAGCCCGCCAAGGATGCCATCGCGTGTCTGCATCGCAGCCTCTTGTGCCAACAACAAATATTGCTGCAAAACATTGTGCTGTACCGGCTCGACAGTCCCGCCCAGTGGCAAGAATTTCACCAGCGTTACGAGTTAGCGCGATTGCGCAACGTCAATGAACACCGTATCAATGACCCTAGCAGTAACGAGCGCCCCATCAGCTGCATGACCGACCTGTACGCAGCACTATGTGTGCTGCGTATTAGCAACTGTAATCAACTGAATCAACTAGAGATCATGACCCTCTGGCAGTTTTTACAAAAGTTTGCTGTGTTAATTGAACTGCATGACGATCGCAACCAGACCCTGTATGGCATTGATATACAAAGCGACCTGCCACCGCTGCGGCGCCAGCAATTGCTTCACGCCAAACACGTTTTAGGCTTGGACTATCAAGCATTACTTGTAGAAATTGACAAACTTGACACAGGTGGTGCCAGCGAAGTCACCATTAATAAGCGACTGCGCACACACCTGCAGCGAGCACTCAGTGGTGAAGTTGTAAGGGGCATGCCCCGTCATAAAAGTCACGGCCATGTCGATATTGCCTTTGGCTTAGCCGATACCTGGTATACCTTTGCTCACCGTCGTAGTCTCGATGACATGACACGCAATCTCAACCGCCATGCAGCTCTACTTGACGACGAAGACAACCCATTCATGAAGGCAAAACGGGAAACGTTTCTTCGCGATGCGTGGAATGACGAGCGCCTGGGACTCCTAAACGAGCATGCCGAAGTTGCATCGATGGCTATATTGGAAGAAATTCGTCACGCCAGTCTCAGCAATAAGGACAGTATTGATATCGACGCTAAGCTGCAACGCGCCGATGTCGTCGAACACAGCGCCACGGGCTTTTGCTTGTCTGTTGCGCTGCCGCTTACTAAACCGATCAAAAACGGTGACTTGCTAGCCATTCGAGAGCAAGCCGACGACATCTACGTGGTGGGCACCATTCGCTGGGTGCGCAGCGATCAGGAATCGGTGACCTTCGGTGTTGAAGTGATTAGCCCCTTGGCCATTTGCTTTGGCGCACGCCACATCCCCCCTAAAGGAGACATTCAACGAGAAATATTTACCTTTGCACTGCTGCTGCCTGAGATTCCTCGGGCCGGCCAAGCCGCTCGCATTTTACTACCTAGCGTACCATTTCACGTGGGAAGCAAGGTGCAATTGCTGCGCGATGAGCTAGAAATCTTGATCCGTCTGGAGAGCAATCAACAATCTACCTTCAGCCACAGCTTATTTGAATTTAGCGGCATTGATGATCCCATGGGGCTCATTCCCGAGATTGGCCAACGCGTTCAAATTCACGACGATCGCGTTAAAGCGCTCATGGTGTAGTTTTGGGACTAGGCAAAGCGCAACTCCCTCTATACACTTTGGTTATATGTTTTTAGGGGTTCAGTTAAAGAATGCATAACAGTGCGCTCAACATACTCATTTTAGATGCGTCTGCCAACCACAGCGAAGCCGTCATCAGCGCGCTTCGCGTGGCGGGTGTGGCGGCTGAAGTAAAGCGCCCCGACGATCCAGACATACTCGCCGACCTGCTGAAAACGCAACACTGGGACATCGCACTATGCGATAACAAACACCCCAACATTACACTGCAACAATTTATTCATCAGCGCGACCAGTTTGCCAGCCAGCTGAAATGGTTAATGCTGGTAGAGACGCTCGATGGTATGACACTGCAGTGCGCCGTCGAGGCCGGGGCCAATGACGCCATTTGCCTATCGCAAGGGACACATTTCCTGCACGCCCTGCAACGCGAAGTCGCCAGCGCTCGATTGAACATGCAATTACAGAATGTGCGTGCTCAAGCCGCCGAATTTGACCGCCGTCAGGAACAATTACTGGATGCGAGTTCTGATGCTATCGCCTATATCAGTGATGGCATTATTGTTGAATGCAATGATGCTTTTGCAGGGCTGGTGGATCAACCGCGTGACGACCTAGAGGCCATGCCGCTGTTTGACTTCATCGATGCCGCGCACCGAGAGGCGCTCAAACAGGCGCTCAAGCAGGCCGCCAAAGGGGAGAGTTTATCCCTCGATATCGCCGTAGGTGAGCATTCACAAACCGTTGCCGCACGTCTTGTCTCGACGTTTTATGAAGGCGAAGCGGCCATTCAGATTAGCTTCAAAGACCCGCACGCCACCACTGCCAAACCTCAAACCACCAATGCCGATATCGACCAGCGCAGCGCGATCATTATGCAGGAGCTCGCCCTAGCAGATAACGGTGATGGGGTATTGCTGTTTGTGGAGATTGATAAAGTCGCGCAACTGCGGGCAAAACAAGGGCTCATCAGCAGCCGCGCCGTACTCAAAAGTGCGGTCGAATACATTGCCGGAAGCTTAGCTATGCTCGGCGCGTGGACCCGCGAGTTCAATGGCCACAGCGTTGTGGCCTACACCAAGACCCACAGCCTGGCCAGCGTGCGAGAAATTCTGCCCGATGTGCTCAAGCAGGTCGCGGAGCACATGTTTGAGTTCCAACAAAAAACCGTGCAGGTGACCTGCAGTATTGGCGTAGCGTCGCGGACCGATGATATCGGCATGGAACAGTGGCTCGATAACGCCTATCAAGCAATGTTTGAAGCGCGCGCTGAAAATGATGGCAACGCCTTCAAACTCTTTACCGCCAATGCCCGCGCCGGCGTAGCGGGCAATACGGGCATGACCCTCGACGACGCACTGGAGCTCGACCGTTTCCGTCTATCCTTCCAGCCTTTGGTCAATATCAAGAGCAACGATGAAGACTATTACGAAGCCTATATCCGCATGCTCGATCAAAATGACGAAGAAGTTTCCCCTGCGCTGTTCATCGAAGCGTTCACTGCCCGTGAATTCAACACCAAGCTCGATCGTTGGATTATTTTAGAAGCCTGCAAACAGCTTAGCGGTGTGTTGCCAAGCGCACCAGAGACCAAACTGATCATCAATCTCACCGCCAATGCCCTCAACGACGACAAGTTGGTGCCTTGGATTGCCATCGCGCTGCGCACAGCAAATATTGATCCCAGCAGAATTGTTTTCCAATTTCTAGAAACCAACGTGGAAAGTTACCTGATGCGGGCTATTCAGGTATTTAAGCAACTCCGAGAGCTTGGCTGTGAGCTGTCGATCAATCGCGTTGGCGAAGAGAGTGAGGCCATGAAGGTATTCGAAAAACTCACCCCTCGCTTTGCCAAGCTAGCGCCACGCTTTATGCAGGCGTTACAGCAAGACAACAACCCTGAGCAGTTGCGCCAAATGATCACCAAAGTACAACAGTCTGGGATTGAACCCATCGTTGGGTTCATTGAGAGCGCCAACACCATGGCCATGCTATGGCAGATGAATGCCAGCTTGATTCAAGGTTTTTATATCGCCCCACCCGCCCCTGAGATGAGCTACGACTTTAGCGACTTTTAAGATTGCTGCTTTAATTTTTCGCTGGCGTGGCTTTGATCGCGATCACTCACTCCGATCAGGTAGAGAATACCGTCCAGACCCAATGTCGAGATCGCATGACCAGCGCGGCGTTTAACCAGGGGCTTGGCACGAAACGCAATCCCTAAACCGGCAATACTGAGCATGGGAAGGTCATTGGCGCCATCGCCCACGGCGATGACTTGCTCGAGATTGATGTTTTCACGCACCGCCAACTCACGCAGCAATTCCGCCTTGCGCTCTCCGTTGACAATGGTTCCTTTCACACGCCCAGTCACCTTGCCGTCTTTGATATCCAATTCATTGGCGTAAACATAATCGATACCCAGCTTGGCCTGAAGGTACTTGCCAAAGTAATTGAACCCCCCCGACAAAATCGCTGTTTTGTAGCCTAGGTGCTTCAATGTGCTTATCAAACGCTCAGCGCCTTCGGTGATCGGCAGCTTGGCTGCGATGTCTTGCAGCACGCCCTCATCCAAGCCTTCAAGAAGGGCTAAACGCTCAGCAAAACTGGCGTCAAAGTCTAGCTCGCCCGCCATGGCTCGCTCGGTAATTTCACTGACTTTTTCACCAACACCGGCCGCCTTGGCCAATTCGTCGATGACTTCCGCTTCGATCAACGTGGAGTCCATGTCAAAACACACCAAGCGGCGGTTGCGGCGGTAGATGGTGTCGTCTTGGTAGGCGATATCGACATCCAACTCGCTCGCCAACTCAAGGAAACGAGATCGCACCGCCGCCATGTCGGCAATATCGCCACGGGCGGAAAATTCCACGCACGCCTTGCTATTTTGGGGCGCATGATCGAGAGGGATGCGGCCCGACAATCGATTGATCTTATCGATATTAAGGCCAGACTCGGCGATGACCGTGGACAAGCGAGTGATGTGCTCAGCCGTCACTTTCCGCGCCAACAAAGAAATGATATGCCGTGGCTTGCCCTGTGCTTCAACCCATTGTTGGTAGCGCGCTTCGGCCACTGGCTCGAACTTAACCCGCAAGCCCATTTCGTGGGTGCGGAACAAAATTTCCTTGATAATCACTGACGTTTCGGAAGCCGCGGGAACTTCGATCAACATGCCAAGCGACAATGACTCATGAATGACTGCCTGTCCTATATCAAGGACGTTGACCCCCTGCTCAGCCAAAATAGCCGTGATGGTGCTGGTGATACCGGGCTGGTCGAGACCAGAAATGTTGATCAAAAGTATTTCGCGCATGGGGTCAGTTTTCTGCCAAAAACGCTATTCTAACCGCTGACTGCAAGGGGTGCACTAGCGGGCGCTAAATTCCTTGTCGAAACCGTCGGCGATGACGTTATAATGCCCGCTTAACCGGTAGGGATACTATGAATAAATTGTTTGCTTCACTGCCTCTGGAAGAGAGACTTGCGGCCCTTGGCACCTCGGTTTTCGTCGTGCTGGGTTTGATATTCGCTACACTGCAGTACCAGCAAAATGCGTCGCTCACGAATGACATTACCGCTCAGTTGGGTGGCCAAATAAGCCGTCAATTGGCAAGCCAAGTGCGCTATGATACGTTCAACGGTGATGCGCTGTCTCTGACAGCCATTCTCCAAGAAACCCTCACTTCTCCATTATTGAGTCGCGCCGCGATTGTGGCATTAGACGGTGACGTGATCGTCGCCGCCGACAAAGATCTTCCCTACAGCGTAGAAAGCGACCCATTTCGCAGTGAAATCGCCACTGAAGACAACGTGATTGGTTACGCTGAAGTCATCCTCGATCAGTCCACTCAGCTCGCGCAACAACGCCATCAATGGCTGATTCAAGCGGCCCTTCTATTCGCCAGCTCGTTGCTGTGCTATCTCGCCCTGCGACTGCTCGCTGTCAGTGCTAGCCATTGGCTGAGAGACATCGTACAGCGCTACACCGAGCAACAAGCGGCACCTGACTATCCTCATAACGACGCCATGGGCGCGCTATTGATTGCCCTGTTTGGCGAGCCCGCTGAAGTGGCCGATGACAATCAACTGAGCGGCCGCACCGTGATTGCCGTAAGGGTGCATGACTGGAGCAAACTCAACCGTCAACTCGATCGCGCACTCTTAGAGCAAATTGCCCGTCAATTGGAACACACCGTTAGCGCCGTGGCTGATCGTCTAATGTTACAGTGGGAACCTGCCGCCGGCGGCTTTGACCTGACCTTGGCGCCGCATGAATTTGACGCCGCTAGCGCAACCGACACGCTGGTTGCGGCAAGCCTGATTCTCCGCTTGCAGCATCGTGTCGCCCAACAGAGAATGCGCGAAGGCAAGGTGGATTTCACTATTGCCATCGGTATTGGGGAAATGATCCCGCCCTCCACCGCCACCCAGCGCAAACAGCCAACCTTGGTGTCACAAATGCCTGCGCTGGCCAAGCAACAGGCACATTATCTGGCCAGTATGGCTGAAGAAAATAGCATTTCGGTGAGCGAGCGCTTCGTCGAAGCCTGGTCGTTGGCGAGCGCACTACAACAGGCCAAACCTGCCGAACGAACCCGTGCTGCGCTGTCATGCGAGGGGCTGCTGCCACCTTATGATGATATTGTCGAGCTCCACTTGAAGCAGTTACTAAGCGCGAACGATTAAGCGCCAATATCCCCTGCGCGCCGCCAAGCACCCGCATCGCCCAACACCACGAAACTAGGATTAATGCGATCGGGGTTGCGACCGTAGCGCAAGGGTTGCCCCTGAAGGTCGACCACCGCACCCCCTGCCGCTTCCATGATGGCCTGCCCGGCAGCACTGTCCCACTCCCCCGTCGGCCCCAAACAGGGATAGATGTCCGCCAAACCTTCAGCCACGTGTGTGAATTTAAGCGCACTGCCGAGGGTGACTGTCGACACGCCGCACTGTGCAACGAGCGAGGCGCTCGCCAAAAAATCCATGGCGGCCTTGGCGCGGCGGCGACTCACCGCGGCGATAATATCCTCGGGCAGGGCTCGGCACGCAATCGGTGAACGCTGGCCATCCCGCATTACAAATGGCGCTATACCTCGCCCCCCGCAAAAGAAATCACCACTAGAGGGGGCATAGACCACACCAAAAATGGTTCTATCACCCTCGATAAGGGCGATGTTAATGGTGAACTCGCCGGTGCGTTCGATGAATTCTCGGGTACCATCTAAGGGATCAATCAGCCAATAGCGCGCCCCCTGAGGTACGACGAAATGACGTGGATCACTCTCCTCCGAGACAATGGGCAAACGCGGCTGCATATCACTGAGCGCGCTGATAAGACAATCGTTCGACGCAAGGTCTGCCGCGGTCAGCGGAGAATCGTCCATTTTGCGCGTGACCTCAGGGACGTCCGATCGCTGGTAGTAGCCCAACACCACCTCACCCGCCGCACGACTGATGGCGTATAAGTGATCTGGCCAATCGGCCGGAATGATAAACCCGCTGCTAGACAAACGATAACCTCACATTTTCAATGGCTGTTATTGTACCCGTATCGGCGCGAAGGTTGAATTATTTGAACACGACATGCGCTGATCTACGTCACCTTTATGGCCTTATGGTATGATGGCGCCCACTTAACAAGCGTGGATATTATGATTAATTGGGATGACATAGACACCGTATTGCTCGACATGGATGGTACGTTGCTTGACCTTCATTACGACAATTTTTTTTGGATGAGCTATCTGCCCAAGTACTACGCTAAGTTTAAGCGCATGAAACGCTGGGAAGCCTGGGCGGAACTCGAGCCGATGATGCAGGCCGAACGGGGCACATTGGCGTGGTATAGCTTAGATCACTGGTCTGACAAATTGGGTATCGACATCCCTACCCTAAAACGCGAAATCGCCCACATGATCGAAATTCGCCCCTTTGTGGTGGAATTTCTCACTGCGCTTCGCGAACACGGTAAAACCCTCTATTTAGTGACCAATGCGCACAACAAAACCCTTGCCATTAAGGTCGAACAAACCGGTATCGATCGGTGGTTTGATCGGGTCATTGTGTCACATGACCTTGGACTGCCCAAAGAAGATCCGGCCTTTTGGCACCGCATGCGCGCCCTATACCCCTTTGACCCAGCACGCAGCTTATTAATTGATGATACTGAAGCCGTACTGGCGTCGGCCAAGCACGCCGGAATAGGCCATTTATTAACGCTTCTACAACCCGATAGCCGCAAAGATCTGCGCCGCGACACGCTATTTCGCGGCATCCATCATTTTGACGAAATTCTTCCCGGGGCCACCCCGTGAGCGATAAGGTGCGTATCGATAAATGGCTGTGGGCTGCACGCTTTTTCAAAACACGCAGCCTCGCCAAGGCCGCCATCGAAGGTGGCAAAGTGCGTTACGATGGCGCGAGTTGCAAGGTGAGCAAAGAAGTACAGATCGGTGCCATGCTAACCATACGCCAAGGCTGGGATGAAAGGATAGTGGAAGTGATCGCGCTGTCAGACCAGCGTCGTGGCGCCCCTGAAGCGCAACAGTTGTACCGTGAAACAGAGGCCAGCGTGGCCGCCAGAGAACAATCGGCTCAGCAGCGCAAACTCACCAGTGCAGGCATGGCGGCACCAGCATCGCGCCCCAGCAAGAAAGATCGCCGCCAGATCCACCGATTCAAACAAACTAACGATTTCGAATAGCGAGATGATGCATGTCTAGCCAAGATCAAATTTTGCGTTTCATGTTCGATGAGACCGATATTCGAGGGGATGTTGTCACCCTCAGTGAAAGTTATCAAACCGCCGTGATGAGTCACAACTATCCGCTTGGCGTCAGCAAACTCCTCGGCGAGTTTGTGGCAGCGGCGGTGCTGTTAAGTACCACCATTAAATTTGCCGGCAGTATTATTTTACAAGCCAAAAGTGATGGCCAAATCCCCACCATTATGGCGGAGTGCACCAATGACTTGCGTATTCGCGCCATTGCTCGCGATGCCGAGTACGCCACCAGCGAAGATTTTCGCGAGCTCCTCGCGGGCGGAACCCTCGCCATCACCATTGA
The DNA here is from genome assembly GCA_035458985.1 of Pseudomonadales bacterium. Lineage (GTDB taxonomy): Bacteria > Pseudomonadota > Gammaproteobacteria > Pseudomonadales > JAHEIH01 > JAHEIH01. The sequence continues at coordinate 19,979 of DATHYR010000077.1, forward strand.
TCCCGTAAAAGGCAAGCGCTACCAAGGGATCGTGCCATTGAGTGGTGCCAATTTGGGCGAGTGCTTAGCCGACTATTTTGTTCAATCAGAACAGCTGAATAGCTTGTTTTGGCTGGCGGCAGACGCCCACCAGTGCAGCGGTTTTATGTTGCAGGAACTGCCTCCTAGTCGTGAGATAGCCACTGAACAGCGCGAACAGCAATGGGAACATGTCTCTCACTTAGCCCGCACGATTACCGATGAGGAGCTCCTCACGCTAGATCACCAAGAGCTGCTCTATCGCCTCTACCACGAGGACAAAGTACGCGTGTTTGACAGCCGCGAAGTACGCTTTGGTTGCAGTTGTTCAGAGACGCGTACGCGCGAACTGATTCGCACCATCGGCCGTGGCGAAGCGGAAGACATTATTCGCGATGAAGGGGTGATACAGGTAGTGTGTGAATTCTGTAATCACGATTACCAATTTGACAGCGTCGCTGTTGCCTCCATCTTTGACGAAGACGATCCGGCCGTGCATTAGCGGCCATCACCCCACTGAATGGGCAACATTGCAAAATACGACTTAGCAGTTTGCAAAATCCTTGGCATACTGTACGACTAGCATTTCAAAGAAAGTGCTCAAAACCCCTTAACAATGGGGAATAAATTCGTCTTAAAAAGACATCACGGAACAGGAAACAGCAATGACCCACCATCTGGATAGCATCACGGTGCACACCGATCTGTGCCCCGCCGAGCTGATTGAAGCGGCACTTCAACGCGGAGAAGGCTACCTTGCCGACACAGGCGCCTTCGTTGTCACCACTGGCAAACGTACCGGTCGCTCAACCAATGACCGTTTTATTGTGCAAGAACCCTCGACTGAGGACGCGATTGACTGGGGTAACGTTAACCGCCCCTTTCCCGCGGATAAGTTCAATGCCCTATGGGATCGTGTCGATACCTACTTATCGGGTCGCGACCACTTTTTGCAGCACGTGCACGTGGGCGCCAGTGAAGACCACTACCTGCCCGTGAATGTTTACACTGAAACGGCCTGGCAGAGTCTGTTTGGGCGCAATATGTTTGTCCGCCCAAACAAATTCAACCCCAAGTCAAAAAATGAGTGGACAGTGATCAACGCCGCTAATTTCGTGTGTGAGCCAGAGCGCGATGGGACCCATAGCGAGGCGGTTGTTCTGATCAACTTTGCCCAGCGCAAAGTCTTACTGGCCGGCATGCACTATGCGGGCGAGATGAAAAAAGCCATGTTCTCGGTGCAGAACTTTTTGCTCCCAGAGAAAGAAGTGATGCCCATGCACTGCTCGGCCAACGTCGGTGAGAAGGGCGATACCACCCTGTTCTTTGGCCTTTCAGGCACGGGTAAGACCACGCTATCTGCCGATCCCACACGCTATCTCATCGGCGATGACGAGCACGGCTGGGGCGATGGCCAAGTCTTCAATTTTGAGGGCGGTTGCTACGCTAAGACGATCAACTTAAGCCGCGATAATGAACCCGTTATTTTTGACGCTATTCGCTTTGGTGCGATCGTGGAAAACGTGGTGACCAACGGGCACCGCACGGCTGACTATTACGATACCAGTCTGACCGAAAATGGCCGTTGCTGCTATCCACTGGAGCACGTCGCGAAACGTGTTCCACAAAACAATGGCGGCGAGCCCAATACCGTCATCTTCCTGACCTGTGATGTCTCGGGGGTATTACCACCGCTCTCCATACTCAGCAAAGAAGCCGCAGCCTACCACTTTCTGTCAGGGTATACCGCTCGCGTCGGCTCCACCGAGATGGGCGCAGAAGCGGGTATCCACCCAACGTTTTCAACCTGTTTTGGCGCGCCCTTCATGCCTCGTCCGGCGAATGAATATGCGGAATTATTGATGCAGCGCATCGAGAAATCTGGCGCCAAAGTGTATCTGATCAATACCGGCTGGACCGGGGGGTCAGGAGCGCCAGGCGGCAGCGGGTCTCGCTTCCCCATCCCTGTGACACGCGCGGTGGTAGCGGCTGCACAAAGTGGTCAACTGGCAAACTGCGACACGCTCCATATCGACGCGCTCAACCTTGATGTTCCACTGTCGATTCCCGGCGTGCCAGATCATTTCGTCGATCCACGCAATGGCTGGGAGAGTTTGGAAGCCTATAATGAGCAAGCCTCAAAACTAGCCGCACTGTTCCAAAAGAACATGCAAAAATTTGACGTCTCAGACGCCATTATCGCCGCCGGCCCACACGCCTAAGCAATCCAGAGCACCGGTCATGTCGGTGCTCTAACAATTCCCTTGGTAAAAAACAAGACTCCCCAGCACGGTTCGTTTGCCGTATATTCGCTGTGAATTTTTTGTGGAAGACCATCATCAATGAACAGCATCAATCAACGCATCGCCGACGAACTTAAGGTCGCCGCCCACCAAGTCAATGCCGCCGTCACCCTGCTTGATGAAGGTGCCACTGTTCCCTTTATTTCGCGCTATCGCAAAGAGGTCACCGGTGGTCTAGACGACACCCAAATGCGCTTTCTAGAGGAACGGTTGGGGTACTTACGCGATATGGAAGATCGCCGTGCGGCCATTCTGAAAAGCATCGATGAACAGGGTAAGCTTACCCCCGAATTAAAGAACGATATCTTGGTGGCGGATACCAAGACGCGCCTAGAAGATCTCTACCTGCCCTACAAGCCCAAACGTCGCACCAAGGCACAGATCGCCCGCGAGGCTGGCCTGCAAGGCTTGGCTGACGCGCTATTAGCGGATCCTACACGTGACCCAGAGACCCTTGCCGCCACCTACCTCAATCCGGATCATGCCATCGCCACCAGCAAAGACGCGCTCGACGGTGCCAAGCAAATTCTCATGGAGGTCTTTGCAGAAGACGCCAGTCTACTCGGTAAATTACGCCACTTCTTGTGGGACAACGCCTTGGTCACTTCAGCCGTGGTTGCCGGCCAGGAAGGGACTGGCGAAAAATTCCGCGACTACTTCGAGCACAGTGAACCGCTAAAGACCATGCCCTCGCATCGGGCACTCGCCCTATTTCGCGGCCGCAAAGCTGGCGTACTGAACCTCGCATTGCGCCTTCCCGATGAAGACGACAGCTTAAGTGCTGTTCATCCCTGCGAAATCATTATTGCCGAGCAACACGGCATTCGTGACGCGGGTCGCGCTGCCGACCGCTGGTTACGTGAAGTCGTCCGCTGGACCTGGCGTGTGAAATTATTAACCCACCTTGAAACTGATTTACTCGGCCAGGTGCGTGACAGCGCCGAGGACGATGCCATTAGGGTGTTCGGCGCCAATCTCAAGGATCTGTTGTTAACCGCCGCCGCTGGCCAAAAGGCCACCATTGGCTTAGACCCTGGTCTGCGCACGGGTGTTAAAGTCGCGGTGATAGACGCCACGGGGAAAGTGGTGGATCACTGCGCTATTTATCCGAACCCGCCGCAAAACAAAATCGCTGAATCTGCCAAGATTCTGGTCAATCTATGCAAAAAACACGACGTAGCGCTGATTAGCATCGGCAATGGGACGGCCTCGCGCGAGACCGACCGTTTTGTAGGTGAGGTCCTCAAGTTGATCCCCGACATGAATATCAAAAAAGTCATGGTCAATGAGGCGGGTGCGTCTATCTACTCAGCCTCCGAGTATGCGGCACGTGAATTCCCCGACTTGGACGTCACCATTCGCGGCGCGGTATCCATCGCGCGTCGCTTACAGGATCCCTTGGCGGAGTTGGTTAAAATTGACCCTAAATCCATCGGGGTGGGTCAGTATCAACACGACGTGAATCAAACACAATTAGCGCGAGCCCTCGACGCCGTGGTCGAGGACTGCGTCAACGCGGTGGGCGTCGATCTCAACACCGCGTCTATTCCATTGCTCAGCCGGGTCTCGGGCCTCAACAACACCCTGGCCACCAATATTGTTGAATTTCGTGACCAAAACGGTGCCTTTGGCAGCCGCCGCGACTTGCTTAAGGTTCCCCGATTCGGCGAAAAGACCTTTGAACTCGCCGCCGGTTTTTTGCGCGTCGCTGGCGACAACCCGCTCGACAACTCCGCGGTGCACCCCGAGTCCTACCCAGTGGTTGAACGCATTGCTGGCAACAGTGGACGCCAGTTAAACAGTATCATTGGCGATGTGAGTTTCCTTCGCGCCTTAAAACCCCAAGATTTCATCACCGAAACGGTGGGACTTCCCACCATCAAAGACATTTTGAGCGAATTGGAAAAACCTGGCCGCGACCCCCGCCCCGAATTCGTTACCGCCGATTTTAAGGAGGGCGTTGAGAGTATTAAAGATCTTGAACCGGGCATGATCTTGGAAGGCGTTATCAGCAACGTGACCAATTTTGGTGCCTTTGTCGATATCGGCGTTCACCAAGATGGTTTGGTGCATATTTCTGCGCTGTCCTCCAAGTTTGTGAAGGACCCGCGCGAAGTCGTTAAAGCCGGTGACATCGTTAAAGTAAAGGTGATTGAAGTGGAAGTCTCGCGCAAGCGTATCGCCCTCAGTATGCGCCTTGACGATGAGATCGGACAAAAGACCAGCGAGCGCCCACAGAAGCCCGTGGCAAGGCAAAATATGACGCGACAAGACACGTCAAGTGCGTCTACTATGGGCTCTATGGGCGCCTTGCTTCAACAGGCGATGAAGAAAAAGTAATCAGACGAAGAGAGAAAAATCATGGCTGCTATTGGCGATAAAATCCCCTCTATTAATCTTTCGGTGATGGGTGCCGAAGGTCCAGAGGCTTTCAACATGGCTGACTTCTGCGCGGGCAAAAAGGTCGTGCTTTTTGGCGTACCGGGTGCATTTACACCGACATGTTCAGCGGCGCACCTGCCGGGCTTTGTGGTGCATGCAGATACCCTTAAAGCCAAGGGTGTTGACGCGATCATTTGCACCTCTGTCAACGACGTGTTCGTGATGAATGCCTGGGGCAATGCATCGAATGCTGAACATATTGTGATGGCCGCTGATGGCAACGCTGAGTTAGCCACGGCACTTGACCTGGTACTGGATGCCGAAGGTTTCGGCATGGGCAAACGCAGCCGTCGCTACGCGATGATTATCGACAACGGTGAAATTACCGCGTTGAATGTTGACGAAGGCGGCGGTCTGGACAAGAGCTCAGCAGAAAGCGTACTGGCCCTGCTCTAAACCACCCCAATGATCGTCATCGCCGCGGTGATGACGATCGCACCTAGCACATTTAAACGCCACCCCACCTTGGCCATGTCTGCCGTCGAAATGTAACCTGAACTAAACACCACCGCATTGGGCGGTGTGGCAATAGGCAACATAAAGGCACACGACGCACTCAATACCGCTGGCAACATTAGACTGATCGGCGCAATGTCGGCCACCACGGCCGTCGCCGCTAAAATAGGCAGTAACAAACTAGAGCTGGCCGTATTGCTGGTCACCTCGGTCAAGAAGGTAACCAGCAAGCACACCATCAGTACCATCAATACCGGAGGCAGTGTTGTCCCCGCCGCTAATTGTTCAGCGACCCATTGGCTAAGTCCCGTTTCTTGAAACGCGGTAGCAATAGACAACCCCCCCGCAAATAGCAACATCACACTCCAGGGAACATCCCGGGTTGCTTGCCAGGTGAGTAGGCGTTCACTGTTGCCACGCGCCTTCGGCAAAGAGAACAACAGCACCACGGCCAAGAGCGCTACCGAGGCATCATTCGCCCATGGCAGGTCAAACCATCCCTTCCATCCACCCCAAGGATCCGTGCGCGTCATCCAGGCGATAGCAGTGAACGCAAACACCCATAAAACGCGTCGTTCTTCGCTTCGCCAAGGCCCCAGAGCGACCTGAGGCGCGTCAATTTTTCCTCCAAGACGCCGGGTCAATAGCCAAGCGGCCAATGGAAGCAGTATCAACACAACTGGCATACTCCACATCATCCACTGTAAAAAGCCAATCTCGTTGCCAGTTTGCTGCTGATACACCTGCAGGAAGACAAGATTAGGCGGCGTACCTATGGGCGTTGCCATACCACCGATACTGCACGCATAGGCAATACCCAGAAATAGCGCTGTCGCTAAGCCTTTGTCATTGCTGTCTTGCACTGCCGCGACCGCGATAGGGAGCAAAACGAGCGCCGTGGCGGTGTTTGAAATCCACATACTCAAGAAGGCG
>DATHYR010000078.1:0-1612 GCA_035458985.1 Pseudomonadales bacterium
CTCGTGTCAACCGGCCGATTTCATTGCCGATCAACATGGCCAATACGATGACAAACGCTCCAACCAGCATGGTGTGGTTGCCGGCAAATTCTATAATTTGTTCCATAACTTCCGGATGGTAGACCGCCATCGGCGGGATTACTCGTTGGGGCAGAATGCCTGACGCATCATGTCAATAAGCTTGAGGATTCGGGCATCACCAACACGATAGAAAACGCGGTTGGCATTTTTGCGGGAAGCGATGATCCCCTTGTCGCGCAAGATAGCCAGGTGCTGCGAAATATTACTCTGGGAAGTGCCCACGGCATCTACAATTTCCTGCACACTAAGCTCCTGATCTGCCAGGGTGCAGAGAATCTTCAACCTCAAGGGATGAGACATTGCCTTGAGTGAACGTGATGCAAGGTCAATGTCCTCATCATTCGACATGAGGTTCAGTGTTTCAGAGACGGACATAATAGCTTCCACTTTATGGGGTTATATCGAGTTATTAAATGATTCTAATACAACGATATGGGATAATACTAAAAATCAGGATGTGTAACACTTTTATTGCATACAAACAGGTATTATTTGCAGCTTTTTCTGCTCCTCAAGGTAATTAAATCATATGTCTAGCACCCCAAAACCAGTCGCGCTCATCATTCTCGATGGCTGGGGTTACAGTGAAAGCCCGGATTTTAATGGTATCGAGGCTGCGGATAAACCATTTTGGGACCATATGTGGGCCACCTACCCTCACTCCCTTGTCAGAACCTCCGGTATTGATGTTGGATTACCCGCTGGCCAGATGGGTAATTCCGAGGTCGGTCATGTCAACCTGGGAGCAGGTCGCGTGGTCTACCAGGAAGCAACCCGTATCGACCGTTCCATAAAAACCGGTTCCTTCTTCGAAAATGCGACTCTGACAGGACCGCTGGATGCGGCCATTGAAAAAGGCGCGGCGGTGCACGTGTTCGGTTTGCTATCTGACGGCGGCGTTCACAGCTACGATACGCATTTGCATGCCATGGTGAAGATGGCTGCACAACGTGGTGCAAAGCATATCTATCTACATGCCTTTACCGATGGTCGTGATACCCCGCCGCAAAGTGCGCTGGCGTCGGTAAAAAGGATGCAGGCCGTATTCGACAAGCTCGGCGTAGGGCGTTTTGCATCGATCATTGGTCGCTATTATGCGATGGATCGTGATAAACGCTGGGACCGTGTAAAGATGGCTTACGACCTGATTTTTCATGGCAAACCGCAGTATCAATCTGCTGATGCCATCAGCGCCATCAATGAATCATACGAGCGCGAAGAAAGTGACGAATTCATTCATGCCACGTCCATTGGTGACCCGGTAAAAGTCAATGAAGGGGATGCACTGTATTTTATGAACTTCAGGGCAGACCGTGCACGCCAGCTTGCGCGTGCAATAGTCGATGATGAGTTTGACGCATTCGATCGAGGCGAGCGGGTCAGTATCAGCGGCCTGGTTAGCCTTACGGAATACGATGCCTCGTTGAATATCCCGACCGCCTTTCCACCGGAACGGCTGGAAAACGTACTGGGTGAATATGTGGCAAACAAGGGTTTGCGCCAGTTACGCCTGGCAGAGACAGAGAAATAC
>DATHYR010000079.1:0-4055 GCA_035458985.1 Pseudomonadales bacterium
CCCCTGCGGCAGCAACAAACCTTTCGCCAAATGCTGCGACCGGTTTCTTTCTGGTGCCCAACACGCTAAAACACCTGAACAGCTCATGCGCTCTCGCTTCAGTGCATTTTTCCTAGGCGGTTATGGTCAATACCTTTTAGATACTTGGGCCGTTGAATATCGTGGCGGATTAAAAACTATCGATCTTAATACGCGTGAAACAGACTGGCAGCGATTGGAAATTATCGACAGATCGCAGTCAGGCAACCAAGGCATGGTGGAATTTAAGGCGTTCTTTACAGATGAAGAGGGTGTTGAGGCTTGCCATCACGAATATTCAAGTTTTGAAAGAAGGCAGAGACGTTGGTTGTATTGCCAAGCGCTTTAGGAGGCTTATGGCAGAGACGGCGAATTCGTCTCTTTTAATGAAGAATGCCTTCTACAGATTGGTTCTGTAGAAGGCGATTTGTTGTCGCTTATTCTTTATAAACCGTAAAGTCTTGTGGGGCTGCTGTTACGCTCACACCATCACTGAACGTTACTGTCCGCGCTGTATCACCAAAGTTATACACCACGTAAGACTTAACGCCGGCTTTATCAAATACCATCGCTGCGGGGTAGTCGGCGGTGACATCGCCTTTACCAGACGTAATTTGGCCAAGCGCGGTAAGGTTATGTAACCAATGATAGGTATGCGCTTTGCTTTCACCTGCTTCGGCGTTATAGCTTGAAACGCTCTCGTAGTCAGCCAATGCCAACTCGCCATCCACCATGGCCCACAAGTTCCACCAAATGTCACGCCACTGATCTTCAATAAGCCCCGAAGGTTTGCCATTGCTCGACTCAGCTAACCCCAGTGCCACATATTCACGCATGTAATCACTGTATAAGCCAACGTGCATGATCAGAGGGTTCGTAGGTAAGCCCTGAATCCCTAAGATATGTGCATACGCTGCGCTAAACCAAGTAGAAAATACAGCGCCGTCACCCCAGACAATGGAGGTAGAGAGCCATTCATAACCAGGCGGAAAATTGTCGAAGTCGGCACCGGTATTGAGGTAACCATCGAGGTTATTCCAATATTCCCAATAACTGGCAGCCGTAGAAGCATGCAAATACATGCCGCGTTCAACAATGTCATTGTTACCGGTAATCAAACCATACAGCACCATGGCACCATAGGCGTTGGCAGCTTCGGAGGTCGATTCGTTGTTGTTGCCGCGTACAAAATTGACTTTACCTGAGGCCCAAGAGAAGCCATTGGCGGGATCAAAGTGGCGCAAGTAGGGGAACATGGCGTCGTCACGACCTGCGGCATAATCACGAATCAAGAGTTCTACCATGGGGCCATATTGGTCATTGCCACACCAGGCCGCTTCATGGCGGCACACTTCCGCGGCGGCACGAACCAAGTAGCCATAGTGGAAATGGTGATCATTAAGTTGCTGGTGTGACGCGAACGACTCTTCCATGGCCAATAAGGTGTTCCACTCGTCGTCATAGGCAAAATACTGATCGATATCTAATTCGGTGTCAGTACCGGCGGTAAGCCAGTCGGCTAATTCCGCTTTAAGCCACGTTAACAAGCGCTGTTTTTGCTCTGTTAGGCCCGCTTGGTCGGTAATGGCAATAAGCTCGGCGACTTTGCTGTAAATTTTGCCCGACCAGTAGGCGTCACGGTAAGGCTTCCAGTTAGCTTCACCACTAGCAAGAAAATCGTCCACCAAAGCGGTGAGTTCAGTGTTCGACAGTGTGGTGGCAACATTAGGCAGCGCGGGTAATACCCCTACACTTTCCATCTGGTAGCTAAAGCTATTGCCTTCAACAAATTTAATGATACCTCGTGCACTTCTTACCTGATGAGCTGCGGTCAACGTCCCTGCCCGCTTCCAATGCAGTGGATGAAGCCCCATAAGGGTATTGACTGGGTTACCCGCATCGTCCACGTAGCTATGTGTCACTGTTACCACATTACTTGTGCGATCGACACTGTAGTCGATGTTCACTTTAGCGACAGTCGCTGTAGCATTTGCCGCAATGGTATTCACTGTGCTGGCGCTGGGTAAGCCATCGGCCTGAGGTAAATAGCTGAGTGTGAATCTTCCCGAGGCATTACTAGCGGTAATCACATTGCTGGTCGTATTGCTAAAGGTGGTATCGCCTTGACCGGTGATCATGTAGTTGTTGTGGTTACCCGCGACACTGGTCCACACACCAAGGGTGTTGGCCGGCGTTGCAAAGGTGCCTTTTTCACCACCGTCTTCACGGAGGGTTTTTATCACTAAGTCTCCGCTCAGCACATGTAAATAAACATAAGGCGAGCCGTGAACAAACGTGGCTTCCATGAGCGCGTTTTGCCCTTGTTGCCATTGCACAGTGACGCTGGCATCACCATGATCTTTTAGGAAGGCTTCCATATCCCCACCATTGGAATGGCTGATGGCGATACCGTCAAAGACTTCCGCAAAAGGATCAGGAATAGGGTAATCAAAGTTGATGCCGTTAACGCGAAGACCTCCTGGGATACCCATCGCACGGAAGCCTTTGTTGGTGATACGTGCAGTAATTGGGTCTGGCGTAATGTAAGCGGCATCGTTAGGATCGCCTATGGTCATTTCGCCCATAAACGAGACGGAACCCCACCATTTGTGTGTAGGTGTGGGGCCCTCACTGGCGGGCGCTACAAGTTGAGGGCGCAAGGGGGTAGGGTTGCCAATAGGTGTACCCGTGCTGGTGTCGCAACCACCAATGCCTGGCTCCACCATGCCGGCGCTGTAGATCCAATTACCATAGTCAAAGACACAGCGGTAGCTGGCCACGTTGATGGTATCTGAATATGAACCAGCACCCATAGGTGTGAGAATGAAGTCTTGCGTGACAGGGCCACTAGGGTTCGTGCCGCCACCAGCGAGTGGTGTCAGGTCGCCATTAACGGCTGTAGTGAAGACGACGTTATCAATCAAAAAAGTGCTGTTGCTATGGCCCGTTGCCCAAATCACTAGACCTGTGTTGACGTTGGCGGCATTCAAACCCTGCTGAATGAGCGAGGCCATGGAAACACGAACGGTGTGCCATGTGTTCAGTTCCAGCGCCGCTAAATTTTGATCGCCAGAGGTACATGGATAAAAGCAATCGATTTTGGTGGTTAAACGGCCATCGCCAGACAGGACTTTGACGTCAAATTGGAGTGCGCCGTTTTGATAAGTACTTAAATTAACCGCATCGCTGGAAGCGATGAACACGCCGGCATGGGCGGCATTGCTGGGATGGCTAATGCTCAGTACCTGGCCTTGTTCATTGTCCTCGACAAATTCCCAGCTAATGCTAGTACAAATAGTACCGCCAGACATGGTGCAGTCGGCATAATCAAGGGCGGCATCAAACGCTAAAATACCTTTGTCCCATGCTGTACCAATCTCTCCTTCCACAAGTACTTGGTCATTCCCAGAAGAGGGAGGGGTAACTGGTGGCGGTGTTGGGGGCGCGGGGGCTGCTTCAATAACGACCACGCGAGAAAGACTCGCGGTGTTTCCAGCTGCATCGGTGGCTGAGTAAGTTAAGGTGTATTGGCCCGGTGTTGTGCCCACACTGCCAGAGACAGTGACGGCAACGGTGCCATCGACCGCATCACTGGCCTGGGCGCCTTGATCTGTGAAGCTGTCGCCTTCAGTCAATGTGATCGAACTGCTGCCATTTAATGTAATCACGGGGGCAGTCGTATCAGGCGTCGGTGTAGGTGTGGGTGTTGGATTCGGGGTAGGTGTTGAAGGGGGAGTTGGTGATCCGCCTCCACCACAGGCTGAGACAAGTGCAGAAGCAAATGCCAAAGTAATAATTTTATTCATTTTTTGTGCTCATGTTTTATTTAAAATCAATCGACTATCCTCCTTGCGCGTTGATTAATCTTGAAATTGAGTCAGTAGGGTAGATAAATGGGCTAGTTAGGCATTTTTATCTTAAAAGTACATTTTACGATTATCGCCGTTTTGAATAAGGGTTGTTTGGCACCTAATGCCGCTCTAAAAATACTTGTGATTTAGTTCACAAAAATCTAATAACATTGAACGCGTGCTCCA
>DATHYR010000080.1:0-1214 GCA_035458985.1 Pseudomonadales bacterium
TACGGCGCCACAATTGAAACTGTTCTTCGCCATACTGCGCCAAGGTCTGCGCCTTGTCCTTGCCCTGTAATGCGCCGTAGTGACGTTCATTCAATCGCCATGATCGCTTTACCGGGATCCAATGACGATCACATGCATCAAGTGCTAACTGGGATGTATGAATCGCACGACGCAACAGTGATGTTTGAACTACATCTGGCAACAAGCCGCGCTCTGCCAACATCGAACCACCGCGGCGGGCCTCTGCCTCTCCCTTTTCAGATAGACGGACATCTACCCAACCGGTGAAGAGATTTTTAGCGTTCCATTCAGATTCGCCATGGCGCAATAGGACAAGTTCAAAGTTAGTCATGGCTGCAGTCTAAACCAAATGTTTGAAAGCATCTAAATTGGCCAGAGATTCTCCGCGTGAGAGTCGCCAGGCCCATTCGCGGCGAATTGCATTTGCAAAGCCAAGTTCAAGCAGTGGATTGAAAGAATTGTCGCTGTATTGCAGAACCGATCCGATCAAACGATCTAGTTCGCGATCGGTGACGGCAAACAAAGGCAAGCGACCAACTAAGAAAATATCCCCTAGTTCATTGGTAGCAAATGCGATTCCATACATTGAAGCATTTTTTGCCATGCACCAGGCATGAACTTGATCGGCGTTGTCATCGGGTCTGCGTATAACAAAGGCGTTAATGCTGAGCGAATGATCTCCGACCACCAAAGCACAATGAGTCTGCAGCTTTTTTTCACCCGGCAAACTGACTAAAAAGGTGTTGCTATCTTTACGTTCGTAATCCAGGTCGTGTGAATCTAAAAACTCTTCAATGGTGATACGTGGATCAATGCCAGCCATTTACGCTTCCAATGACTTACGCATACCGCCGATTACAAGATCGTAAATATCTAAAGTTCCACGCGCAGTTGCATCCCAACCAAAGTGAGAAGCATGTTCAATCGCACCTATAGAAAGCAGTACGCGGCGCTGTGGTTCTTGTAGTAAACGCACAATGACTGAGGACCAAGCCTTTGGATCATGCCCATCCACTAAAACACCTGAAATACCATCTGCCACCGCGGTACGTAATCCACCCACTGCAGTTGCTACAACTGGTGTTCCGCAAGCTTGTGCTTCAAGTGCCACCAAACCAAAGCTCTCGCTATAGCTAGGGACAACAATCAAATCTGCTGCGCGATACCACTGTGCTAAATCTTTACGGGCAACT
>DATHYR010000081.1:0-2845 GCA_035458985.1 Pseudomonadales bacterium
CACCTGCTGCACACTAAGCTGCATGTACTTCGCATAAATCGGCTCGAGCTCCTCATTTGCTTTTACAACTGAGATTGTGTGAGCGTTCTGACTGGTATAGCCCAGCAAGCCGGGAAAGGATCCGAGGCCGGGATAAAGTACAAGATAAGCGAGGGCAAAAATACAGGAGATTAAAAACATCCAAGCCCACCAACGCGGTAATGGGTTATTCAGCTCGCGCAGATCCCCATCCCACACATGCCCCGTATCAGCAACGCTGCCATCTGCATTTTGCTCTACCGTTACCTTGCGCTGAGACGACAGTAGCCAGACGCACCACACTATCCCAATTAAGGTGATAGCAGCAATAAAAATACTCCAATAAGCATCAATAAAGTCGCTCATTTTTTATCCTCAGAAAATTCATCGGGTAGATCAAAGGGGAGCGCTGCAGACTCTCGGTTTGCTGGCTGCCGCTTAGCAGACCACGCCCACCAAACAATGAGGAGAAAAGCAGTTAAGCCCAAGACACTCGAAATAGCAGACAAATAAGGGGCGATGATTTCAATCATGTCCTTTCCCTTTTAATTGCCGATGCTGGTAGCAGAGCCAGTGATGGCCGCTGAACTGGTTGATCTACGGTGAATACCTAAACTTTGCATATAGGCAATTAGGGCGTCTTCCTCTGTTTTACCTTCTAGCTCTCTAGGTGCGTTTGCAATTGCCTCGTCGGTGTATGGAACACCCAGTCGGCGCAAGGCCTTCATATGTGCCTGGATACTGCCTGCATTGGCCGCAGCATGCTGGAGATAGGGGTAGGCCGGCATATTTGACTCAGGAACAACATCCCGTGGATTACGAAAGTGAATGCGATGCCACTCATCCGAATAGCGCCCACCTACACGGGCTAGATCTGGCCCGGTACGCTTACTACCCCACAAAAATGGGTGATCATAAACGGACTCGCCAGCTAGTGAATATGGGCCGTAGCGCTCAGTCTCAGAGCGCAGAGTGCGAATTTGCTGCGAGTGACAGCCAACGCAGCCCTCACGTTGGTAGATGTCCCGACCCGCAAGACTGAGTGCCGGAAATGGGACTACGCCTGGCGATGGCTGAGTCGTCGAGTGCTGAAAAAAAAGGGGCACTATTTGCACTAAACCGGCAATCGACACCACCACAATCGTGGCAATAATCAACCAACCAATATTGCGCTCAAAGGTTTCATGGGAAAAGAATTTTGATGGCTTAGACATGGCTTTTCTTCTTCTTAATGGGCCATCACTAACGGCGTAAGTATAGGCGCGTCAATGAACCTCTTGTTGTGAAGCGTTTTATAGACGTTATATGCCATCAAGAGCATGCCGCCCAAATAACAGATGCCACCAATTAAACGAATGACATAAAATGGATAAGTTGCTTTGACAGACTCTACAAAGCTATAGGTCAAAGTACCATCTGGCTCGAATGCGCGCCACATTAAACCTTGCATTACACCGGCAATCCACATCGCTGCAATGTAAATAACCACACCTAAGGTTGCGATCCAGAAATGCAGCTCAATCAAGCGCGTGCTGTACATATCCTTTTGGCCAACAAGGCGCGGAACAAGGTAGTAGAGCGATCCAATCGTAATCATGGCTACCCAACCGAGCGCCCCAGAATGCACGTGGCCAATCGTCCAGTCGGTGTAATGGGAAAGGCTATTTACGGTCTTAATCGACATCATCGAACCTTCAAAGGTCGACATGCCGTAGAAAGACAGCGCTACAACCAAGAATTTTAGGATCGGGTCGCTGCGCAATTTGTGCCATGCGCCGGATAAAGTCATGATGCCGTTAATCATGCCACCCCACGATGGAGCTAGCAGGATAATAGAAAAAACCATGCCTAAGGACTGGGTCCAGTCTGGTAATGCAGTGTGCTGCAAATGGTGCGGCCCAGCCCACATATAGGTAAAGTTGAGGGCCCAAAAGTGCACAATCGACAAACGATAGGAATATATTGGGCGCTCGGCCTGCTTTGGAATGAAGTAATACATCATTCCCAAAAAACTGGTTGTCAAGAAAAAGCCAACGGCATTGTGACCATACCACCACTGAATCATGGCATCCTGTGCACCCGAATACGCAGAGTAAGACTTAAACAGGCTGGCTGGCATTTCGATGTTATTCACAATATGCAGGAGCGCAATCGTTAATACATATGCGCCGAAGAACCAGTTGGATACATAAATGTGTTTTGTTTTTCGCTGCATGATAGTGCCAAAGAAGACCACTGCGTAAGCTACCCACACTACCGCAATCAGAATATCAATTGGCCACTCAAGCTCAGCATACTCTTTTGAGGTACTAATACCGAAGGGCAAGGTAATTGCGGCAGCGACAATGACAGCTTGCCATCCCCAGAATGTAAATGCTGCTAACTTATCTGAAAATAAACGTACCTGGCAGGTACGCTGAACAACGTAGTAAGAGGTTGCAAAGAGAGCACTACCCCCAAATGCAAAAATGACCGCATTAGTGTGGAGTGGGCGTAGACGCCCGTAGCTCAGCCATGAAATATTGAACGTAATCTCTGGCCAAACCAGTTGAGCTGCCAGTATCACCCCTACGAGCATACCCACAATACCCCAGACGATGGTCGCAATCGCGAATTGACTGACCACTTTGTAATTAAAGTGATCTTGATAACTACCCACGGCACTGCCCATGGTCTCTCTCCTATGCGTGGCGGTAAGTCGCCTTAAATGACCCGCTGTAACATGGGTATTGTCGATTTAAGTGTCTTAGGCTAATTTGATCTATATCAAATCAGCCTAGGCCATTTGCACAGGTGACTTAAATTTTTTCTTTGCTGATGGGCAGTT
>DATHYR010000082.1:0-3607 GCA_035458985.1 Pseudomonadales bacterium
GTGTCTTAGGCACACTAAAAAACCGCCCCCCCTTGCTGCTATTGCACGATTGGCACAACGTTTGCAAATTCCACTCCTCATCACTGCCACCAGCAGCTCTAGGTACTATGTGATCGACGCTGTTGGCTTCCTCAGTACCGCACATCTGGCAAACATAACCGTCACGTTGCAAGATACGCAGCCTAATCTTTCGCCACTTGGTCGTGCTGCCGTTGCCCTGTAATGCACTGCTCATCAATAGTAATTCCTCTCCTGATGAAATGCCCACGCTTTGCAGCTTGAACCATAACGATTTGTAATGTACCTCAATGTGGCATCTATTTGCCTAAATGGGTCGAGGTCTCTGTAATGCTGTGACTTCATTTGACCTAATCCATAATGACTATTGTTGCGTGCTGTGTATGACCAACGACTCTCTTTGGTAATGATTTTGTTGAAACACTGAAACTCTTTATAGTCAAGAATTCTGCTGTGTGCATAAAGCTTTAAGTGATCTATTGAGTAATTAGCTGCATTTGCTTCTAGTGTTGTCGTTATTGAAAGCAATGCCGCTATGGCATAGACCTTGCCCATTAGCCGATTGCGCCCTTGCGAGCTACCCGCCTCAGCGGCTCGCTTCAAGCGAAACCAGCGTACCAAGCCTGTCAAGGTTAACAGGTTATTGAGCGTGCTGTTGGGCGTTGCGCACAGCCTGTGGATAACGTCTGTGGATAACTTCATGACTTACCTGCCCAACCTGTGCCCTTAAATACGATTGCTGGCGCACCGTAAATTTGTTGCATCATAAATCCGCAGCAATACGGTGTTGTGTGTTCAGCTAGTTTTTCCGTGACTTCGTAGCTGATGTTGCACGCTACGCATTTGTACTCATACGTCGGCATCTGTGCCACCGATCTGTGCAACACCCATGACCTCGCATTTGGTGCATTGAATAACCTCGACGCCTTGTGGCAGGTTGTCTGTGATCTTATGTATCAGCTGCCGCGTTACCTTTTTGCAAATGCGGCACTCAAATTGCACTTGTTCCATAATTGGATTTCCTCAAATTCTCAATAGGTTGCAGGTTAATTTGTGTGACCCACCACGTCGGTTGCTTGCTGTGACGGTATCTAGGCTTTTGCGCCATTGTGACTGGTATCCAGCCTGCTATGTAGTAATTAGGTGCTGTACCTGTCACCAGCACTGCAATGTCGGTTGGTCTGTCGTACTCATAGACGATCAGCTGCCCTAGCTCATACTTTGTCCAACGCACCTCAATGCCTGCCCCGACATCTGCCTTGCGTTTGCCTTTGTCCTCAAATGGGTCAAATGGTAAGCCAAAGTATTTTGCCACTGCCCACTCACTGCCAATTGACTCTGCCAATTCTGCTAAATAGGTCATAAACGGTGTGTCGTTGTAATGACCTTTTGACTCTAGCAAATCGCCTTTGTCGCTGGTGATCTTGACAGCTGCAACCATACACACGCACATTTCATTTGCTGTGAGCTTGATTTTCAACGGCAACCACCGCAAAACCAAATGACTTTCTCGTGCTTGTCATAGCCTTTTTGGTAGCCAAAAGAGTCAAGCTTTGTGATCTGTGAGCATTTGTCACACTGCTCTACTTTGTACTCAGCAACCACTTCGCCATTGCAAAGCAGCTTGCACATCATTGTTTTGACGTCGATCATCTCCATGTATTCACTCATGGCAACCTCACAACCCACTGACCTGTACTGCCTAGCTGATACCAAAGCGGGTCACACTGGGTTGCCTTTGTTTTCTCGGTGCAGAAATAACCGCCCCAAGCCTTGCCTGTTTTTGGTGACTCGCCTGTTTTCCAAACGCGTGTCCCATGCTCGCAGCGTGGCTTTTCCTCGACCAGTTGACCGCCCAATTGGTTTGCGATTTCGTCAATTGATGAACCCAACGACGGTATGCCAGATTGCTCAGCTTCTGCGGCTGTGGCGTAACTAGGCACGTCGCCGTGCTTTGTTGTCCAATAGTCGTATTCAGCCTTGACGTCAGCTGTGGCAACCTTTGTTGATAGCTTCTCAACCTGTTCCATTGTCTCGCGGGTCGCCTTTTCAGTACCGCCCATGACCAACGCCATGACTCTCATTAAAGCTGAGGTGACTGTGTCCTCTACAAACCAGCGTTTCATGTTTGGGTTGTAAGCTGCAATAAAGCCGTATGCGTAATCAATGCCTGCTGGCTCGATCTCTGTCTGGTTACGCCAAGCCTTAGCCTGCACCAGTATGTAACCTTTGTCGGCATTGAATTCGACAATGTGTGCTTGCAAACGTCCCTCTGGGTAGGTCAAATTCCAGCGGTCTGTTCGCTCTTTGTTGCCTTCGTAGTTATCCAAAAATGCCATTAGTTGACCGCCTTATCTTTACGAGAGGTCAAGCTGTAATGCATGTTTTCAACCTGTTTAGTACGCAAACCCATAGCTGCTGCGATCTTGTGCATTTCGTGACCCTTTGCACGTTGTTGCAACAAAAATGCTTTTTGTTCATTTGTCCAGCGGTGTGCTTTGGCGCGAGCCCGACGTTTGCGTGGCTGCTTTATTTCAGCAATGACTTCAATTGTTTTTGTGGTTTTTGGCTGTGTGTACTTTTCAATAAGTAACGCCAACAGTAGCTCTTTTTCAGCGTTCATTAGTTAGCCACCTTGTTGCTCATGTGACGGCTGATTGCTTTACGGCGTGCCATGCCCTCGCGCTTGCCCTCCTTGAAACCTTTGGCATAACCAGCAGCTGCGCCAAGCACCATGAGTGTTATGACGCCAACCAAACGACCCAAAGTCTGCGGGTCTAATAGATCAAGTACCATGAAATTCTCCCGATTTCTAGGCGGTAAGTGTTACCACCTGCCCTCAGGGTGACGCATGATCGACGCGCGGTCAAGGATTGTGCGTGTTTGTCGGCGTGTCCTGTGGCTTTGGTTTGGATTTAAGTCCATTACCAGCCAGCACACCGCCTAGCGAGCCTGTCAAAAAGATTGCCAGTGTTTTGAGCAAATCAATAAATGCTGCGTCGCTGGGTGCTTGTGCCCCAATTGGCTGTGTGACAAAGATCAGCGCGTATGTAATGCCTACGGTAACCACAAGAAAAACCGCAGCTAGTGTTGACCCAATAATGAGTATGAGCTGTGCGTGTACTTCCTCTGGTGTTTTGCGACGAGCTGGTTTATCGCGAGTCAATGCCAAGTAGGTCGTCAGTGCATGTTCCAGTTGGGACGCATTGCGGTTTTTGACACTCCGCTTTTGCCCAGTTTGTGTATTCCTGACACTCATAGCGCGTCCAGCCTTGATACCCGCAAGCGGACAGGATTAGTGCAAGTGCCCAAACCAACCCTGCCGCCGCGAGTCTTTGGCTACTTCCCCAAGTTGCCAAAACTTTTGTCATTTGGATTAAGCCAGCGCAAGATCACTGGTGCAACAGCTGCTGCCCCTGCCATTGCAAGTGTCTTTGGGTCAGTCACGCCTGCCATGTATAAGGCAAGTGCAGCTGCCAGAAATGAGCGCGCCCATGAGGCTGCTACGGCTTTTGCTTGTTCCATTTTTTGCTCTCCTTTTTGACTGTTGCTGGTTTTGCAGCTGGTACTTCTACCTTTGGGAATTCGC
>DATHYR010000083.1:0-1014 GCA_035458985.1 Pseudomonadales bacterium
AAATGCAGACCCTGTGGCATAAGACTGTGCCATTGCTAGGTCGCTTACCATGACTGCGAATGGTTTTGCGGGTCTGTGTTTACGCATTCGCAATAGTGCCACGGCGTCGTCGTTAGTCGCATCTGCGACGAGATGAAAGCCGCCAAGCCCTTTTATGGCTATTATTTTGCCTTGTTTTAATGCGCCAATACACATGTCTAAGGCAGTCATTTCACGGCAAACAGTTTCCCCATTGGTAGATAAGTAACGCAATTGGGGACCACATTTTGGGCAACTGACAGGTTGCGCGTGGTAGCGTCTATTAAGGGGATCTCGGTAGGCGGCGGCACAAGCATCGCACATCTCAAATTCAGCCATTGCCGTATTTGGTCTATCGTAAGGCAAGGTCCGTATGATGGTGTAACGCGGACCACAGTTAGTGCAATTGGTGAACGGGTAGCGATAGTGGCGATTGCTTGGATCAAGACATTCAGCAAGGCAATCTTCACACACGCACTTATCGGCTGAGACGGCCACCACGGCATCACTCCCACCTTGTGAGTGTATGATAGAGAACCCATGTTCGTTGGCGACCAGCGGGAGTGGCTTTTCTACTATGCTATCAATGCGTGCTAAGGGCGGTGGGCACGCTTTGAGTTTATCGATAAAGTGTTGAATGTCAGACGCTAATCCTTGGAGCGTGATCGTGACACCTAAGGCGTTATTGAGCACAGTGCCAGATAGGGGCAATTCGATAGCATAACGATAGACATATGGCCGAAAACCGACACCCTGAACTATGCCGGTGATCCGAATTTCCTTACGGATAGCATGAGTCTGTGCATCTGTTATCACAGCCCGTAGTGGGGTGGTCAGTTTGCTGTCATCCATTTAATTACCTTCTCGGACCAAGGCCTTGGCTAACCAAGGCCATCAATGACCCGTTTAGGCGTGCTGCAAAGCTTGATGTTGCGCTAACATTTGTTTACGAGTCGGCTTCAAGTATAAGCCGCCCAGTGCCAAATTTTGATTATC
>DATHYR010000084.1:0-1178 GCA_035458985.1 Pseudomonadales bacterium
CTGGTTTAATTTCCCCCCAAAACGATTCGAGAAGCCATGAAAACGACTGAGAAGCCCTCAAAAGGTCACCAAACGCCCGTAGAAGCCCTCAAAAGCCCTGAAACGGTTTTGGGTAGGGACGCAGACCCTGAAATCCCGCTAATCGGCGTACAAACCCCCCGAATTCACACACCGCTGAACGATTTACCCTCACGCGGGGGTGAATTGATCGACCTGGCGACCGATTTGAAGATCGATCTTATGGACTGGCAGAAATTCGCGCTTATTCACAGTCACAAAGTCAAGCCCGACGGACGTTGGGCAACCCCAGTCAATTGCGTGGTGGTGGCACGCCAAAACGGAAAGTCGTTTTTGCAGCTGATCAGAATTTTGGGCGGGTTGTTTCTATGGGACGAAAAACTGCAAATCGGTTCGGCGCACCGCTTGTCCACATCACTGGAACAATTCAGGGCATTGGTGCAAATGATCGAAGGCAGCGACGATTTGGCAAAACAGGTCAAAAAGATTCGTTGGCAGCATGGCGGTGAAGAAATCGAAACCCTCACGGGAAATCGGTTCATTGTGCGTGCGGGCGGTTCGGCTGCCCGTGGTGTTTCCCGACCTTCGACCATTCACCTGGACGAATTGCGTGAAATGACAGACATTGAAAGTTTTGCGTCATTGCGTTACACCCTTATGGCTGCGCAAAATCCAATGGTCATGGCGTACACAAACGCAGGCGATTCCAGCAGCGTAGTGCTGAACCAATTTCGTGAGCGTGCCCTTGCCAGCATTGCAGGCGTCGCCGACGACATTGGCTATTTTGAATGGTCAGCACCAACCGACGAAATCAGCGTTGAAAACGCCAGGTACGCCAACCCGTCAATGGGCACGCTTATCCATGCGGACAACGTACGAAGCGTTTTGAACGACCCGCCTGACGTGGTCATGACTGAAGTTTTGTGTAGGTGGGTGGTGGCAATAAATAGCGCGGTGGACGCTGCCAGTTGGGGCAATTGCCTGGACAAATCGGTTGACCTTGATCTTGACAAACTGACATGGCTGGCAATCGATCTTTCGCCCGATAGACGCCACGCTTCATTGGTAGGCGCGCAAAAAATGGGCGGTGAACAATTTGTTGTGAAACTACTTCACACCTGGCAAAACGATTTGCAGCTAGACGATAAGGCAATTGCCAA
>DATHYR010000085.1:0-2177 GCA_035458985.1 Pseudomonadales bacterium
CGTTTAAACCCGAGAATGCCACAACGCCCGAAAACAATGGTATTGCCATGCATCCAGGTGCATTGCGTTTCTATAAAGAAAAAGGGCTGCTTAAGTAAAGTGTCTGCCTCCCGCTAGCTCGCGGGAGGCACTCCTTTTTAGGGCTCATCATGATGCAACACCGTAATAACAGGATCCTCTTAGCGCTTACCGTATTCGGTATCGTGTTTTTTGGCTTTCAGCTGTGGGCGCTATTCAAGCCAATGGAGCCGATGTACGAGCGTGCTACACACGTTGTAATCGCGCTGTTTATTCTCTTTATTGCGCATCCAATTCAATGGGAGTCTAGAAACCTTCTGGCTAAAGCGGTGCAAGCGTTGACGCTACTGGGTGTTACCTTCTGTGCGTACTATTACCTATCGGAGTTACCGCGGTTAACGACGCGCATTGAGAATGTTGACGTTGTCGAATACATCGATATTTTTGCATCTGCGGTCTTCGTCCTGCTCCTCTTAGAGGCGGTCAGACGCACGGTTGGTTGGATGCTGGTCAGCGTCCTTGTTGTGTTTTTAGGTTATGGGCTATTCGGGGGCGCACTACCTGATCCAATTGGTTTTGGGAATATTGGCTTAAGCGATTGGGCTGAAATTTTCACCATGACGACCTCGGGCGTTTTAGGTGTAACCGCAGCAACTTCCGTAAACTTTATTTTCTACTTCGTTTTTTTCGGTGTCGTGTACAGCAGCGTTGGCGGTGGCGGCCTGTTCATCGATATTGCCATGCGCATGGTCGGTCGATCTAAGGGCGGTGGTGCCAAGGTGGCCATTATCGGCTCCAGTTTGATGGGCACGATCTCTGGGAGTGCAGTGGCTAACGTTACAGCCACAGGGGTTTTCACAATCCCACTGATGAAGCGCACTGGCATGGCGCCAGAACGTGCCGGCGCAGTAGAGGCCATTGCATCAACCGGCGGACAACTAATGCCGCCTGTTATGGGGATTGCGGCTTTTGTGATGGCGGATCTGTTGAATATTTCCTATTCACGAATCGCATTGGCTGGTATTTTGCCGGCGCTCGCATTTTACTTTTCGCTATTCGTATTGTCCGACTTGCATGCAAAAAAGCACGGTGTCGGTACTTTAAGTGCTGCCGATCTGAACGAAGTTCAGCCCATACTGCCTCGGCTTCATTTACTGTTGCCACCTTTGGTATTGATTGCGGGACTCGTGCTCGGCTACTCCGCACAGATTTCTGTTGTATTGGCAACGTTGGCGGCGTTGGTTGCGCCGCTCATAGCAAAGTCAACCCGTTACCCGTTGATCCGATTAATTGAGATTATTCGAGATTCCTGTCTACAAGCAGCTGTCATAGCAGCGCCGATCGCCGCCATCGGTATCGTGATATCCGTTTCGATACAAACCAATTTGGCGATGAAATTTGCATCAGCTGTTTTAGAGATGGGCGGCGATGGTAGTGTGTTTACCTTGTTGTTTGTCGTGGTGGGTTGCATCATCATGGGCATGGGGTTGCCGACAGTCGCTGCATACATCATCGGAGCGATCCTCTACGCCCCTGCGATGCAGAAGTTGGGCTACAGTGAATTGCAGTCCCATTTTTTCGTGATGTATTACTGTATTTTGTCGATGGTCACCCCACCGGTTTCCCTCGCGGCGTTCGCAGCGGCTGGCATTGCGAAGACAGATGCAATGCGCACCAGTTTGCTCGCTTTCAGTATGAGTGCAGTAGCGTTTTTGATTCCCTTTGCTTTCGTGATTGACGAAGCGCTACTGTTCGAAGGTTCATGGAATCAGTTGGCCTTGGCTGCCGGCGGTGTCTTATTGGGAACTGGCGTATGGGCGATCGGCGTTGTCGGCTATTTTCGAAGCGGCTTGAGTTTGATCGAGCGGGTCGCGATCGCACTATGCGGCGCCTGGCTGCTACTGTCGCCGACTGGCAGCCAAGCTTGGACGGTCTCCCTCCTACTTTCGGCCGCCTATCTATGCTGGCATTGGTGGAAGAGCGCTATCTTCGAGGGTAAGCGAAACGTTTGATTTTCCATCCCGAGCCTTGAGCCTTCTTCAGTTGCAGTCGATGATCGGTGGCATCGTTTGAAAGGCCTCACGTATGCGCTCACTCCAGCCGCTTCAAAGCGGCCATGAATTACAAATCATCGTCGGCCGTAGTCAAAATGACTGGCG
>DATHYR010000086.1:0-1207 GCA_035458985.1 Pseudomonadales bacterium
ACTCAGACTGGAAAGCTCCTGCCAGAGGTCCTAACAAATGTAAATCGTTAAGTGACCAATGGAAATCAGGCGGCGGTTCTGTTTGGGGCTGGTGGCCAGCTGATTTTGATGAAAACCTGCTGTACTACGGTAGTGGTAACCCATCAACCTGGAACCCTGTAGTCCGTCCTGGCGACAACAAATGGTCTATGACCATGTTCGCTCGTGACATCGACACCGGTGTTGCACGTTGGGTTTATCAAATGACGCCACACGATGAGTGGGATTATGATGGCATTAACGAAATGATTTTAGCTGACATCAAGGTTAAGGGCACAATGACCCCGGCTTTGGTTCACTTTGATCGTAACGGTTATGGCTATACCATGAATCGTAAGACCGGTGCTTTACTGGTTGCTGAAAAGTATGACCCAGCGGTTAACTGGTCAACACACGTTGACATGAAGACGGGTTATCCTCAAACAGTTGACAAGTATTCAACGCACTATCAAGGTGAAGATGTTGTGTCTAAGGATATTTGTCCTGCAGCATTGGGTACGAAAGATCAGCAGCCTGCTGCGTTCTCACCACGTACCAACCTGTTCTACGTACCAACCAACCACGTGTGTATGACGTATGAGCCTGTCAGCTATGCTGCGGGTGGTAACCAATACACCGCGGGTCAAGCTTATGTTAACGCTAACTTGACGATGTATCCTGCGGGTGCAGTTTGCCCGGATTGTCCTAATAACAATGCAGCAAAGGACAACATGGGTAACATGATTGCGTGGGATGCGGGCACAGGCAAGATCGTCTGGAACATTGTTGAGCAATGGTCTGTGTGGTCTGGTGTGTTAGCGACTGCGGGTGATGTTGTGTTCTACGGTACGCTGGATGCTTATGCGAAAGCGGTTGATGCTAAAACCGGTAAGTTGCTTTGGAAGTTCAAAGCACCTTCTGGCATTATCGGCAACTTCAATTCCTGGGCACATAAAGGTAAGCAATACGTGGGTATCTTGTCAGGTATCGGCGGTTGGGCTGGCGCAGTTGTGGCTATCCCTGGCTTAGCGGCTGCACCGGGTGAAGCGGCATTAGGTGCTGTTGGTGGTTATCGTAAACTGTTGAACTCTTCGCGTAATGCGGGAATTTTGATGGTATTCAGTCTGCCATAAGACCTCGACAAACGAGAGTTTGTTAAGATGTCCCCGACACTTCGGTGTCGGGGATT
>DATHYR010000087.1:0-1236 GCA_035458985.1 Pseudomonadales bacterium
GCGCTCAAGATTCTTTGGGCTTAGCAACCGATTTTGATGAAGATTGGTTCCAATTTGACGCCACTGCCGGTCAAGTGCTGTCGTTCAATGTTAGCCTTGCGGACGGTTCAAGTCTGAGCCGTCCCATGGTTGAGGTGGTAAACGCCGCGGGTTCAACGGTGGCGATTGGTGACGGCCTTGAAACCGACAATGGCCTTGCGGTTGCGACGTTCAAGGTCGCCAGTTCTGGTACCTATTATGCTCGTGTGATTGATGGTGCAGGTGCGACAGGTACTTATACCGCTAGCCTGACATTGGGCGATGCGTCTGATGAAGATGCTAATGGTCCCGTGACACTCACCTTTGCCGATGACGGTGTCATTAACCAAGCGGAGTTAAAAGCCAAAATTGGCCTGACGGGCGATACCGATAACTATCAAGTGGTATTGCAGCAAGGCCATAGCTACCGAATCGAAACAGTAGCAGTACGCGACGGCTCGACCGCGCCATTGGGGTCTGCGGCTCTGGATATGGAGTGGACCCCCACCGGTGCAGGCCCAATGATTGATGCCATCGATCAAACATTGGTCGATAATGGTGATGGCACGTTTACCCTTAATCTGACAGTGGCCGATATTATTGCGCCCGATTGGCAGGATGGTCTTAGTTCACTGGATCTCCGAGTTAACTTTGATGCCTCAGTATACGGTGTTATTACCGCCGACCAAGTCACATTCCCCGATGGTTCGATCGCCGTAGCGAATACTGAAGTGGCAGGTCAGGTCAGTGTGTCGGCCGTGTTCTTCCCAACCAGATATCAATTAGATAGTGGCCAGCCTCTCGTGTCGCTTACCTTTGCGGCACCCGCCGGTGATCCTACGGCCTCTCCTGTCGTGGTTGATAATGTCATCTTTGATACAACAGATATCGAACCCATTGCTTCTGTAAGCAGCCCAAGCTTCTTCGATGAGGGCTTTATTACCGCGGACGCAGACGGTGTATTGAGCATCAATGTATCACCCTTAGAAGCGACGCAAACTGGTCAGTACATTTTGCGCGTGGTTGACCTCGGTGAAACCACAGGCGATGACCACATTAATACTGTGGCCGAGTTTGATGATGCGGTGAATGAGATTGTAGCAATCAATGAGTCTGTGACGGGTACAATTGAGCAGAGTGGTGATACTGATTTGTTTGCGGTGAATCTCACCTCGGGCAATATCTACGACTTCTCGATTAAGAGTTACTTTGATGGCC
>DATHYR010000088.1:0-1191 GCA_035458985.1 Pseudomonadales bacterium
TTGCTGGGCTCAATGCGCTACGGGTGTTGGGTGAGAAGGTGGATGTGATGTTTTACGATTGCACCACGCTTTACTTTGAAAGCTTCACCGAAGACGAACTGCGACAGAAGGGCTTTAGCAAGGATCATAAATCTCAAGAAACGCAGGTGTTATTGGCGTTGTTGGTCACCAGCTCGGGTTTGCCGATTGGCTATCGGCTTTATCCCGGTGCAACCTGGGAGGGGCATACCCTGAGTTTGGCGCTGGAAGATATTGCCAAATATGCCAAGATCGCCAAGGTTGTGGTGGTGGCTGATTCAGGCTTGTTTAGCAAAGACAACCTGGTGCAGTTGGGCGAACAGCCGTTTATTGTTGCCGCACGCCTCAAGCGTTTACCCGAGCATTTGGTGGAGGAAGTGACCAACCTTGATCGTTATCGGGATTTGTCTGCTGGGACAAAATACTATGAAACGAAGTATTTGGGGCAGAGATTAATCGTGACCTGGTCAGCCAAACGGGCGGCCAAAGATGCCCATGAGCGAGAGAAATCGATCAAGAAATTAATCGCCCGATATGACGGCAAGCCTTGTAAATCTTTGGTATCAGCTGGTTTAGGCAAATGTTTACGGGTATTGGGTGAAGGCAAATTTGAGCTCGACGAGGAAAAAATTGCCCAAGCATCGCGCTGGGATGGCCTGCACGGAATGCTCACCAATGTGGAGGATATGCGTGCAGAACAAGCGCTGGAGCAATATCAAGGCTTGTGGCAGGTGGAGGAAACCTTCCGGTTATCGAAACACGATTTATCGATGCGTCCGATGTTCCACTGGACACCGAGGCGGATTAAGGCGCATGTAGCGATCTGCTTTATGGCATTGACTTGCATACGGCATATGGAGTATCAGTGTGCCTTGCGTTACACCAGGCTATCTCCCGAGGTGATTCGCCAAGAGTTGGCGCATGTGCAAGTGAGCATACTAAAAGACACAAAAACACAAAGGCACTACGGCCTACCAGCCAAGCTGGGTGTGCATACGCGCAAGCTTTATGGATTGTTAGGCAAGAGAATCAGCACGACCCCCTTTGAAATAACCACCCGTTAACTGTAGTGCCTAGCAAAAATGGCATTCCTAATAAAATCAATGACTTAGGCGAGTTTACCGATGAAGTCGGGAACTCGTCCCATAAATTCTCTTGAGGGTTCAGCTCAGG
>DATHYR010000089.1:0-2202 GCA_035458985.1 Pseudomonadales bacterium
CCCCAGACCGTTGGTCCAGGGAAGTAGCCATCGTCGAGAACATGGAAGACGATGTGCGGCACCATACCATCATCCCACTGATGGGCGACTAACGATTCAATTTCTTGCCATGCGCGAGACTCATCAAAAGACGCCTGTCCCAAGGCGGTAAGGCAAGAATCCCAATTCCACTGGAATGGATACAAACCGTGCGTTGGGACCGTATAGCTGCCTTTATCGTTGAGACGCAAAATACGCTGAGCCTCGCTCAACATCTCTTCCGAGCTAGATAAGGTACTTGTACTCATGATACTGACTTCACTGATTGACCTTCAGGCGTGAACCAACGAACACGCTCTAAGTCCGGTTGTAAAAAAATTGATTGGCCTTTTGATACCGTCGTCGTGCTGCTTAAGGCCGCCCTGAAAACGGCACTATCTTGAACATCGGTCACCAATACGTTGGGGCCCAACGGTTCGATCAAGTCGGCTTGGCAGGTAAATCCGGCATCGCCAACTTGCATATCCTCAGGTCGAATACCGAGCAACAGTTCACGGTGTCCGACAGGACCTTGCAAGCGAAGACCCCGTGCTTCAAAAATACCGTCTTGAACGGCGTGCGTGGGGATGAAGTTCATTGGTGGATTACCGATAAATCCTGCAACAAAGGTGTTTACAGGATTTCTGTAAATCTCTAACGGTGTATCGCACTGCACGATCACACCTTGGTGCATGACGGCAATGCGATCCGCCAAACTCATGGCCTCTACTTGATCGTGCGTCACATAAATCGTGGTGGTTTTGCTTGCCGCCAAAATCGACTTCAGCTCGGCGCGCATCTCAAGGCGTAAGAGCGCATCCAAATTAGACAGTGGTTCATCCATCAGCATCACACGCGGCTCAACCGCTAGCGCACGTGCCAAGGCCACGCGCTGACGCTGCCCGCCGGATAACTGTCCCGAATACCGATCGAGTAACGCCTCTAAGTGCACCATGCGGGCAACCTGATTGACCTTGGCTGCAACGACCTCCTGCGGGCGCTTCTGCATACGCAGACCAAACGCGATATTTTCAAATACCGTGAGGTGTGGAAACACCGCATAGTTTTGAAACACCATTGCCAGCCGTCGGTCTTTGGCCTGCAACTGATCGATGCGCTCACCACCGACATGCACCTCGCCGACATCAGCCGTTTCGAGACCCGCAATGATGCGCAACAACGTTGACTTACCGCAGCCGGAGGCACCTAACAGCACCAAAAACTCTTGGTCGGCTACCGCCAACCCAATCCCCTTGAGCGCGTCATAGCTCCCGAAGGATTTGGTCACGTTTTGAATTGCAATATTTGCCATAAGTTAACGATTCGAAATACCCCACATCGCAAAAAGATGCTTGCGGATTAAAAACATGAAAGTCGCTGCAGGTAAAACCAACAAGGCGCCACCCGCAAACTTCATGTGCATGGGCGATACATCGAGGTTTTGTAGCAGGAAGGCAGTGAGCGTGCGGTTTTGAATCATCAGGACGGAGCTGGCAAACACCTCATTCCACGAAATCACGAAAGCAAAAATTGCTGACGCTGCCAGCCCAGGTAGCGCAATCGGTAACACAACTCGCCTGAAGGCTTGCACTTTTGTGCACCCAAATACCCACGCCGCCTCTTCCAGCTCAGTGGGTACCCCACTGAACAACGAAAAAGTAATCAGCACGGCAAATGGCAAAGCCAACATGGTGTGCACCAACGCCAGCCCCACAAGGGTGTCGTCAACACCCAGCCTGATATACAAAACCGTCAACGGCAAAGCCAGTAGTGGCAATGGGAAGGCACGGGTGAGCAAAATGAGTAGGCGGAAGGTACCCTTACCCCTAAACTCGTAACGGGCTAGCGCGTAGCCCGCAGGCGCACCCAGCCCGATGCTAAAGACCATCGTGATTGCGGCGACCATCAGCGAATTCACCAACGAGCTCAACACGCCGTCAAAGCCAAGCAAAAACGACAGACTCTCGTGATTCATCTCGGGCACGAACGCCTTTGGAAACGCGTTGACCGCGTCTTGTGATGACCACGCGTTGACCACCAAAAAATAAATGGGCAGCACGACCCAAATCGTGGCAATCACCGCCCCTACCAGTAATAGGCGACGCAGCCGCCTCTGAGCAACGTCAACCGAGATCAACTGTGTACTCATAACCCAGCACCTCGTGGTACGCGCAACCAACGCAA
>DATHYR010000090.1:0-1141 GCA_035458985.1 Pseudomonadales bacterium
AGGCGAAAACGCCGATGTTTATTGCGATCGACAATCAACTCGCGGGGATTGTTGCCGTCGCTGATCCGATCAAATCTGATTCCAAACTGGCCATTCAGCGCCTGCAAGCTCAGGGCATGAGGGTCATTATGCTAACCGGTGATAACAGTGCCACAGCTAAAGCCGTCGCCGCCCAGGTGAATATCGATGAGTACCATGCCGAAGTAATGCCGGACGACAAGCTGGCCCATATTGAATCACTTCAAATGAAGGGTGAGATTGTCGGCATGACGGGGGATGGTATTAACGATGCACCGGCGCTCGCTAAAGCGAATGTTGGCTTCGCGATCGGCACCGGTACGGATATTGCGATCGAGAGCGCGGATATCACGCTGATGCGCGGTTCACTTCACGGACTGGCCGATGCCGTTGCCGTCAGTAAGGCTACGCTAACGAACATCAAACAGAATCTTGTCGGCGCGTTCATCTACAACGTTGCGGGCATACCGATCGCTGCGGGTCTGTTGTACCCAATCTTTGGCGTACTACTGAGCCCAATTATTGCCGGCGGCGCGATGGCGTTCTCATCACTGACGGTCGTCACCAATGCCAATCGACTGCGCCTGTTTAAAGCGCAGCAGCATTAATTTTATAGGCGCTAAAGCGCTGGGGAGGAGTAACCAATGATACTCATAAACATTGCAGGCCTAGTATTAATCGGACTGATTGTCTGGTGGTTCTGGCTCTACAAGCCCGTGGCCTCGGTTGCGTCAGCGAAGCAAACCATCAAAGTGGCTGACGGGGTGTATACGCCCGCGCACATCAAAATACCGGCAGGTAAACCCACAACGCTCAATTTTTTGCGCGAAGATAAAGCTCCCTGCTCTGAAATGCTGCTGGTCCCCGATCTCGGCATTAGCGTATCGCTACCCATAAACAAGGTAAAAGCGATTCAAATTCCGGCGAGCCCTGCGGGCAACTACGCGTTTCATTGTCAGATGCAGATGTACCGGGGTGATATAACGGTCGAATAGATCGAGTCGTCAAAACATCTTAATTTCCATAGACCTATTTTGGATGGATTATGAATAATGGAACAAAATTAGGCATTGCAGCTAGCGTAGTTGTTCTGGGTACAGCCATTGTCTTCGTTTCTACGAAC
>DATHYR010000091.1:0-1129 GCA_035458985.1 Pseudomonadales bacterium
GCCAAGACTAAATCAGGATGGGGATCATCACGCGCCAACCTTCGCGCAAAGCTTGTAGTCGAACGGCTTACAGGTCAGCAGGAGGAAGGTTTTATCCGCAGCGCAGCTATGCAATGGGGCGTTGATAAGGAAGATGAGGCCAGAATCGCCTACAGCTTCGTCACAGGCAATGATGTTACTGAGGTAGGGCTATATAAGCACCCGACCATTATTGGCTCTCACGCCAGCCCTGACGGGCTTGTGGGCGATGATGGCTGCCTAGAAATAAAATGTCCCAACAGCAGCACACACATAGAAGTGCTCAAAACAAAGCAAATCGCGCACAAATATATACTCCAAATGCAATGGCAGATGGCTTGTACTGATAGGCAATGGTGCGACTTTGTAAGTTACGATCCACGGATGCCAGACCATCTTATGCTTTACATTCAGCGAGTGCAGCGCGACAACGATATGCTGGCTATCTTGGAATCAGAGGTTGCCGCATTTCTTGTAGAAGTTGATGAAGACGTAAAAGCGTTATCAAAACTAGGAGACCAATCATGACACAGAACGAAAGAGTTTTCGATCACTTGCGTAGCGTTGGGCCAATCCGCCCAATGACTGCGTTGAATGACCTTGGCATCTATCGCCTTGCATCGCGCATTAACGATCTGCGAAAGGCTGGGCATAAAATCAAAACCAAAAAGATTGAGGTGGTCAATCGCTGGGGTGAATCATCCTACGTTGCTGAGTATAGCCTGGAACTTGAAGATGCTGCCTAATCGCATCGCCAAGAAGCCAAAGCGTTCATCACGGTGGCGGTCACAGGGGCATATGAACTTCATTCGATCGTTTCATTGCTGCATTAATGGCTGCCAGGATATGCCTATAGAAGTGGCTCACATCAGGATAGGCAGCGGTGCAGGCATGGGACAAAAGCCAGATGATTGGCGAACCGTTCCTCTTTGTAAAAATCACCATCAGCAACAGCATTCCGTAGGTGAGCAGACATTTTGGAAAGGCATCGACATAGAAGCCATGATCGAAGCGTTCTGCAAAGCCAGCCCAAAGGCGCGTGAGATTAAAGAGGCACAAGACAAGTGACGCAGACAGTCTGGCTTCGCGGTGAATATCAAAGGCGATTGGC
>DATHYR010000092.1:0-1244 GCA_035458985.1 Pseudomonadales bacterium
GGTTTAGGCCGCACACCCATGGTTGGTGAAGTCATATATGAGGCTCTTGAACCGGCCCATTTATTGACCTACCTAGAA
The DNA here is from genome assembly GCA_035458985.1 of Pseudomonadales bacterium. GTDB lineage: Bacteria > Pseudomonadota > Gammaproteobacteria > Pseudomonadales > JAHEIH01 > JAHEIH01. The sequence goes on from DATHYR010000092.1 coordinate 79, forward strand.
GCCATTTTGCGCGTTTATAACCAGCATGGTCGCCGAGATAACAAGTACAAGGCGCGTATTAAAATTTTAGTCAAAGCCATGGGAATAGAGGCTTTTAAAGCCCAGGTTGAGCATGAGTGGCACCACTTTTTGAAAGATGGTCCATCAACCCTGACCCAGAAAGATATCGATTGGGCGGCCTCCTTTTTTACAGAACCGGCCTACCAGACCTTACCCATTGAAGGCTTAGAAGCACAGTTGGCCGAAAAACGTGCAGAACACAAAGCGTTCGATCGTTGGCTTGAGCGCAATGTGCAACCGCATAAGTACGCTAACTACGCCATAGTAAACATGTCACTGAAACCAGCAGGTGTTGCTCCAGGAGATGTCACTGCCCAACAGATGGATGCCATTGCCGACATGGCGGATAAATATAGTTTTGGCGAAATTCGCACCACGCACCAGCAAAACATGGTGCTTGCCGATGTCCATCGCGCTGACCTTTTTAATCTGTGGTGTGAATTAAAGACCCATGGCTTGGCTACCCCCAATATTGGATATCTCACTGACATGATCTGTTGTCCCGGTGGCGACTATTGCTCACTAGCTAATGCAAAGTCGATACCCGTTGCTGAAGCCATTCAACAGCGCTTCGATGATCTCGATTATTTGTACGACCTAGGCACTATCGATCTCAATATTTCTGGCTGCATGAACGCCTGTGGACATCACCATATTGGTCATATTGGCATTTTGGGCGTGGATAAAAAAGGCGAAGAGTTTTTCCAAGTATGTCTGGGTGGCGATTCTGGAAGCGATGGCCGAATTGCCAAGATTCTAGGTCCGTCATTTAAGGCTGAAGAAATTCCTGCTGTCATCGCTCAGTTATTAGAGTGTTATGTAGCGTTGCGTTACGAGGATGAACTTTTTATTGATACTGTGAAACGTCTGGGTATCGACCCCTTTAAGGAGACCGTGTATGGCAAAAAAGCTGCTTAGTAATGGTGCCGTTGTTTATGATAATTGGCAGGTCATTGACGACAGCATAGACATAGCAAAAGCCAGTGACATCCCCGCTGGCAAAGTGATTGTATCATTGACGCATTGGCGTGAATTCCACACTGAGTTGGTTCTTAGAGGTTCTGAAAAGCTTGGGTTACTGCTACAACCTGATCAATCGCCTCGCT
>DATHYR010000093.1:0-1152 GCA_035458985.1 Pseudomonadales bacterium
TTGCGCCGAGAAGTGTGATGTATCACTATTTTAAAAAACCACATGGTGTAGCCATAATGAAGTCCTTATTTTTAGTCACATGCTTGGTGGGATTATCGGCCTGTTCGAATTCATTAAAGCCTTTATCCGGGTGTGATTCTAATAACGAGCTCTCTGTTTATTGTGGCTTTCAAAACCCCGAAGACCTCGCCTTAACCCCAGATGGCCAAGCACTCATTGTTTCCGAATTTGGTGGAATGACGCCCTTAGCGGATATGCAGTCTGGGCAGTTAAGTATGTTTGCGCTTTCTAGCAAAGTGAAACAGCCATTACCCATTGTGTTTGAATCTAATTCTTGGGGAGAGGCTGATTGTCAGCGTGATCCGGCTTTGCCATTTGGCCCGCATGGTATTGACCTGGTACAACGCGATGATGGTCGTTGGCAGTTAGCCATGGTGAGTCATGTGCCCTATGAAAGTGTTGAGCTCTTTGAATTAACCCTCGAAGAAACGTGGTCGTTAACCTGGCGGGGCTGTGTTAATGCCGAGGGTAATTATTACTTTAACGATGTAGCGCTCAACACCCGCGGCGGCTTTTATGCGACACATATGTTTAGCAAAGCAACCTCGATACTTGAGGTGGTGTGGTATGTGCTCAGTAAAGTAGATACCGGCAGCGTGGTATCTTGGCAGCAAGAGCGAGGGTTTGAGGAATTGCCGTTCACCAAGGGGTCTTTTCCCAATGGCATTGCGCTAGATCATGCCAACTCGCGTTTGGTGGTTAATTACAACACGGGCGATGAAACGGTAATGTTTGATCTTGCCAATAAGGACGTCGTGGGTCGCTATCATCACAACTCACCTGACAACGTGGTCATTAAAGATGGCTTTGTGTGGGTGACTAATCACGACCACGCCGCAACCGACACCTTCGCATGTGCTAAAACCCCTAATTGCCCCTTACCGTTTTCAGTCAACCAGCTATCGCTTGAAGATTTATCTTTGGTGCGTTCATTACCCTTTGAAAGTACCAATATGGGCACGGGGACTGTTGGGCTGCCTCATCAGGGTTCTCTTTGGATTGGTTCTTATCATTCTGATCGACTGGGGCAAGCGGTTTTTTCAGCCACTGATTTAAGTCAATAATTACCATGAGGTAGAGATATTGTTAATT
>DATHYR010000094.1:0-1018 GCA_035458985.1 Pseudomonadales bacterium
CCGACACATGGATGGTCATTGTCAAACACATAGACTCCGGTATATACCGGATTACTCGCGCCATGTACACGAGCATTCCCAGGACACAAATAGCAGTTCGGATCATACGCGGGTACCTGTGGTACTGCAGCCTGCACGGTCTGCCCAATCCATGGACGATTTTGGCGATGCGCAGCTACAATTACCCATTCTTCACGGAGCGGATGCCATCGTTCTTCCCACATCCCGGGGTGCACGCTCATATGCCTCTTCCTTGTCTGACTGTACCCTAATAATACTCAAAAATGCGTTGACCTGCATAGCGATTCTCGGAACAACCACGGATACCGTATAATGCCATCAGTCATTCTCTATGCCAAAGAGGCTTAATGTGCGTGTGCTCATCGTCGCCAATGCCCCCATTGCCCCAGATCGCAGATTGCCTGCATGTGCGCAACATGCTGATTATATTATCGCAGCTGACGGTGGGGCACATCCACTCATTGATGCTGGTATCACACCACATGTGTTGATAGGGGATCTCGATTCATTGGCACCAGCCCACATTGCGCAACTCACGAAACAAGGCACCGAAATCCGTCGTTATCCACGTGACAAAGACGAAACAGACCTCGAACTAGCCTTGCAGGCAGCAGTGACCTATGGTGCGAGCCACATCGACTTATTTTGTGTGCTCGGTGGGCGTTGGGATCACACCTTTGCGACCATCGCCATGCTCACCTTGCCCATGCTGGCCCATTGCCGGGTACACATCTATGCCGAGCAACAAACGCTGTGTATTGTACGCGACCACATGCAGCTCCCCGGTGAGGTCGGTGATGTCTTGTCGTTGTTGCCGCTGACACCGGTGGTTACAGGGATTACCACGACCGGATTGGAATATCCCTTGCATGATGCGACCTTACGTTTTGAGCATTCGCGCGGGGTCAGTAACGTGATTACCGCTACCCCAGCCACTGTCACATTGACAGATGGGATTCTGCTGATCGTACATCACGTCGATGGCGTGTCATAATTC
>DATHYR010000095.1:0-8828 GCA_035458985.1 Pseudomonadales bacterium
CACCGCGGCCTTGTGTCTAAAATCAAGGTTGTTACTTCGCAGGGCATAATAAAGAATCAGCGCGTTTCTTAGGCCACCACGGCCGATATGGCTGGCGTAGCGTTTGCATTTATTCCAGAAGGAATCCTCGGCGTACGCTTGACTATATTGGGCTTCGATAGTCTCAGGTGAGGGTAGGGCTAGCAGCACTTCATCGGCGTTATCGCTCGCGTCGACGATGTCACCCTCGATGGGAGTCTCATCTTTTTTTGGTAGCCATTGTTTTAGTAGCCGAATTTTCATAACGAACGAGCTTTCAAGCCGAGTGCCGTACTGTAACCCAGGGTGCGATCGCGCACGATAAAGTTTTCATCTAGCACGAAATAGCTTGGGTAGGCGCGAATTTGAAACATCTGCTTGAGTTGTTCGTAGCCCATGTGCACGGGAAGTTTCAAACCAACATCGTCGACAAAGGCCTGCACCTCATTAGTGGCTGCGTAATCCAGTGCGATGACGTAAACGTTGGCATCGTTGGGGTCAACATAATCAAGATTATTGATGCTCATGCGACAGACACTGCACCAGGGGGCGAAGAAATACACAATGGTGGGTTTACCGGCCGTGGGGGCAAGTGTATCAACACCGGCGCCGTCTAGCCTCGCAAGTTGTAGCTGAGGGATTTGCACGTCGCCAGCAGCGCTGAGCATGTCTTTGGTTTGCCACCAATGGACGACCCATACCATGGCGGCCAAAATTAAAAGGTCACGGCTCCAGCCGAAAGCGCGTTTTTGCCATGACATAACGGTTGTGTCACTCATAGAGATCCAATGTGCTGGGTGGTTTGTCTGTGCGTGAGGTCCGAAGGCGACGAGGAACCTCACGGCGAGCTTAGATTGCCTCGTAAACTACCTTGACCCACGTATCTGCCTTTAAAAAACCATCGTTAAACTCGGCGTCAAATTCGGCGGTGGGCTTGGCCGCGACCGCTTCTTCAGCCGACTTGCCGGCGTTTTTCATGGCTGCCAGTTTGTCATACATGGCTTGTAGCATGTTGCGATAACTGACCAGGTCGGCCTTAGTGGCTGTGACGCCGCCGTGCCCTGGAATCACCACCGTATCATTGTCGATACCGTCAATTACGCGACTCACTGCCATGATCACGCCACTCATTGAGCCGCCACTGCTGGCATCGATAAACGGATACATGCTGTGGAAGTAGACATCACCCATGATCACCATATTAGCGTCGTCTACAAATACCACGGAGTCACCGTCGGTGTGGCTGGACGGGAAGTGTTGCACGTCGAAGACATCATTACCCCAGTGGAAACGAATGCCGTCATCATAGGTAATAACCGGCAGTTCATCGCCTTTGGCGGGTGCAATTTCAGCGTTGAACGCGGCGATGGTTCCGCCTTTGACCATGCGTTTATGGACGTTGTTGTGGGCTAAAATAGTGGCGCCTGCGTCGACCATGTTGCCGTTGCCGCCTACATGATCATAGTGCCAATGCGTGTTGAGCAGAAATTTGACTGGGGTATCCGCCATATCGCCGATGGTCATCATCAGTTCTTCGCTCATAGAATTGAGCCCGTCATCAATCACCAATAATCCACGATCATCTTTTACTACCGTAATATTCCCGCCATTGCCGCTGATAACATGAATGTTGTCAGTGATGGAGGTGGTCTTAATGTTACTGTGATCATTGGCATTAGCCGTGGGTAAGTGCATGGCGCCAAGTAGGGCGATCACGCCGGCAATGTGTTTCATTTCCATGATGTTGTCCTCGAGGGTTTTTATATCAATTTTTACGAGAAAGCGACGACAGAGTTCCTAGATTGCCGCCTCTAAAAAGATGCTTGTCAATTGTAGGCTAAAGATAGCAACATGGCCGTGAAAATGGCGATGTCTACGTGACTTTATGGCTGATTAAACCTTGCCATGCGCCCAAATAAAAAAAGCCCCATCGCCAATACTTGGCATGGGGCTTTGCAGTGCATCGCGCTTGCAAATACTAGGCGGAGCGTAACTCTCTGCGTAAGATCTTGCCGACAGATGACTTAGGCAATTCGTCCATTTGGACAATTTTCTTGGGTACTTTGTAGTTGGTCAGCTGTTCACGGCAGTAGGCTTCAATAGCGGCTGGATCAATGGTGGTTTTGGCCGTCACGTAGGCACAGACTTTTTCACCGGTACGCTCATCGGGTTCACCCACCACAGCGGCTTCTAAAATATCGGGGTGAGCCATGAGCACCCCCTCGATCTCATTAGGGAAGACGTTAAAGCCAGACACGATGATCATATCTTTCAAACGGTCGACAATCTTGACGTGGCCGCTCGGCAGACGAAGACCGACATCGCCCGTTTTGAAAAAGCCATCTTTCATTACCTTGGCGGTTTCCTCGGGGCGATTCCAATAACCCATCATCACTTGTGGTCCACGGCAGACCAACTGACCAGGTTCGCCATCGGGGACGGGTTGGTCGTTGTCATCCCAGAACTCCACCTCAGTGTCGATCAGTGGTGTACCCACTGAACCTATCACCTGATCCGTGGGATCGTTAAGTGTCACGACTGGAGAGGTTTCAGAGAGGCCGTAGCCTTCAGAAATACGGCAACCTGTGGTCTTTTCCCACATGGCGGCGGTCGCTTCCATTAAGGCTGAGCCACCAGACAACGTGATCTTGAGCGTTGAAAAATCAAGTTGTCTGAAACCTTCGTGCATGCACAAACCCACAAAGAGGGTATTGAGGCCGGCAAATACGGTGAACTTGTAGGGCTTCATGGCCGCGACGGTAGCATCCAAGTCGCGTGGATTAGGAATCAAGATGGTGTGGTTACCATGAGCACAGGTGAAAAACATGCCCATGGCAAACGCGTAAATATGATAAAGCGGCAGTGGGCAAACCAAAATCTCTTCGCAATCTTTATATGTTGGTTTTGCGCGCTCAGCGGTTTGCATGAAGTTGGCCATCACATTGCGGTGAGACAACGCCGCCCCCTTGGAGACACCTGTGGTGCCGCCGGTGTATTGCAATACCGCGACATCACCCATACCTGCAGTGGTGGGTGTATATTCCGTGCTTGCATGATGGGCCAGAATATCTGCTAGGCGGTAATTGCCGTTGTCATCGGTAGTGATATCGGCATCTGTCACTTCGGGTAAGCCGGCTATTAGGTCCATAACGCCGGTCACAATCACGTGTTTAACCGGGATTTCACCGCGCACTGCATCCAGCGCAGGTTTAATTTGATCAAAGATTATCAGCGCTTGCGCGTCTGAATCATTGAATTGGTGTTGCATCTCACGAGGCGTGTACATGGGGTTGGTATTGACGATCACCAAACCCGCACGCAATGCAGCATAGGCTGCTATGGGATATTGGACTAAGTTGGGTAATTGAATGGCGATGCGATCGCCTTGTTTAAGGCCTAATCCATGCTGGAAAAAACTGGCCAGACGACGTGAGGCGATATCGACATCGGCGAAAGTAAATTCGCGGCCGACACTGGTGAATGCCTTAAGGTCAGAGAACTTGCTGGTGAAATCATCGACGTATTCAGCAAGGTTCTTAAAATTATTCAACTGCTCCATGGATACAATACCTATTGATTATCATTAACAAATTGAGACTAAGCCTACCCACTCACAAGGGCAAGGGGTAGCAGCTGCCAACCGCCAAGAAACCCTGCTGCCTGTCAGTTTCTGACCTTAAATTTGTGGATTATTTAACTCACGCAAGGTGCTGCAACGTTATCAGCGCTAGTTGACACGTTGCCGTGGCTCGAGCGATGTTTGTGTGAAGCGGTGTGAGGCTTTCCGTGGCGAGTCTCACACCGCGCGTTGGACTAGAACCAGAACCTTACGCCAAGTACTGCTTGGGTATCGCTATTGCTTCCAACTAGATCGGCGGTGTCACCAAAGTTCCTGTGCCACTCCATTCCCGCATAGGGAGCAAATTTACGACTAAATTCGTAACGTAAACGCAGTCCTAATTTCATGGAAGATAAACCCGCACCAACGCCTGCGTCGGGTAAGTCAGTAGAGGCTAGTGTGACTTCAATTTCTGGCGCCCACATTAAACGCTGGGTAATAAGATACTCACGCTCTGCGCTGGCCTTGAAGAGTGCGCCGTCACTATTCACCCATAAATGAGCCTCGGTTTCAAAGAAGTAGGGCGCCATACCTGACACGCCCACCACACCCCATTGGTTCGAACTGTCTCCAGTATCAAAGCCCACACCTACTTGCCAGTCCCAATAAGGTTTGAACCCCTTAGAGTAGAGCAGCCTATTTTCACTCTCGGTGTCGCCGTGAGCTCGTTCACCTTCGGACTTCCAGATAAAGCCAGAAATGTTTTGATACAGTTTGGCATCCATTTCCCAGTGTATATCACTACCTTGCTCTGCATTGGTTTCAAACTTATCAAACAGCACTTGACCAACCCATGGCTCATGCATCATGCCTGCATTTACCGAAAAGCTGACGAAAAGGGGACTAAGACCGAACATTACATTGGTTAAAAAATTCTTTTTCATGGTCATTTTCTCCCTAAGCCACAATGACTCGGCGGAACATACCGCCCATGTGATACAACATATGGCAATGGAATGCCCAGTGCCCCTTAGCATCGACATTGACCCTGATGCTTATGCGGGAGCCTGATTGCACATTTACCACGTGTTTCTTGGGTAAATAATTGTTGTCGCCGGTTTCCACTTCGCTCCACATACCGTGTAAATGCATGGGATGGGTCATCATTGTATGGTTAATGAAGGTGATGCGAAGTCGTTCGCCATACTTAAAGTAAAGCGGTTCGGCCTCCGAGAAGGGGACGCCATCAATCGACCATAGGTACCTTTCCATATTGCCGGTGAGGTTAAGCACAATTTCACGGTCGGGTTTGGGCGCACGATTGGTGGGGTAAAGATTTTTTAAATCGGCATAGGTGAGGACGCGTCGACCATTGTCACGTAAGCCCACACCGGGGTCATTCAGACGATATTGGGCATCTGTCACTTGCATGTTAGTGTTGGGTCCCCAGCGCACCTCGGCCATTTCCACTGGCCAATCGGCCACTTCGCGGTTAGCGTCAGGCATGAGCATGGCACCCATTATGTGCCCACTGTGATCCATGCTGCCGTGATTCATTGTGCTGTGATCCATAGAGCCATGGGCACTGTGATCCATGCTGGCGTGGTTCATTGTGCTGTGATCCATAGAACCATGGCCGCTGTGATCCATTGAACCATGGGCACTGTGATCCATAGAGCCATGGACACTGTGATCCATTGAACCATGGCCACTGTGATCCATTGAACTATGGCCGCTGTGATCCATAGAACCATGGCCGCTGTGATCCATTGAACCATGGCCACTGTGATTCATTGAACCATGGCCGCTGTGATCCATACCGTGACCCATATCAGCGTGGGTCAAAATAGGCAATGGGTCCATCGGGGGGGTAGGGGCAAGATCATCTTCACGCGTGGTAATACTTCCTATTGCGTAACCTGAGCGATCAATCGCTTGAGCGAAAACGGCATAAGCCTGACCATCTTTAGGCTCAATTAAGACATCGTAAGTTTCTGCCACCGCGATACGCAGTTGGTCGACCTCAACAGGTTGAATTAAATTGCCGTCAGCAGCGATGACGGTCATTGTTAAACCAGGCATATGAATGTCATAAAAGGTCATGGAGCCCGTGTTTATAAAACGCAAACGGATTTTTTCACCAGGCGTGTACAAACCGCGCCAGTGGCTCGCTGGGGTATGCCCATTCATCAAGAAGGTGTAGGTGTCGCCCGTGACATCGGAAAGATCTCGATCCATCATTGACATCTCATTCCACATCTTGCGGTCGGCGAGCGCTCGGCGTAAGCCTTTCTCACTGGCTTCATCAATAAAGTCGCCCACCGTTCGTTGCTTGTAGTTGTAGTAGTCAGGCATCAACTTCAAGTGGCGCAAAATATCGTGAGGATCTTCGTCACTCCAGTCAGCAAGTTGGATGATGTAATCACGCTGGTATTCATAGGGGTCAGGGATTTTTGGTTCAATTAAAATCGCACCAAACATACCTTCCGGACGTTGGAAACCCGAGTGACTGTGGTACCAATAGGTACCGTGTTGTTGCACTTTAAACCGATAGGTAAAAGTCTCGCCGGGCTTGATTCCGTCAAAACCAAAACCTGGGACGCCGTCCATTTCAAAGGGAAGAATCATGCCATGCCAGTGCAGTGAGGTATCTTCCTTAAGATTATTCTTAACGTGGATGGTCACTTCGTCACCCTCACGCCATACCAACGTGGGTGAGGGCAGCATGTTGTTGACGGTTTTGGCGATTTGCGGTTCACCGGTGAAGTTAACGATCGACTCGCCAATCTCCAAAAAGAACTCGGTGCCGCGAAGCTCGCGCGGGCGTTCCATAGGCGTAATTTGGCCGCTACCCTTGGCGACGGCTGCAAATAAGGTTGAGGGACTAAAACCCATGCCAGCTAAGGCGCTAGCCACTGCCGCGCCTTTGACGAAGGTACGACGTTGACTGTTTACTTGAACAGTCGAATTGTCTGTTTTGTTTCGCATTTGTTGTGCTCCATAAAATCAATGTGAATGGCCGGATATCCCGGAATGGAGCTAACCTCGTGGTGGTCGGAGTTCTGGCGTCGTGGTGTGATCAGGAGGTCGTTTGGCCGGGAGTGCGATGGTTAAGGTGGGTAACCGTGTGGTCGAGACAGACGAAGGATCGCTCAACGCGATCATCTGCCCTGCGCTGTGGCCACACGAGTTGTTGATTTGGCAATGGCTAGGATGTGTTTTGTCTTCACAGCAGCTGTGATCATTATCTGAACTCATGTTGTGATGTTCCATCATGACATGGTCAGCAGGCTCGAGCTGATGCATCATCATTGAATCATGATGTTCACAATGTGTTGCACCCGTAAATGACACAGCGGCAGAACTCCCGTGGGCGAACAGCAGGAGAGTAAGCAGTGTGTAAACAAGGCGTCGGAGTAATGTCATTCGAATGATACGCATGGCTTACATAATGGTTTCTTTCACAGAAATTACAAGGGGCGTCTGCGCCAACTTTCTGGCTTGAGTCGTCGTGCAATCGCTGTTATTTTGCACCCACTAATAATGTATAAAAAGGATAAAGCGATGGTGCAAAAGTTCGCCTCTCACCCTTTGGCCAGCAATGGCATGATCTTATGCGGTGCGCTCTTGAATGCGGCGGCGTTGTTTTTAGCCAATGCAGGTGCCTTGGTCGCTGTTGGCTGTGCGTGTATTGCTATTGGTGCAGCGTTAAAAGCCGCCTAAGTCACGCTTAAATTCAAGGATTTCTGAGCATATCTGCCATCACGGCGGTCGATTTCATTAGTAAGTGACGATGGCTTATGGCGCGCGCTACTGTATTGGCCAATCCGGTGAGTATACGCCGCTGGTTGTCATTTAACGGGTCGCGTGGCGTATAGTCGATAAGACAAAAGGCGCCAATCGTTTGACCTTTCACAATGATGGGAGCGCCACAATAGTACCGCAGATGCAATTCACCTGTGACCAAAGGATTATTGGTAAAGCGATCATCATTTTGTGGATCAGTGACCTCTAAAATCACATCGCTCAATACCGTGTAGTTACAAAAGGCAATCTTGCGTTCTGTTTGACAGGCATCGAGGCCATAATGGCTCTTAAACCACTGCCGGTTTTCGTCAACCAAAGAAATAGTCACGGTGGGGACATTAAAAATTAAGGCGGTGATCTCAGTGATTTCGTCAAAGGATTTTTCTTCGAAGCTATCGAGAATCCCCATTTCTTTCAAGACACTGAGTCTCTTTTCCTCATGAATACCAACGGGAAAATCGCGCTCGCTCATAATAACTCCTCGACAGGACCCGGGCGGTGAAACAGAAAACCTTGGAACGCGTCAAACCCGATATCCCTCAGTTGTTCAAACTGTGCCATAGATTCGACACCTTCAACAATATGTTGTTTTTCTAATGCATTCATCAGATCAAGCATATGGGACAAGATATACAGTTTTTGCGGCCGAGTTTGAATGCCGGTGATTAAGGAGCGATCAATTTTGATGATGTCGAAATCATAATCGGCAAAAATGGACATGCCGTTGAAGCCGGTGCCGAAATCGTCGAGTGCAATGCTAATACCTTGTTTTTTGAGCGCAAAAAACAATGCGTTAATTTCCTCTGCTGGGGGCATTGGGCGAATTTCTGTAAACTCTAATATCAGCGGATGGTCATGACTGGCACATGCATTGAGTAACCGCTTTTTAAGCGAGTCTTCTACCAGCACTATATTGTCAACATTGATGGAACACACTAGGCCTGTGGCGTTAAAAATATCGCGGCTACGTTCGATTTGTTTGAAGGCGACCTCTATACTTTCTTCGGGGGTCAAGTCGCCAAAAAATGACTCCAAGCTATCAATGCCAGATGACTCGGGAAGGCGTGACAATAACTCATACTTCAATACCTCTCCCTGCCCATTGACAACCGTTTGATAATGAATCGCAAGATTATCAAGGCAGAAGCGTTTATGCTCTTGGGAAAGTAACATGTGTTTACTCATTAAACTAACCTTGGGATTGAAGTAATTTCTAATAACATTAGTCCACAATGCATGAAATTCCTATCATAAATTCGCATAAGAACATCGACGTCAATATTACTTATGTAAATAACAAGTCAGTGGAAAAACTCACCAATCTCTTTTACGTTAATGATAACAATTTAAGGAGACTGACATGCGTTGCCACGAAGTAGATTACGACATTATTGGTTCAGAAATGCAGCTGGTGGAAGTGGAACTCGACCCAGGTGAGACGGTA
>DATHYR010000096.1:0-1123 GCA_035458985.1 Pseudomonadales bacterium
TTCTGCGATGCACCTTGCAGTGGAAGTGGGACGTGGCGTCGGACCCCCGATGCAAAATGGCGTCTGACTGAGAGCCGTTTGACAGAGTTAACCAAGATACAACGGTCGATTTTGGAAACTGCGATGACACATGTCGGGCAGGGTGGTCGTTTGGCTTATGCAACCTGTTCTGTTCTCAGCGTTGAAAATCGTAAGGTCATTTATGGGTTCCTCGCCGATCATCCGGAGTGGACCATCGTTGACGAAATGCAATTGCGTCCAACCGAACAACACGATGGTTTTTATCTCGCTACACTGTCAAGATAACCACTAAAGGTTGTATTAAATGCAACCTCGCTGCACAGTCTTTCTCGTATTAAGGGTGCGTTAACCAAGTTTCGACATGGTGCACCCGATTATTAGGAGAATTCGGTGTGCACACAGGTTCCGCACGCATTGATGGTCCCATTGGATTATCCGCTTTGGCGTTTATTGCAATTATCTCAGTCTCTTTGGCGAGCTGGGTTACTGAGCCGAAGGTAACCTTATTTGGGTATTTATGCGGTGGCGCGATAGGTCTAACCGCCATTTTTATGTTTATTCGGAGTACTATGAGGCGGTATGCGCAACGTCGGACTTTGGCGGCAATAGAGCCAATTGTAGCGTCAAACACCGAACCGACGTGGGTGATTGGGATGGACGGTTCGATTTTGTTGTCGAACGGCGCCGCGCGATCAATCGACTTTCCCCAGATATTTGCGAGCCCTAAAGCGACGATTTTGCGTTTCAATGCTGAGGCTCGGCAGTTTGAGCGCGCTCACCACAACTTTCAACTCAAAGGCGAAGGTGCGCAGCTTTCAGTGACGTCGCTGCCCGAGAACGTTTTCCTGTGGGCCCTTTCGACCAAAAGCGGAGTTCAAAGGCCCAATAACCAAAATCGGGCCGAAGATGACCACGACAGCCTAGCCGATATTGGTGAACTCGATGCGCTGCCTGTACCGATCCTCAAGGTCGCTCAAACCGGAGAAATCCTGTTCGCCAACCAAGAAGCCCGCACGTTGCTAGGTGGGCAGATCACCAATGGTACGCGGCTGTCTGATCGGCTCGAGGGGTTAGGGCGCCCGATCACAGATTGGCTGGCTGA
>DATHYR010000097.1:0-1087 GCA_035458985.1 Pseudomonadales bacterium
GTTAATTTTATTGGGGTCGGCGTTAAATACCCCTTCAACGTCAGTCCAAATAGTCACGCGGTCAATATCGGCCAGACTGGCAATCAAGCTGGCACTGAAATCTGAACCGTTGCGGCCAAGCAGTAAGGTTTCGCCACGCTCATTCGCACAAATAAACCCAGTGATCACTAAACGCTCATTCGGATGTTGCTCAAGCAGAGCCTGCACCCGATTACGTGACTCTTGCAAACGGATTTTCGGCACAGCGCCTTCATCGGCAATCAAGAGTGAACGCGCATCCACATTGGAGGCAGCCACACCGGATTCACGCAATAACGCCGCCATTAGCCGAGCGGACCAACGCTCACCAAAACTGACCACTTGGCTGGTTTGATACTCGGTAGGGCTAGCTAATGACAGCAAACTGATCAACTGTGATTTATCGGTGGATAAGCGCTCACGTAAATTGCGGGCTTGTTCACTCGACAATAACTGCTCAATCAAGGTTTGTTGATAACTGATCAGCACTTGAAGCTCTTCTTGCCAAAGCTGACCTGAAGCACTCAACGACAATAATTTATAAAGGAAATTAGTGGTTTTCCCGGCAGCCGATACCACGACTAAATCATCACTGTGACCATGGGTTAACAGAATGTGCGCCACTCGGCGGTAACAATCGGCGTCCGCTAAACTCGAACCACCAAATTTATGTAAATGACAACGCGCCATCAATAACTCCTTAATTAACAGCCAGCAACAGCGGCTAAACCCGCTTCAATATCAGCAACCAGATCATCGCCATCTTCAATACCAACCGATAGACGCAACAAGGTATCTTTAATACCGGCTTCATATCTTGCTTGGGGTTCCATCGCCCTATGAGTCATAGTTGCAGGCACTGCCACTAAACTTTCGACACCGCCTAAACTTTCTGCCACTGAAAACAACTTGAGTGCGGCAAGGAAAGCCACCACTTCCGCCTCGCCACCTTTAAGCTCAAAGCTCAGCATAGCGCCAAAACCCTTTTGCTGCTTGGCGGCGATCTCATGTCCTGGATGATCGCTCAGTCCGGGATAGTAAACTTTATCGACCACTGGGCTTTGGCTCA
>DATHYR010000098.1:0-1189 GCA_035458985.1 Pseudomonadales bacterium
CGTTTAGCCCCGTGCTATTCGCTTCAGCTAATGTAAATGTGCCAGAACTTACAGTAGTTTCGTTGGCGCCTAATTTATCTGCAGTAAACCCAGAGCCAATATTAAGATTAATGGTTTCACCCGCTTCAGCACCAATTTGCAGGCCAATATCGCCCAGCGTGCCATCAAGTACTTTCAAACCGTTGAACGAGGTGGTTTCCGCAATACGCGTCAATTCCGATTTCAACTGGTTAAGTTCGGCGTTTAACGATGTACGGTTAGCGTCGGTATAAATACCGTTGGACGACTGAATCGCCAACTCGCGCATACGCTGCAGAATGTTGGTTGATTCGCCGAGGGCACCACCGGCGACTTGGATCAGTGAGATCCCGTCGTTAGCGTTTCGTACCGCTTGGCTAAGACCGCGAATCTGTGAGGTCATGCGGCTAGCAATTGCCAAGCCCGCTGCGTCGTCCGCGGCACTGTTAATGCGCTTACCAGAGGACAAGCGTTCCATGGCCGTTGACATTTCCATACCAGATTTTACTAACTGGCGCTGTGAGTTCATTGACTGAACGTTGGTATTGATAATCAATGGCATAATTATGCCCTCCATCAAAGTTGTTCATATGATCCTTGTGGATCAAGTTTTAGCGAGTGGCTAAATCCGTGAAGGGCAGATTACGTTCCACCCATCATGCCTTCGCTATCGGCGCTGCCCATGAAAAACTTTAATGATGAATTGTGATGAAAATTTATCTTGCTGAAAATAATCGGAAAAATGTCAATAAAAAAGGCGCTCGATTGAGCGCCTTGGCATGAGAAGATTGTCTACTGGAGTAGACGCAGCACCTGTTGGGGCAGGGCGTTGGCCTGGGCCAACATGGCCTGTGATGCCTGTTGCAACACCTGCGCACGAGATAGCATGCTCGTTTCAGCCGCAAAGTCCGCATCCATGATGCGCGATCGGGCGGTATTGGTGTTTTCAGCCACGTTCATCAAGTTGCTCACTGTGAAGTCTAAGCGGTTATTCGCCGCACCCAAATCACCCCGCGCTTCGTTGATTTGATCGAGGCTTCTATCAAGAATGGCAATCGCAGCTTGCGCGCCATCCTGAGTTGAAATATCGATGTCATTAACAGTTTGGCTGCCATTTTCAATACCCGCGAGGGCATATCTAGCGCCGCCAATTGTTCCTACCTGAGTGCCT
>DATHYR010000099.1:0-2398 GCA_035458985.1 Pseudomonadales bacterium
GGCGACAATCGACCAATTTTCCCATATGCAGCAGCAGCTGGCCTCATGGGTGTGAACGGTTTAGGCACACAAAACATTGTCAGCACCGACACACTCAACCCATTGGGCTTGAAGTTGGTTGTGGACGCAAACTTTGCGAACGGCACAATGGTGCTTGCACGAGGCAACGCAATCGAGTTCTACGAGCAAGTACGCGGCATCATGTCCGTCGAAGTGCCAAGCACACTTGGTCGCACGTTCTCCTACTACGGCTACGTGTCCACGTTCATCGCGGACGCAACAATGGCACAGAAGATTACTGTCGCTTAAATCCTGAAAGGCAAGGCTCGCCATGCCTGAAAAAGCACAAGTCTGGCGCTACTACCGCCAAGACAATTACGCAGTGCTACAAACGTTGGAGTCTGTCCCCGTAAATGTCGGGGACAAACTCAACGTGACAAGCGTCGAAGCGTCGTTCAACGGCAACAATAAGTTGGTGGTGTTTTGCCCACAGTATGAGTTTGTCGGTGTTGAGGCAAGCACCGGGGACTGGTTGTTTAACTATGACAACCCAATCCCTAACCAAATCATGTACCAATCGACGGGCGACGATAAAGAAATCTCAGCGCTTACAACGTATGGGCTAGTCACGTGGGAACCCGAAATCACGTGGATTACCACAGCGAACCTCACCACGTATTTGGATATTCCTTTGACGTCGGCTAACGCTGCCACACTGATTTCGCAAGCCACAAAAGCCGCTAACCGTTTCGCATATCGTCGCAGGCAAGAGGCTGGCTATTTAACCGACGTTATCGACGAGGTACCGAACGAAGCCGTGTTCCTCGGCACGCTCATGATTGGTGCCGCGTATTTTCGTCAGCAAGGTTCATATACGGCGCTGGCGTCGTTTGACGGTATGGGTGTACCGCCAGCCACAGGTGTTAGCCCGATGATTATGCAGCTGCTAGGCATTAACCGCCCACAGGTTGCCTAATGCCGTTGCCCTATAACGACCTGTTCAATGAGGCAATCGACGATTTATCGACGACGCTTAAAACGATTACGGGCTTACCTGTCGCTACCGATCCCAGGCAAATCACTACGTCGTGTGTGTTTATTGACGCCCCAACGTTTGACGCATGGAACTACAACATTGTGCGCTTGGATTTTCCCGTGAAAATTATCGGGAGTGGCCCAGGCAACCTTGACGCGCTTCGCGACATCTTGCAAATCGCCAGCAAGCTGCTAGCCAAAAATGTCGCTGTGAAATCGGGTAGCCCTGTTGTCGTGGCTATTGGTGGCGCTGAATACCCTGCCTATGACCTGTTAATCTCAATGCAAGCCCAAACCGCTTAGGAGTGACTGTGTACAAAATCGTTAGCCCCCGTGTCGGCACACCCGGCGACACCTATACACCTGTTGAGGGCGTGAACGTTGAAGCGCTACTTGCTGGCGGTTTCATCGTGAAAAGCAAACCCAAAACCACCAAATCTGATAACATCCCAGAGAACAAGGAGTAACAATGGCTACCTCAACATACCTTTCCAATCCCGTCGTCACCGTCAATAGCGTCGATCTCAGCGATCAGTGCACCGCTGCGACAATGACGCACCGCTTCGATCAGTTGGAAGCCACCGCGTTCGGTGACACAGATCGCAAGTATGTGAAGGGTTTGGGCAACCATGAATTGACCCTCACGCTTTATATGAGTTACCAAAGCGCTGAGACTTACGCAACGCTCTCCAGCCTTGTCGGCACCACAACAACTGTGCGTGTCCAGCCTGCTGCACCGCCAGACTCAGCCACAAACCCCGGCTTTGTTCTTACTGGCGCGTTTCTTGCTGAACTGCCTGTGCTTAACGCAACTATGGGCGAACTTTCAACCGTAGACGTGACCTTTGTGGGTGGCGTGTACAGCGTAGATACCACCGTTTAATCGCTAGGCGAACCTAGCCCGACATTGGAGAACCTATGAAAATCACGTTAGCCGTCGATATGGGCGAAGGCCCATTCCAAGTAAGCACCAACCTATATGTGGTCGTGCAATACGAACGGAAGTACAAGCGAAAAGCATCTGACATGGCGAACGGTGTCGGCGCTGAGGATTTGCTATATCTCGCTTATGAGTCCTGCAAAGTTCACGGCGTTGTCGTGCCTGCCGTGTTCGATGATTTCATTAAACGCTGCCAGTCGATTGAGGTTGTAAGCGAGGAACCCGAAAACCCTACCCAAGAGCCACTTACCGCTACGCACTAGCGACACTGTTATTGCGCACCGGGTGGTGGCCGCCTAATGTAGAATTCGACGTTAAAGACCTTGCCACAGTGGACAAGATCATTGAAGAAGGCAACCGTCATGGCCGCAGATAGCAAAATTCAAGTAGTAGGCGTGAAGGATGCCCTACGCGAATTAGGCA
>DATHYR010000100.1:0-1398 GCA_035458985.1 Pseudomonadales bacterium
GAGGTTGGCTGACACGGTTATGAAAACGCAAGATTTTCATTTTGAACTTCCCGAGCAGTTAATAGCTCGCTATCCGATGCCAGAGCGTTCTTCCAGTCGGCTGCTGTGTTTAAACAAGACGTCAGGCGCCGTATCGCATCGCAAATTTACTGATATTGAAGCGCTCTTGCAGCCTGGAGATTTGCTTGTTTTTAACAACACTAAGGTCATTCCGGCGAGGGTTTTTGGGCAGAAAGACAGTGGCGGGAAGTTAGAGATTCTGGTAGAGCGTGTGCTTGATGCACATTCGGTGTTAGCCCATGTTCGTGCGAGTAAGTCACCTAAGCCGGGAAGCGTTATTTGGCTAGGCGAGGGTGCTGAGCTTGCTAAAGCTGAGGTTGTGGCAAGGCGAGAGAGCTTGTTTGAGCTGCGTTTTACGGGCGATGTGAGTGCGGTGCTTGAGCGTCATGGTCACATGCCCTTACCCCCATACATTGCACGTGAAGATGATGTGGCCGACAGGGAGCGCTATCAAACCGTGTATGCCGAAAAAGCGGGTGCCGTTGCCGCGCCGACAGCAGGTTTGCATTTTGATGAGCCCCTGTTAGACCGATTGCGCCAAAAGGGGGTCGCGTTTGCCTATGTGACGCTGCATGTCGGTGCTGGTACGTTCCAACCGGTCAGGGTCGATGATGTCACCCAACATAAAATGCACAGTGAGTATTTGGAGGTCGATGAGCAGGTGTGTCGCATGGTGGCCGAGACTAAGGCGGCCGGCAAGCGAGTGGTGGCTGTGGGTACGACAAGCGTTCGAAGTCTCGAAACAGCGGCCCGGCATGGAGACTTGCAGCCCTATACCGGTGATACTGATATTTTTATCTACCCGGGATTTCACTTTAATGTGATCGACGCGCTGATCACGAATTTTCATTTACCTGAGTCGACACTGATTATGTTAGTGAGTGCACTGGCCGGTAAAGCGAATGTCATGGCAGCCTACCTTGAAGCGGTTGACGAACAGTATCGTTTTTTCAGCTATGGTGACGCTATGTTTATCGCGGAGGACACCGCATGAGTTTTATGACCTTTGAAGTAGATACCCAGGACGGCGAAGCGCGTCGTGGGCGGTTGCGCTTTCCAAGAGGTGTAGTAGAAACCCCAGCATTTATGCCGGTGGGGACCTATGGTACGGTTAAAGGCATGCTGCCGCGCGATATCGAGGCTACAGGCGCCCAAATCATTTTAGGCAATACCTTTCATCTTATGCTTCGCCCGGGAACAGACATTATTAAGCAGCATGGTGATCTGCATGACTTCGCTGGTTGGCAAGGGCCAATTTTGACGGATTCAGGGGGCTTTCAGGTGTTTAGCCTGGGGGAGATGCGCAAAATATCGGAACAAGGGGTGGTCTTTAAATCG
>DATHYR010000101.1:0-38134 GCA_035458985.1 Pseudomonadales bacterium
CTATTTCTTTTCAGTATCGACATTGGGTTGCTGGGCGAAGAAATACAACATAGTCGCCCAAGCGGCAACATTTTGTTGAAATTCGGCAGGATCAATTTTGTCAAAGGTATCATCCGCGGTGTGGTGTAAATCAAAATAATCGTGGCCATCCTGATTCAGGCGGAATACGGGCACACCTTTCTGGAACAGTGGGATAATATCTGGCCCCCCACCATTGGCTTCGTTGCCACGGTAAGGGATTTGCATCTCTAACATCACCGCCTTTGCAACATCCATCCATGCTGGCAAAGGCTCGGCAATATTGGTCACCCAACTCCAAACGGGGCCAGCACCAAAGTCGGATTCTGAGGCCACAATGTGTTTATCAAGCTCTGCTTCGTGCGCCTTGGCATAGTGGTAAGCGCCGATCAAACCTTGCTCTTCGTTAGCAAAAGCCACCACGCGAATGGTACGTTTGGGGCGCTGCGCTTGTTTCAAAAACTGTACCGCGGCGCCCGTGGTAATGCCTATACCTGCGGCATCATCGATGGCCCCAGTGCCTAAATCCCAAGAATCTAAATGCCCACCAATTAAAATAATCTCTTCAGGAAACGCACTGCCGGTAATGTCAGCTATGACGTTGTGCGAGGTATATTCGCCTTTAAATCCCGCATTAACATCCACCGTCACACTGATGGTATGGTTGGCCATCAAGCGCTCGAGCTGATCGGCATCCGGGTTGCTCAAGGCCGCGGCGGCAATTCCAGGTCGTGCACTCATCATGCCGGTGTGGGGGAAACGATGACTATCAGTGCCGATAGAACGAAGTAAGAATGCAACAGCGCCTTTCTCCTCCGCCACGCCTGCTCCTTGAGCACGCGCAATCACAGCATCACCATAGCCTGCACCCTCGATATGACTAAACATACGCTTAGCCACATACACGATCTTACCTTTGACCAAAGCTGGATCCGCCTTACGCAGTGCGTCAAGGTCAGCAAACATGATCACTTCACCGCTGACGGGACCTTCTGTGCCCACAGATCCACCCAAGGCCGTAATATGAAGATCTTGCTGAAACGGTGAATTCACCCATGCTTTTTCGGCGCCGCGCACCCAATTAGGGAACGTGACTGGCTCCGTCCACACTTTGTCAAAACCGAGTGCCTCAAAGCGCTTCACCATCCAGTCAACGGCACGTTTATCCGCGTCTGTCCCGGGCATTCTAGCCCCCACTTCAGTGGTCAAATCACGCACCAAGTGATAGCCCGTTAGATCTTCTCGCGCGGCCTCTCTTATCGCTGCCGCCTGATCATGTACAGCATCATCCGCCACGCTGAAAAGACTCAGACTAGCGAATACCAGCGTGACACTCGATTTCAATAAAGCCTTCATGGTATTTCCTCTCAATAAATAGTGTCATTGTTGGCTAAGCACTCGATAAGTACTAGCCTAAGGCATCACAACGTCCAAAATTGCCACAGCATTGCCTTTGGCGGGTACCCGAAAAACTTGGCACATCCGATCAGATTGATTAACGTACACTCTATCACTCGAGGAAACTATGGATTTTTCGCTTTGGCTTCCCGCCGCAATCGCGGTCATTTTAGTCGGCATGTCCAAAGGCGGTGTCGCTGGCACGACAATGATTGGCGTGCCTCTTCTCAGCAGCAGCTTCCCGCCCTTACAAGCGGCCGCCATTTTGCTGCCTCTGCTCATCGCTATGGATATTTTTGCCATTAGGCGCTATCGCCAGCACTACCATCTAGCCACCCTTACCATCATACTCCCGGGCGCGTTGTTTGGGATCGTGTTGGGAAGTTTGACCTTTCATTATCTTCCTGAGGCGTGGGTCCGATTTGGTATTGGCGCCATGGCGGTGTTTTTCGGTATTTATTATCTGCGTGGCTGGGGCGAAGGCTTACACTTTGGTGGCAGCAAACCCTGGGGCTTTTTTTGGGGTGGGCTCTCAGGGTTTACCAGCTTTGGGCTTCATGCCGGCGGCCCGCCGATTAAGATTTATCTTTTGCAACAATCCTTCAACCGTTTTTTACTGGCAGGCACCAGCGCCGTCTATTTTGGGGTTGTTAACTGGGTAAAAGTGATTCCCTATGTTTCACTGGGTTACTTTGAGGGCAACACGCTGACGCTTGCATTGTGGCTACTTCCACTGGCCCCAGTAGGTGTCTATTTGGGGGCTTTTATCGTAAAACATGTATCCGACACGGTCGTCTACCGTCTGAGTTATTTTTCTATGATCGCGGTAGGCGCAAAATTAATGTATCAGGTGCTCTTTCCATGACAACGCAGAACAATCCAACCCCCGCACTCAACGTTCTAGGTACGCCTTTAGTATCGTGTTGCCAGGATCCTGTCACGGGTTTTTACAGAGATGGCTTTTGCCATACCGGCCCCATGGACATGGGCAGCCATGTGGTGTGCGCCGAAATGACGGAAGCATTTCTGCAGTTTACGCTCCGTCAAGGCAATGACTTAATGACCCCTAGGCCTGAATATCAATTCCCTGGCCTTAAGCCCGGTGACCGGTGGTGCCTATGTGCAAGCCGATGGGCAGACGCCCTTCAGGCGGGTGTTGCCCCCCCCGTCTATTTAGACGCCTGCCATCAAAACGCCTTATTGATAGTACCGCTTGAGGCATTACGTGCGCACAGCATATGACTACTGCTGCCAGGCGTAACTAAACTTCATGAATACGGAGCGATCCGTATCGGTAAACTGCGTAAAGGTATCGTCGCTAAACCCCGCTTGTGAATACCCTACAAAAAACTTGGTCAGGGGGTTCACTTTATAGGAGTAAAGCGCTTGTACGCTCATATTGCGGCTATTTGCATCGACCGCGTCCCGATAGTTATCTGGATTTCGGTCAATGTCAGAACGCACCACAATTAAACGTAAAAATTGTTTGGCGTCAAATTGGTAGGTCATGCGCAAATCGGTAAGATTGGCGACAAACACATTCGACCCCATCGCATTTAACGCGCTGCGCGTGTGCTGTAGTGCCACCTGAAAATGTTTCCCAAGGTTCAACGCTAGATTGGGCTGCCAGGTTCGCTGAACACCCAGGCGGTTATTGGCAAAGTCGACTTTTTCGGGCGAATAACTGGCATAGAGGCCCCAGTTCAGCAGGTTAGTGGGTTTCATTTCTACGTCGATGAAAGCGCCTCGTTCAATAAATCGATCGCTATTACCGGTGATATTCAAGTTAGATGGATCCTGACGAAGACCAGCGATATCACGCTCAACAACCCCCACTGCAGCCTCTGTTTGCCAGCCGCCAATGACAGACAAACGTGCCTCGCGTTCAACCTCTAATAACTCACCAGCTTCGCTATGGGTAATATCCCAATCAGCATACAGGGTAGCGGTATTCCACCAGCTGTCTTGGCTAAACCAACGCCAGTGACCACCTACCAAAGAGCGCTTGCGATCGATAAAATTTTCAAAGCCTAAGTCACTGCGAAAATCCGCTCCGGTCTCAAGGTGATCCATTCTCACCATCCAGTCGCGTCGTTCGTGCCGATAATTGACGCTGTAAGCGGTGTCACTAAAGGGCGCATCTCGGCGTAAACGCAGCACGCCTTCGTTGATGTCATTCGATAAGCAGTCAGCGTCGCATAACTGTTTGTATAGATCCTGCGGGTATTCGCTCTCACTGTGGGCAAATTGTGCGCGCAACACGTCAAATGACGACCACTGATATTTCATATCAATGGCGTTGAGGCTGTTACTGTAATCCGTAGCGCGGCGCTGAGTTGACAATAAACCGACGGAAAAGTCACTGGATAGGTCGTAGCGATATCGCGCCACCAGATTGTTCGAGGGTCGTTCGTACTCCACCACACTCGACGCCAAGTTTCCTGGAACAAACAACAATGTAGACGTATCGTCAGCGGCAAATACACCCAGTGTGTGGGGACCCTTACGACCCGTCAGTTTGATACCCATATCGGGATCCTGAATATTGCGGGTATACACAAACTTGAATACCGAATCAAAATATTCGGCATTTTCAGTAAAGAACGTACGCTTTTCGGGGAAGAACAAAGCAAAATTGTTGTTCACGCTTAGCTGGGCCACATCGGCTTCAATCTGCGAGAAATCTGGGTTGTAGGTCGCTAACAGGCCAATTTCAGGGGTCGGACTCCACTTAGCGTCAAAACTAATCTCGTTGACATTGCTGTTTGACCACGAGGGACTATCGTAGGGATCGCGCGATTCGCCCTTACCCAATACCAGAGACGGCACCAATGCTAAGTTTCGCCCCTGCACCGCGTCGGCGAACCCCTCGACTGGCCCCATTTGGCATAAAAAACATGAATTGTTTCTATCCCACGGCAGATTAGAAATACGCAGTGATTCGTTGCGTGGATAAAAGCGCACGAATTCCATCGCCCAGCGCTTCTTGCCCTGGGCTTCCTCAAACTTAAGGATATTAAGAGGGATCGCCATTTCAACCACAAAGCCGTTGTGGTGTATCTGTCCGCCTGACGACCAAATGGCATCCCACGCCGCGCTCTCGCTATTGGTCATTTGGTTTTCAATCGCATCTGCTTGAATCCCAAAAGGGTTGGCAAAGAATTGGTAGGCCAGCCGCCCATCGGCGTGTGTGTCGATTTTTACCCCAACCACATCATCGCTAAAATTGCTATCTCTATCACGGTATAAGGCGCGAATCTGCGACGGGTCTGGATCACGAGCATCAAACGCCACAAATAGTGTGGTGCCATTTTCATAGACGTAGGCCGTAGTCTCGACCGGTGAGGCTGTATTGAGATATGGCCGAGAAACGATATTCATGGACACTTTGGCGGCTTGTTGCCAAAGCGTGTCGTCGAGCACGCCATCCACCTGAACGGCACCATCCAACGTAGGAATAGCGATGACATCGGAATGATGATTGGCGCTGGCGAAAGGTGCCAACAGATACGTTAACCAAACGCCCCAGCGTCGCATGGCAGATCCCCGCAAAATAAAATGCAATTCTAGCAATTAGCGTATTAAAAAGACGGGTGGATTGTCGACATAACGGACTAGTTGCGCGCACGCTCAAGCACGGCTTGCGCCTTGCAATTGGCAGCATTGGTTTTACGTGCAAGCTCGTCCTTGATACCGCCATCACTGGTCATATCTAGATTGATCTGATCCAAAACACACCCAAAGGGCTGTCCATCACGCAACATGTCTATATAGGGTTGACCAAAATAACCCGCCACCACCAAGACAACGGCCGCTAAAGCCAAAGAGATTTTCATAGCACGTCCTAAGGTTTATGAATCTGCGCCTAAGCTTAGTACATTAACCTCGAGATGCACGCCAAGACACGATGAGGGATACCTACTGTTCAGTAAACAGATGCTCCTCTAGCCAAATGATGGTTTTTGAAGAGGCGACACCCGACGCCACTAATGCCTTCATATAACCGCGCAATTCATAGCGCCATGCGACCTCACTGAAATGTGATGGTCGAAAACACTCAAGACACAATACTTGTGCGTCATTGGGTAAATACATGTGCGATTTTAGCGTTTCAAACAAGTCATCAACGCATTTTTCCGAGACCACCATGCCAATCTCCTAGAATAAGTTGGGGCAAATAAAAGACCTAGAAAAAGCATAGTGGGGTAGAAACGCGCGCAACGATGAAATCCCTGCGCGCCAAAATGCAGGATATTATTTTAGGAAACGCGCAAAAGCCGCATCCTCGGCACAGTGATCACTGTACATACTTGCTACAGGATAGGCACAATAGTCAGCGGCATAGTAAGCGCTAGGGCGAAGATTGCCGCTCACCCCCGGACCACCAAAAGGCATGGCACCACTTGCACCGGTCAATGGACGATTCCAGTTCACCACACCCGCCGTGACATTAGCCATAAAATACTCAAAACTCTCCGAGGAATCGCTAATCAATCCCGCAGATAAGCCATACTGTGTGGCATTAGCCACTTCAATCGCTGCGGCCAAGTCATCGACGCGAATAAGCTGTAGCAGCGGACCAAAAATTTCTTTGTCGGGTAACTGAGCGTATACATTTGAGACATCTACAATACCCGGTGAAACAAAGCATTCGCCCATCGCTAATTGCTCAGCCGCCACCAGCACATTGCCCCCCATGTCTTGCCAATGACGCTGACCATTTAATACCGCTTGAACCGGCCCTGGGGCAATCAGTGGCCCCATAAAGGGGGCTGGGTCGTTATCCCAATGCCCCACACTGAGACGAGGCACTGTGGCGACCAACTCCGCAACAAAGTCATCGCCCCATTGACCTTTAGGCACGATGAGCCGACGCGCGCACGTGCAGCGTTGACCACTACTCACAAACGCAGACTGAATGGTTGTTTGAACGGCAGCGGCTATACTCGGCGCCGACTCAACGATAAGCGGATTATTACCGCCCATTTCCAACGCCAGCATTTTCTCGGGTCGTCCAGCAAACTGACGGTGAATGGCTTTGCCGGTTTCGACACTACCCGTGAACAAAATACCGGCCAAGCCAGGGTGCTGCGACAAGGCCATACCCGTCTCTTTTGCGCCCTGCACAAGGTTAATCACACCGTCTGGTAGACCCGCTTGCTGCCACAACTGCAAGGTGTATTCCGCGCACAGGGGTGTCAACTCACTGGGTTTGAACACCACAGTATTGCCTGCAATTAACGCTGGAATAATATGCCCATTGGGCAAATGGCAAGGAAAGTTATAAGGGCCAAAGACCGCCATCACCCCCAGAGGATTGTGTTTCAAGCGCGCTTGAACACCACCAAGGGTTTGCTCTACCACTCCGGTTCGCTCATGGTAGGCCTTTTCTGAAATGGCGGCCTTGCCGATCATAGCCGCTACCTCGCCCTTGGCATCCCAAAGCACTTTACCCGTTTCTTTGGCGATCACCGCCGCCAGTGTCTCGGTGTGCTGCTTGAGCAACGCAACAAACTGATGGATGATGCGCAAGCGATGCTCAACGCCTAACTGGCGCCAATGTTTGAACGCCTGAGCGGCAGCCAATACCGCTGCATCGACATCCTCGGGCGCAGCGGCCGCACCCGACCAAACCACCTCGCCTGTCGCTGGGTTAATCGACTCAAAGCGATGACCACCGCCGTCTCGCCATTCCCCATTGAACCAACACTGTCCGAGCATCGCCTCTCTCCCCGCTTAGCAAATATGTCGCTTACTTTTTTAATAAAACGTTATATAACAGGTGATACTATGACACGTAAAATTGAACTCTGACGGGTCACTAAGCGACCCGTTGCAAAAAGTTGCAAAGCAGTACAATACTCAACTTTCAAAGATACCGCGCATTGACGATATTTGAACCAACAATGAGGAATGGCCATGCATACCCCAGTCACCCGTGAACTCTTCGACGAGGTCATGGTACCGAACTACAGACCCCAACAAGTGATCCCCGTTAAAGGAGAAGGCTCACGTATTTGGGACCAAAATTGCAAAGAATATATCGATTTTGCCGGTGGCATCGCCGTGAATTCTTTAGGTCATTGCCACCCCGCGTTAGTTGAGGCGTTAAAGCAACAGTCTGAGATGTTATGGCACTTAAGTAATGTGTACACCAATGAGCCCGCTCTTCGTCTTGCAAAGCGTCTCACAGACGCCACCTTTGCCGATAAAGTCTTTTTCGCCAACTCCGGCGCCGAAGCCAATGAAGCGGCATTTAAATTGGCACGCAAATATGGTCATGATCATCACGGCGACAGCAAGTACGAAATTATTTCATTCAAACAATCGTTTCACGGTCGCACCCTTTTCACCGTTGCTGTCGGTGGACAACCCAAATACCTTGATGGCTTCCATCCAGCACCTGAAGGCATTACCCATTTGCCCTTCAACGATTTAGCTGCCCTTGAAGCCGCGATTTCAGATCGCACTTGTGCGGTAGTATTAGAACCTATTCAAGGTGAAGGCGGCGTTCGACCAGCCGACGTTGAATTTTTGCAAGGGGTTCGCGCACTGTGTGACAAGTACCAAGCCTTAATGGTATTCGACGAAGTGCAATCGGGGGTCGGTCGCTCGGGTCATCTCTATGCCTACATGGCATATGGTGTGACCCCGGACATCTTAACCACGGCTAAATCACTCGGCGGCGGTTTTCCAGTTGGCGCGATGCTGACTACCCGCCACGTGGCTGAAAGCTTAGGGTTTGGTACCCATGGCAGTACCTATGGCGGCAATCCATTGGCTTGCAGCGTCGCGGACAAAGTCATTGAAATTATTAATACTCCCGAAGTGTTAGCGGGGGTAGTTGAAAAGCACCAACGATTCCGCGACCACCTCAATAAGCTTAACGAGCAATACTCTATGTTTGCTGAAATCCGCGGCATGGGTCTCCTCATTGGTGCAGAATTAATTCCTGAATGGCATGGCCGCGGCGGTGAAGTGATCGCCAAAGCTATGGAACATGGCTTGATGTGCCTAATAGCAGGCCCTAACGTGCTCCGCTTTGCACCGTCGTTGATTATCCCCGATGCCGATATCGACGAAGGCATGGCTCGCCTTGGTGCTGCCTTGGCCGAACTCACAAGCTAACCCCATGACTACCTTCGCCCACCAAGCACACCTTGAGACCCTTGCCGCCAAACAACGGGCGATGGTCGATTTCACGATTGAATTGGCGAATATCAATTCAGGGAGTCTCAATGCCGACGGTGTCAATCGTGTGGGTGAACGCCTAGTCGCCGCGGCGACTGACCTCGGCGCGACACTGTCGCGAATACCCTCAGAGCCCTACCGGGTGATTGACGACAAGGGCCAATGGCGCGAATCCCCGCTGGGTGATGCGTTTATATTAAGTAAGTACCCCGAGGCCAAACGGCGTATTCTATTGGCAGGGCATCTTGATACGGTCTTTCCAAGCGACAGTCACTTTCAAACATGCCGTTGGTTAGATGACAACACCCTCAATGGCCCCGGCGTTGCCGACCTAAAAGGCGGCTTGGTTCTGATGTTTGAAGCCCTGCGGGTGTTAGAAAACTCACCCTATGCCGGCCAGATTGGCTGGGACGTTCTGCTCAACCCTGACGAGGAAATTGGCTCCCCCTCTTCCGCTCATTTATTTGTACAGCTAGCGAAAAATTGCCAAATAGGCATGATCTATGAGCCCTGCATGCCGAATGGGCATTTTGCCGGCGACCGCAAAGGCTCCGGCAACTTTAGTCTCGTGTGTGAAGGCTTAGCTGCACATGCCGGCCGCGAACACCATCTTGGACGCAACGCCATCCGTGCATTGTGCGATGCCATGACCGCCGTCGATGATTTAAATGGCCGCTGGCCAGGCGTCACGTTGAACCCCGGTTATATTCATGGCGGTGGCGCCTTAAACATTGTGCCCGACAAAGCAGTAGGCAAATTTAATGTGCGAGTGGCAACGCATGAAGAAATGCATGCTGTTGAAATAGCCTTAAGTGCCATGGTGGACAACATAAATCAGCGCGATGGCATCACACTCCGTTTGCACGGAGGCTTTGGCCGACCGCCCAAGCAAGTCATTGGCAAACAAGAAACGCTCTACCAACTGGCGAAACAATGCGGCCAACACCTTGGTCTCGATCTCGCCTGGCATCCCACCGGTGGCTGCTGCGATGGCAATAATCTTGCCGCCGCCGGCGTTATCAACATTGACACGCTGGGTATTCAAGGTGGCAACATCCACTCGGACAGAGAATATTTACTGGCAGATGCATTTGTACCGAGGGCACAACTAAGTGCGCTGTTATTGCTCACATTAGCTCAGCAAGCGGATCACCCTTGTTGGCAACAATAGCCACTTTTGGCTCAACACTAATAAGTGAGTACTGACACGGCGAAGTACTTTTTTCGATTTAAGTGAGGGGCGACCATGCGCATACCATCCATTATTGCAGCCATGTTTTTCGCGGCTAGCCACCACGTCACTGCCACAGAACCGGTCACGGCCATTGTGGTCCACGGCGGCGCGGGTACTATTCTCAAGCAAGACATTACGCCTGCACAGCGTCTAGCCTACCACGACGCGCTGAAACAAGCGGTGCGAGCGGGCCACAACGTCCTCAAAGATGGCGGCACCAGTGAAGACGCTGTCGTCGCCGCGATTATGATCATGGAAGACTCGCCGCTGTTTAACGCTGGGCATGGTGCAGTACTCAACCACCTTGGTGAAGCCGAACTTGACGCATCCATCATGCGTGGAGATGACCGCAATGCCGGTGCCGTTGCTGGGGTCAAATCTGTTAAAAATCCGATATTAGCCGCACGTGAAGTTATGCATCACAGCCCACACGTATTTATGGCGGGTAATGGCGCAGAAACGTTCGCGACCGAACGCCAGCTGCCATTGATTGATAATGCGTATTTCATCACGGAACGTCGCCAACAACAGCTAATGCGTATTCAGGCCGAGGAGCGAAAAACACTCGACGATCGCGCAGGCACCGTTGGGGCGGTGGCACTCGACCGCTTTGGAAATATCACCGCCGCGACCTCTACTGGAGGCATGAGCAATAAACGCTATGGCCGCATTGGTGATGTACCTGTTATTGGTGCTGGTACCTATGCGGACAATCGCACCTGTGGCATTTCAGCCACTGGTCACGGTGAATATTTTATTCGTGCCGCGGTGGCTTTTAATATTTGCAGCCAGAGCCGCCTACTCAACCTATCGCTGCAAGAAGCGGCAGATAATGTTATGCATCAAGAATTGGTTGAGATGGGAGGAGATGGCGGTGTCGTGGGCTTGGCCCCTAATGGCGACGTGGTCATGAGCTTTAATTCCGAGGGCATGTATCGCGCTTATATAGATGCCAATGGCAACGAGTACAGCGCTATTTTCAAGGACGATTAATAAATCCTTGCCGTTAGCAAGGCTTGGCTGATGTCTAGCGCGTCCACAGGCCAGAAACACTCTGGCCGAGGCCGCTTGACACCTGGATAACCAGCCTTAGGACGGCAATTTAATACGGCTTCTATCCATTGCGCTGGGAAATCATCAATACCATTAACGGCGCCCATTAAAGCACCACAAATTGCGGCATTAGTATCGGTATCACCCCCTCTGGCGACCGTATCCACAATGGCTTTTTCGACGCTATTGGCATGCAGCATCTGCCACACCGCATTTTGAAAAGACACCAAAACCCACCCCTGGTGCGCCACATAATCCTCAGGCGGATACTTCTCGGCGGCTAACAGCGTATCCATGAGTGCCTTAGGGGCATCAATCTCACGCGCCACATCGATCATCACAGCAAACATTTTCTCGGGGGTGGTGTCTTCATGTATCGCATGCGCGATCGCAACAACGTATACCGCATTAATGGCTGTGCAAAGCGCATTGGGATGCGTCAAGCTGGCATCTTGTACGGCCCACTTTATTAAATTTTCGCGAGAGGCATGGTGCCCAAAAATAGCCAAAGGTGCGATACGCATCAACGCGCCATTGGCCTGGCTACTTGCATCAGGACTACCACGAAGACCCTTCACAATAGTACTACCGCAGTCAAAGGGCTCAGAATCAAGCCAATAGCGATAGGTCGCCAAGGCTAATTCAGGGTCGTAAACACCTTCTTCAATAAGCATTCTCGCCAATAATAGTGCCATTTCAGAGTCATCCGTGGGCTGACCGGCAATCGTGTCCCAGGTGCCACCATTATGCAATTTGCGAACGCCATCCGGATAACGTGCCGCAATTTGCATAGGATCCAAAAACTCTACCAAGCTTCCCAATGCATCACCACAAAGCTGCCCCATAATGCAGCCAAAGGCTCTCAACATGTGGGGCGCTGGTTTATCAACGAAGGAAAAATGATCCATAACTATTCATTGTCATATGGCCGCTTATTCAGCCTGATAAAAATACACCATCTCGGGAGAGGTAGAAAAACACTGATCGCCACCCTTAACGATGAGAAGCGCCTAAGCGCCTCTCATAAAAGTAGCTCATGACAAGATTGGTACAAGTCCGATACAAACTAATGTGGCGATAATTGGGATAAAGATAGTTACAACGGCAACGTCTTTATACGCTTGCTTATGCGTCATACCAGTAATGGTTAGCATCGCAATAACAGCCCCGCAATGTGGTAAGGAATCCAGGCCGCCGCTAGCCATCACGGCAATACGGTGCAAAACCTCAGCGGAGTAACCCAACTCAAGATAAGCAGGTGCCATGGTTTGCATGAAAATCTGTAATCCACCGGTCGCCGATCCCGTGATACCCGAAATTAAGCTTACCGAGGTGAACAATTTAATGAGCGGCGGAAAATCAAGATTTGCCATACCGGTAATAAACGACTGGAAGCCCATGGTTTGCGTAACAACCCCACCAAAACCAATCACAGCGGCTGTACTTATCAGCGGCATAATCGATTCCTGCGTCCCTTGGCTCATCACCTCAAACGCGCGGTGACGTACCTGACTAAACATCGCAATAGCCACCACACTCCCTAGAATTAAAGCAAAACAAGGCCACAAAATAGGCTGACTACGAGCGAAATCTAACATTACCCCACCCCCCTCGCTCATCAATCGCGGCAGCAAGATCGTGCCTAGCACCACCACGATGGGGAACAGTGAAGCCATCCAACTGGGATAGTGGCCTTGCTCTTTAAGATCCACCACTCGGTCATTCGGACTGGGTTCAAAAATCTCACCGCGGGCTTGGGCGAGTTTTCGTTCACGCTCGAGATAAAACATCCCACCAAACAACATGATGGCACTACCCACCATTCCCAACATAGCGCCTGCGTATAGGTCAGTGCCAAATCCTACCGATCCAATGACGTTGTGAATTGAAGGCGTACCCGGCAGCGCAGTCATGGTAAAGGTACCCGCACCGAGCGCAACGGCACCAGTAAACAGCCGCTTGGGAATATTGGCCTCTTGCAACAACCTCAAGCCGAGAGGGTAGATGGCAAAAATCACCACAAACACGACCACACCGCCATAGGTTAATAGCGCGCAGGCTAGCGTGGTAATCCATAAGACTTTGTCTTTTCCCCATGCGTTCACCATAGCCATAGCAATACTCGTCGCCGCAAGGCTATCTCCCATCACACGACCAAAAATGGCACCGCAGGCAAAAAGAAGAAAGAACTTACCGGCGAAGGTAAACGCTCCGAGATTGCCCAACGCAAATCCCTGCATCAAGCTATCTGCTAATGGTAGGTCGTTGGTCAATATCACGACCAATGAACAAATCACCGCCGCCAAGACGATGCTCACCCCGCGCAGCGCAAAAAATATGAGTAATATTAAGCCAAAAAGTAAACCGAGATAGGCCATGCCAGCCTCCATTGTTATTATGTCGGTCACAATGTGACCTTAAACCTAAATCTCGTCAATAGTGGGCTACAGCCGAGACATTATTCAACCTGAGTTAAACGCCATGAATAGACAAGCATACTACCGTTGGAATCGCTGGCTGCATAAGTGGGTCGGGCTGCTATTGGGCATTCAACTCGTCTTTTGGATTGGCGGCGGACTGCTCATGGCAAGTCTGGA
This sequence comes from Pseudomonadales bacterium, assembly GCA_035458985.1. Classification (GTDB taxonomy): domain Bacteria; phylum Pseudomonadota; class Gammaproteobacteria; order Pseudomonadales; family JAHEIH01; genus JAHEIH01. The sequence continues at coordinate 13,492 of DATHYR010000101.1, forward strand.
CATCGACGATGTTCATGGTGACCACCTGCGTCACCCGCAATCACTCGCCTTACCGGCGACCCGTTACCAATACCCTATTCATGAGATCCTGACAGCACACAATATCAATCCTAAACAGGTCGCCTACATCAGTATCGGTGAGGAACCTGTCTATAAAGTGATAGGGGAGTCGACCGCCTATTTCTCAGCCATCGACGGACGAGCAATGCCCACACTAGATGCTTCCGCTATCAAGGCGATTGCCGTTTCGTTATTTACGCGCTCGGAGGCCGTCCACCAAGCGGAAATGCTGCAATCGCTTCCCATGGAGGCGCGTCCTTTAAAGCCGCCCATGTGGCGGGTAGACTTTAGCGACAGCGACAACACAAGTTTTTACTTGCACCCCATCAGTGGAGAACTACAACGCGTCCGCAGTGATATCTGGCGCTTGTTTGATTTTGTATGGATGCTTCATATCATGGATTATGATACGCGAGATAACTTCAACCATCCGTTGTTGATTGGCTTTGCCGGTTCTGCATTGATCTTCACATTCACCGGCTTGGTTTTACTGTATCAACAACTGATTAGTCGTCGCGTTAAAAGAAGATAGAGTCTAACGACAGAGGGATAAGTAAAGCATTACTGTCTGTTTTGTTGGGCTGCCCGATCATTTCATCGAAGGCACTGGACTGTCGGAGGTAAACTTCAGCCGGTTTTAAACGCGCCAACTTTTCTCGCATAGCGGTTAAGTTGTGGGTTGTGAGCGTTTTGGTTGCCGTCTTCCAGACCAATTTCTCACCTTGCCCTAGATCTGCAAAGCATTGATACAGACAAAGATCATAGGACTCCACCACCATTCGCGGCACAGAACCGAGTTTTAATAAATCGTCGTAAAACAGTTTCGCCATAATTCACCTCCAGCATTTTTACGACGACGCGACGTCATTGGTCGACGTCCATTGTAAAAAGTAACCACCGCGGTACTTGCTGTTTTTTTGACCAAAATAAACCGTCTATTTTTTTGAAATTTAACTAGAATCAAATTGTACAAATCTTTGCAATAATCAAAAAAATGGCACTGAGGATATCCCCATGAAAATACAGCACATCTTTGGCAAACTTTTCATCGCCGCCGCGTTGACCGTCACAATGGTCAGTTCCGCCTTCGCTGATGACAAGGTTTATCGACTTCGCTTAGCACAAACTTGGGGGCCCAACTTCCCCATTTTCGGCGACGCGCCACAAAATATGGCAAAGCTGGCCGAAGAGATGTCAGGTGGACGCTTGCAAATTACTATCGACGCTGCCAATAAGCACAAAGCGGCCTTGGGCATTTTTGACATGGTGCGCGCGGGTCAGTACGACATGGGCCACTCAGCGTCTTACTATTGGAAGGGCAAGGATTTTAATACGCTCTTCTTCACTACCATGCCCTTTGGTATGACAGCCCCCGAGCAATATGCCTGGTTCTACTATGGTGGCGGCATGGAATTAATGCAGAAAGTGTACGATCAATATGGCATGCTCTCCTACCCTGGTGGCAACACCGGCAATCAAATGGGTGGATGGTTTCAAAAAGAAATCAATACCGTTGAAGACCTGCAGGGTTTAAAAATGCGCATTCCGGGTTTTGCCGGCGAAGTACTGGCTAAGCTGGGTGCAAAACCCACCAATATTGCACCAGGTGAGCTTTATACAGCACTGGAGCGCGGCACCATCGACGCGCTCGAATGGGTAGGACCATCGCTGGATTTACGCATGGGCTTCCACAAAATTTCACCTTTTTACTACACTGGATGGCACGAGCCAGCTACCGAGCTGCAATTCTTGATCAACAAAAAGAAATTCGACAGTTTACCCACTGACTTACAAGCGATTTTGGTTGCGGCTATGCGCCTCTCAGCGTATGACATGTATGCACAGTCCTATCATGAAAGCGCGGTTAACTTGGATTCAATGAAAACAGAATATCCCAACGTCCAAATCAAAACTTTCCCCAAGGAAGTGATGGATGCTATCAGCAAGGCAACCGCCGAACTGGTTGAAGAAGTGGCAGCGAAAGATCCCATGGCGAAAGAAATCATGGATTCGCAGAACGAGTATCTGAAAAAAGCGCGTGCTTGGACCGTCATCTCTGACGGCGCCTACATCGAAAGCATGTAATATCCATCTAGGGAGTTCGGCACCTTCGGGTGCCGTTTTACATCATGCTATTAAAACTAGAAAACGCTATACATTTTATCAGTGACTGGCTTGGCAAATTGTCCGCATGGTTATTAATTGCCCTGCTTCTGAACGTCTTTTACGACGTCATCATGCGCTACCTATTTAATGATGTATCCATCGGCATGCAGGAAATGGAGTGGCATCTTTACTCAGCCATGTTTTTGTTTGGCATTAGCTATTGTATTCGCAGCGATGGCAACGTCAGAGTGGACGTATTTTATGAACGCTGGCAGCCCACCACCCGGGCATGGGTCAATATTTTTGGGTGCCTTGTGTTGTTGCTTCCCTTTACTTTATTAGTGGTCAAATTTGGCTGGACGTTTACTGTCGAGTCCTATCAGTTGGGAGAACAGTCTGGCGACCCTGGTGGCTTACCCTATCGGTGGATCATCAAAGGCGCCATTCCTTTGTCATTTAGCTTTATGTGTTTGAGCGGCGTCGGCATGCTTTTACACAACATCAATATTCTTCGCGGCGAACACCGTGACGAATCAACACCCAGTGCACATTTGAGCTAAAGGGGAACAAAATGATTGGCATTATCATGTTTTTTGTCGCTCTCTTTGCGCTAGCGCTTGGTTTTCCGGTGGCATTCACCTTTGGTGGTATGGCGGTATTATTTGGCATCTATGCCGAAGGTATCGATATGTTTGGTTACATGCCATACCGTATTTTTAGCACCATGGAAAACGTCACACTGATGGCGATACCGCTGTTTGTGTTCATGGGTGTGGTACTTCAAAAAACGCGACTCGCGGAACAACTACTTGAAGCCATGGGGACCTTGTTTGGTCGCGTCCGTGGCGGATTAGCCATATCTACTATCTTTGTCGGTGCCCTATTGGCGGCATCTACTGGGGTTGTGGGTGCTTCGGTGGTGGCCATGGGGCTGATCTCACTGCCCGTCATGCTGAAATACAAATACGATATCCCGCTTGCCTGCGGCACTATTTGTGCTTCTGGCACCTTGGGCCAAATTATACCTCCCTCAATCATTTTGATCATTCTTGGCGATGTCATGGGCATACCGGTAGGTGACTTGTTCAAAGCCGCCGTGGGCCCAGGCATGTTGTTGATTGGTGTATATATCTTGTACATCTTGATAAGGGCGTATTTTTCCCCAGAGGTTGCCCCAGCCATGCCTGAGGACGACAGTCGGACACGCCAACAAACGGTATGGATCGCGTTAAAATCAGTGTTGCCTCCACTCATACTGATCTTAGTGGTATTGGGTTCAATATTTGCCGGCATTGCTACGCCTACGGAGTCTTCAGCACTGGGCGGCGTTGGGGCGATTGTGCTCTCCATGCTATACGGTAAATTTAACGCCAACATGATTTACGAGGCCGCTAAAGAGACGGTTAATGTGACCGCCATGGTGTTCGCGATTTTGTTAGGCGCGACAGCTTTCTCGATGGTATTTAGCTATACCGGTGGTGACTACATTATTGAAGAGTGGCTCATGCAGCTTCCGGGTGAAAAGATAGGCTTTATTATTCTCTCCATGCTGGTCATTCTGGTGCTTGGGTTTTTTATTGATTTCGTAGAAATCACCTACATTATTGTCCCTATTCTTGCCCCAGTCGCCATCAACATGGATATCGCGCCCCTATGGTTCGCCATTCTGATCGCTCTGAACTTACAAACGTCGTTTTTAACGCCGCCTTTTGGCTTCAGCCTGTTCTACTTAAAAGGCGTGGCGCCGCCTCAGGTACAGACGAGACACATCTATCAGGGCGTGATTCCCTTCATCTTAATGCAGGGCTCAGTGGTTGTAGCCGTGATCGCCTTCCCAGAATTTTTTGGCCTGCTGTGACGTAGACCATGGAAATAGTCTGGTTGTTTGTTGCCGGCTTCGCCGGCGGCATCGTTAATTCGATCGCCGGAGGAGGAAGTTTTATTACCTTCCCCGCCTTAATGCTGGCCGGACTCCCCCCAATTATCGCGAATGCCACTAATACCTTCGCCTCGTGTATTGGCTACTTAAGTGGCATGGTGGCATTTAAACAACAACTCGCTTCGCAACGCCATATTCTGCTAAATATTGCCTTACTGAGTCTCCTTGGCGGTGCTTTGGGCGCTGTATTATTAGTATTTACCCCGCAGACAACTTTTCGCAGTGCCATCCCCTGGCTGTTACTCCTCGCTACGGTCTTCTTCATTTGGGGAGATCGTCTCCATCACTGGTCACAGCAAACACCGCTTAGGCAAAAAATGCCTCGCGGCAGTCATTTATTGGGTCCCTTACTGCTCTTTTTAGTCGCCTTTTACGGCGGTTTTTTTAATGCTGGTTTGGGCATCATGCTACTGAGTTATTTTGCGCTCATGGGAATGCGTGACATCAACGTGATGAATGCTTTAAAGCTGTATGTTTCAGCAGTGCTGAGCGCCATGGCTATCGTTGTTTTTACCTATCGAGGCGTCATCGACTGGGTACCTGGTACGGTGGTTATGATAGGCAATATGCTTGGCGGTTACCTAGCCGCCAAGGTTTCATTAGGACTGTCACAACGCTTTTTGAAGCGGCTAGTCATAACAATTGCGGTTGTCACCACAGGGTATTTTTTTATCGACGTGTACCTTCGTTGACAAAAACACACATTTCGCAACGCTGTCATCTATACTGGTTGCTACGACGTCCATTTTCATAGCGTATCAATGACAGACGAAACAACACACGGAGAAAAACCATGAAAAAATCCTTCACAATGAGTATTGCGATTGCCGCCGCGATGGGTAGTACAGCATTCAATACCAACGCTGACAGCAGCCCTTTTAGCGCAGCAAGTATGGACCAAGGCTATCAAGTTGCCATGCACCATGGCGACAAAGATAAAACCAAATCAAAAGAGGGTAAATGTGGCGAAGGCATGTGCGGCGGTGCCAAAGACAAGCAAGATGGCCACAATATGGCACATGATCATGGCCAAGAAAAAGCACACGATGGTAAGTGCGGCGCTAGCATGGATCATAGCCATGGCCAAGGCATGATGGATCATAGCCATGGTCAAGGCATGGATCAAAACCACGGGCATGGCATGGATCAAGGGCACGGCAAAGGGCATGGAATGGACCACAAGTCAGGCCACAGCCACGACAAAGCTAAGGAGGCCAAGTGCGGGGGTAATGCCTAAGGCATGGTCGCACTATTCGGAAGTGGCCTAGGGCTCCGGCAAGAACATCTGGCCACCCTTGTAACCGATGGCGTCCCTGACGCCATCGATTTTTTTGAAATAGCCCCTGAAAACTGGATGTCCCACGGCGGTCTGAAACGGCAGCATTTGCAAACCCTGCTGGCACTGAGACCGTTCACTGCTCATGGTTTGTCCCTATCTATAGGAGGCTCGGATCCCTTAGACGAGTCTTTTCTTTACCAACTAGCCCAATTTTTAGATACATACCATATTGAACAATACAGTGAGCACTTGTCGTGGTGCAGCGCGCAAGGGCACTTGTACGATCTCTTACCCCTTCCTTTTAACGATGAGGTAGTTGAACACGTTGCTAGCCGCGTCAAACGGGTACAGCATGTGCTAGGGCGTCGAATTGCTCTTGAAAATACCTCGTTTTATATGGCCGCTCCACAGTCGACCATGGATGAGCCGAGTTTCATCCGTGCGGTCATCGAACAGGCCGATTGCGACCTTCACCTCGATATCAACAATGTCTTCGTCAACAGCATTAATTTTGGTTTTGATCCGTACCGCTACTTGCAACAGCTTCCAACCGATCGCGTCGTGTATTTACATACTGCAGGTCATTTTCGCGAGACCGATGACCTCGTTATAGATACCCACGGCGCGTCTGTCGTGGAAGACGTCTGGCATCTATTGGCGCACTTCTTTAAGCACTACGGTGTTTACCCCACGCTTTTAGAGCGCGATGCTAATATCCCGCCAGTGGCTGATTTACTCACTGAAATCCATCGGATCAAGGCATTACAAGACAGTGCCTACACGACCCGTAATGACGTGCCATGACACCCCTGCAAGATTATCAACACGCTATTGCTAAAGCCCTACGCGATGGCGGGGAAGCACCTTTTTCACTCGAGGAAGCGCGCTTTGCTGTTTATCGACGACTGGTATTCAATAACTTGAGCAGCTTTGTGGATCAATGCTTTCCTATTGCCTCTGCCCTATTAGGGACGACACAGTGGCGACATCTATGCGAACAATTTTTTCGAGAAAGCCAATGCCATTCGCCCTTGTTTAAAGACATACCTGAAACCTTTCTCAACTGGGTTGAGGAGCGTCCAGATAAGCCAGCATGGTTGCATGATCTGATGCACTACGAATGGTTAGAATTAGCGGCCTATCATCACCTTGCCGATGTAAACGACACACTAGAGCGTGTTGAGACAGCGCTCATCGACGAGGCATATGACACATGGCGAGTTTGCCTTAATCCTACCCTTCAGTTTGGTCTTTATCCTCGTCCCGTGCACCTGTTTGCCATGGGTCATCCCATTCCCGATGCTGACGGTCAGTGGTATGGGTTTTTAGTATTTCGCACGACCAAACACGAGGTGAAGTTTCACTCGGTCAATGCCACAACGTTACAATTATTACAGCATCTACAACATGACGCTTCGGTGTGGCGTGCCTGTCAGATGCTTAGCCAGCAACTTCCGGGTACCAGTGCAGACAGCCTATTGCCACACACACTTGAATTACTGGGTAAACTGATGCAAGACCAGATCGTTTTGGGCTACCAAAAACGTATCATGGCGGCGGGATGACGTTGCTGGTAGTCCCGCCAAAAAAGATACGCCGCCACGGCAATGTCAAAGACAGCGCAGGCTATGCTATACCAGTCAGGCATGATATAGGCACCAGGCCCCAGGTAGTGCAAAAAAATATCCCATACAGGGTGCAGCGCCCATCCCCAAGCGAGCACCCACAATGGTCGTTTATTGGCTAGCCAATAAAAACACCCAAAAGCCCCCACCCCCATCAGCTCTACAAGCTTCCAAAAACCATCAGCTTTTTCAAATGCCGCCAGTACATAAATAGAGGCAATAACGATCAAGCCCCACCCTGCCCCCTTAGCTAATAAGTGGTTACGCTGATGTCGGGCCCACATGATGGCGGGAATTGCCGCAATTAGACCGATTAATGCTGCCGCAAGGAAATACATAAAATGACGCTCAAGCAAGGATTATTCGAAGGGGTCAGTGTACAATGTTCCAACAACAAAAAAATATTCACGGGGATACAATGAAAAATTTAGCGATGTTAGGAGCCCTAATTATGGGTTTAATTGGGTGTGGTAAAAACTTTAATGATAGCCACGTCAATGCTATTCAAAAAGTGAGGGAGGGAGCATTACTGATTGATGTTAGGAGTGAAGCTGAATATCTTGAAGGGTACCTCGAAGGGTCGATGCGAATCACGCACACCGATATTTTGCAGGGAGTGAACGCGCTCAATATCGATAAGGGCACCCCCATCGTTCTTTACTGTCGAAGTGGGAACCGCTCTGGCCAAGCTGCTACTGCGCTACAAAATGCTGGCTTTACTGCTATCACCAATGGCGGTGCCTATGAATCCCTACTCGCCGCTTCAAATAACTAAAAATTCCTATCGATAGATTCAATTTTATTGATTTTATCGATCAGAAATAACGGGGTATCTTACCTTCAATCACTAAGGAGATACCCCAATGCATCATGTCTTACAATTTATTTACCACCTCACTCAAAAGCCTAAAAGTGTTCGCATAGAGTGCAATTATGGCGACAATTACTATGGCGACCAAGTGTGTCAACGTCGGTAAGTGTCCAGTAATTCCAATAGAACTTTGAGCTTCACTGGCTTAGCGATGGCTTTGTTACAACCGGCTTTTTCCGCCAACTGCACCACTTTCTCGGACAAGTCTGCCGTCAAAATTACTACCGGAAGGACGTCTTTATTAAAAGTCTCCCTAAGCAGGTAGGTTTGTTCGAGCCCGGTCATATCTGGCATTTGGTGGTCCATAAGAACAAAGGCGTACTCGTGGGCATGTTGGGCCACGAAGGCTAGGCTTTGCTGAGCGTCCTGGGCACAATCAACCTCTACACCATAAGGCTCCAGTAGCTCTCGTATGACCTCAAGATTAAGTTCGTCATCATCCACAACGAGAATACGCACACCACGGTAAATCGCCTCTGGCGGTTTAAAATCCAAACCACTGAGCTGGGGTTGTATGGTGGCATCGTCAGATACCTTTAAATCAACGGTCAGCACAAAGGTACTGCCTTTTCCCAACCGAGAATGAACGTCAATCCTTCCACCCATTAAACTCGCCAAACGCTTCGCAATGGAAAGTCCCAAGCCTGCGCCACGGTGCTCTCGTTTAATACTCATGTCTAACTGAACAAAGGGCTCAAAAAGTTTTTGTAGATGCTTTTGGTCAATGCCTGGGCCGCTATCTATCACCTGAAAGGTACAGCGCTTAGTCTTCTCATCGCCCTCCACATCAACCTGAAAAATAATTCCCCCTGCCGATGTAAACTTCAACGCATTAGATAGAAAGTTTCCTAATATCTGCCCAAGCCGAAGTTCATCCCCCACCAGAATGGCATGTTTATCGCCTCTCAGTTGGCACTTAAAAGAGAGACCTTTGACCTGGGTGGAGGGCAAGTATTGTTGGTAATAGAGATTGACCAAATGTCCTATTGAAAAAGGTCTTTCATACAATGACATAGTACCCGATTGGATTTTTGCAAAATCCAATACATCATTGACCAGATTCAACAGCATATGAGAGCCGCTGTAGGCATTTCTCACGAGCCCTTTTGCCGCGTCAGGGAGAGATTGTAGGCTCAAGGCCTGCAACATCCCCATAACGCTGTTGAGAGGTGTTCTAATTTCGTGCCCTATCACGCCTAAAAACTGATCTTTCGCAAGGTTTGCTTCTTCGGCACGATGTAACGCATTAGCCAGTTCCTGGCGTAATTCCTGATTGAGATTGAGTTCATTTTCACTCGTTTCGAGCGCACTACTGACGCGAATATAACCCGCCCGGCTGTTATAAAAATATCGCAATAACACGAGCAATAAAATTATCACTACCAGTAACTGTGACAAACCCAACCAGAAATACTGAAGGGTTTCAGACTTGGTCGATAATACAATCCTCAACTGACTGCCATAGACCGGCACAAGCAGATGGGGCTCGTTCATCAGTAAGGTCCGGCTCATTACATCAAGTGTTCCAAGATTCACTGGCGAGCCAGTGTCGAGCCACAAAGACATATTAAAGCTATCTAACAGGTTGGCATTTGGTACGATTTGACCAAACCAATGCTCAAGGTTAATCCGACCATATAAGGCTAGGTCATCATCAACAGCGGTTGCCACAATGAATAGCGGCACATCGTTCTGTATCAAAAACACCCATCGATGGATCGGCATATTGGACATACGCGTTAAGATGGCCTTATCGATCTGCTGGGAACATCGATCAGCTACGACGCTTAGCACGGTGTCATTTGATGATGCCCACACGCCACAAAAGTTCTCACTGTCCAAATAGCTCTCGTTGATCTTTGCGTTTGGGCCCGCCAAGAACCATAAGTGCATCTCATTCAATAAGCGTTGCTGCTCATTCACTAAATGGCTATTGAGGCTATCCTCCCATTCTGCAGCCAAGGTTTTTTGATTAAACTGAAACGAAAAATGACCTACAAACGATACCACGAGAATGACAGAGGCCCCCATCAAATACCAATGATGAACGTTATCAAACCAGGGACGATCATCTTGACTATGGGGATGAGCGTTAGTGACCTCATGGTTAGCGGCCTCTAAGCGTTGTTTCAGTCCCTGTATCTGTTTGACGTGACCCTGTCGGAGTCTATCAAAAATCAGCACGCAAGAGACTAACGTGACGCCTCCCACCACCATGGCCTCTGTCACAAACACAACTTGGCCATTAAAAAAGAAAAAAGCCATCAAACATAGCAACGTGGCAAGAATGGCCCACCAACGGTGATTGAGTGGCTGAAAAAACTGCAAAAACAAAAACGGTACGAATATCATCGCCAAATCAAGCGGGGCATCGCTTGTCATAATCCATACGGGAAAACTCGCTAAGAGCCAAAAAGCAATATGCGCAAACCAGCGGGATCGCTTAGGTTTAACGACCAATATGAAGGTCATTGCCATCAGGCCGAGCAACATAAAGACCAAGGGTGACTGAAGGCTGGCGATTTCAACAAGTAACGAGGATTCCCATGGTACAAATAAAGCCGTTAATCCACTATTCACCACCAGCATGGCAAGCATGAGGATGATGAGTAAGGGGTTAACCGACTCAAATTGCTCGACAATCAGAGCCACGCGTTTTTGCCAGCCAAGATCACTAAATGTCGTAGACGCCTTAAGGTATTTGTGGAAGAAAAAAATATAGTGCCAGGCATAGAGGGTGACGACGAGGACGATGCCCAACATAAAGCACCAGCGTTTAAACAATAGCAATTGATCTTCAATGGGATCACTCGCGATCAAACCTAAGGCCGCTAACATAGCGAGCAAAGCAATGAGGCTTCCTAACCATTGACGCAAAGGGTGTTTATCACTTGGCTCGTCGAGGAAAATAATGGTGCCAATCATCATTAAAGAAAATGCCCAAAGCGCTGTAAAGCTTGCTGAACTTAAGAGATGCAAACCACTCAGCAACAATAACAGGCATAGAGATAGCCTTATCCAATACACTTGAAGTGGGTAACCTTGTGGCCATTTAATGGCGGATAGAACACATAAAAAGAGGCTAATATTGATGGGTAACGAGGTGAGTAAGGTGGCCGAATAAGGCGGTAACCCATGGGCATTTCGCCAGATAGCCACTCCGGCTGCAGCGATAACAAGCCAACGCATCACCCAGAGTCGCATGGACAACACCCAATCGGCAAAGCTCTCGTCAAGCACACTAGCATCAACACGCGCTTGATTGACATAAAAGGAGGGGTAATCTTGTCGGGGCATGCCTAGTGGCCTAGAAAACGTGAACCCAATGACTATATGATGCTTACTTCCTCACTGCAACACATTACCCTATGAATGAACGGCAAAGGCTTTGAGCTCACGTAAAATCATCCATATCGATGCCGATTGCTTTTTTGCGGCCATAGAAATGCGGGACAATCCCGCGCTGAAAGGCATACCTATGGCGGTGGGTGGAAGTAGTGATCGTCGTGGGGTCATTGCGACCTGCAATTATGAGGCTCGTGCATTTGGCGTGAGAAGCGCGATGTCGAGTGCGCTTGCCAAACGAAAGTGTCCGCAACTTATCTTGGTAAAACCACGCTTTGAGGCCTATCGTGAAGCGTCGATAGCCATGCGTGAGATCTTTGCCGACTACACGACAATGATAGAGCCTTTATCGCTCGACGAAGCCTACCTCGACGTGACTGAGTGCCAACAGCACAATGGCAGTGCCACACGTATCGCAGAAGATATTCGACGCAGAATCGAAGAGACATTGGCGATTACTGTCTCGGCGGGCGTGAGCAATTCAAAGTTCCTGGCCAAAATTGCCAGCGACTGGAACAAACCCAACGGTCTTTGTGTGATCCGTCCCGATCAAGTGGAGCAATTCGTATTGCAATTACCGGTGACAAAAATCCATGGTGTTGGCAAGGTCACCGCGCAGAAGCTCCATGACTTAGGTATCAAAACGTGCATGGACGTTCGCAGTGCCGGCCTTGCATTACTGCAGCAGCATTTTGGTGAATTTGCCCAGCGTTTATTCGACTATGCACACGGGATTGACCACCGTGACGTCAACACCGAACGCGTTCGCAAAAGCGTAAGTGTCGAGCACACCTTTGCCGAAGACTTACCCAATGGTCCTGAATGCGAAGCAAAAATCCCCGATTTACTCCATGACTTAGAGCATCGTCTGGGCAGACTCAAAGATAGTTATGGCATTAAGGGCGCGTTTGTAAAAGTGAAATTCTCGGATTTTACCAGCACAACGGTCGAGCGCGCAGGAAGTAAGCCAAGTCCAGAGGATTATCGCTTACTTATGCAAGAGGCCCTGTCACGGCATGCGCTACCGGTACGCTTGCTAGGCCTGGGAATTCGACTCACAGAAGACGCTACCGCTTCAGACATGCAACTTTCGTTATTTACATAAAAGGCGCCGTTTGGCGCCTTTGGGTTTGCATCCACGGGCTAGCGCACATCAATATCAAAAGTTTGCACCAAGGTTTGTCCAGCATGGTTATTGACCGTGACTCGCAACGTAGCCTTTTCATCTACCAACTTGCTGCGCAGCAACTTGGCGGTGAAAGGCGCATTGTCATCAATACCCACCAATTCATACTGACCCTCGCCCACGCTTACCTCGGTGGTCACTGTCAGTAAAGGTAGCGCATGATCCTCTTCTGCTGCGGTGCTGTAATCGATGGCAACAAAAGACGGCGAACGCCTATCATTGGTCGCACTTGCAAGACGTATCGACAAATCTTCCACGACGGGCGCTTGTGATGTCGCACGATAAATAGCAAAACTTAGCCCCTCTAATGCGATGGTCACCTCACCGTCTTCGGCGATCATGGCCTTTTCCGCACCGTAGACCGGCTCATAGCGATCAGCAGTAGCCAACAGACGTTGCCATTGATTTTGCTTAGCGGTATTAAAGACCACCAGGTATTCTTCTCTGGTGTCAGGCATGACGCGGGCAAACGCGAATAGCCCGGCATCCTGGCTCGCAAAGCGAATATATTGCGCGCCGCGACGTAAGGCGGGGTGAGCCTTGTAGGTCTCGGCAAATTCTCCCAGTGCTCGATAGATCGGATGCGAGGGGTCAAAGTTATCGTCTGCCGTGGTAGCCTCGGTGCCCAACAAATTATTATCGTTGTAGCTATCCACTAAAGACGGCATCATATTTTCACGGGCATCCTTGTCATTGCCATCGCCCGTGAAGCCTTGTTCGTCGCCATAAAAAATCACCGGCACACCCATTGAGAAATACATGTAGGCGTGACTTAGCAACGACCGCTTTAGCTTTTCTTCTTCACTGCTCTGTGGTTGTTCGGTATTCAAGAAATAACCAAAGCGACCATTATCGTGGTTGCTAACAAAGGTAAACTTTAGCGACGCATCACTATCATGATCACGGTAGTAATCGTCATCGTGACTTAGTTGCACTAATTTTTGCGGGCTGCCACCTTTCGCAAACACATCAATACTGGTGTAAAAATGTTGAAAATCTAATGTGGCGGGCATTTTGCCTAGCGTACTGTAGCGGCTTAAAAAGGCCGCATCCCCTTGGGCGACTTCCCCAAAGATGTGAAATTGTGGAATACCTACCGCTTTGGCATGCGCCATAATTTCTGGGTCAAACTGTTCCCAGAAAGACATTTCGACATGTTTCACCGTGTCGATCCGAAAACCATCAGGCTTAAATTCGGTGATGATATCTTTATAAATATCAATCATCCCCTGCACCACGCGAGGGTGCGTGGTATTTAAGTCGTCGAGGCCTACGAAGTCACCCGTGATGACACTTTCGCCAACCCAAACACTGTCACCACGGTTGTTGTAGTACTGAGGGTCATTCAGCCAAGCGGGAGTCTTGAGGTTTTCTCGCCCGTTAGCAATAAAGGGCGAATAGGTGTCACCTGATGTCACCTGATCGTAGGTTTTAAAGGGACATAACACAGAATTAGGATCGCGGAAGGAACCATCTTCGTTATGACACTCGCGATAGCTAATGACATCCGCTGTATGGTTCACAATGATGTCAAAAAAGACTTTCATGCCTTTGCTATGCGCCGTATCAATCAACTTATTCAGTTCAGCATTGCTGCCCAAATGCGGGTCAATTTGCGTGAAGTCTAAAATCCAATAGCCGTGATAGCCGGAGCTATCGCCTTGCACAGCTTGATTTCGCAAAATCGGTGTAAGCCATACCGCGGTGACCCCCATGTCTTTCAGGTAATCTAATTTGGCGGTTAGACCAGCCAAGTCACCGCCGTGATAGTAACCTTTATTGGTGGGATCAAATCCACCTTGGGATTCAGGGATGGTCAAAGAACCTTGATCGTTGCTAGGGTCGCCATTCTCAAAGCGATCTGGCAAAACAAAATAGAAGATATCATCCGTCACAGGCCGATTAAGGTAATCCTGGTAAAGGTCAACACTGGCTACAGCATTTTCTGGCGAGGCATCAACCACACCACTCACTGTTTCACTCTGTTTATCACAGGCACCAAGTAACGAAGCGGCGGCCAGCATAAGGCCGAGTTTCATCGTCTTAACGAACATGTAGGTCTCCCCTTTAGATTTATAAACCCATCGATAATACTTGGTTTAAGGCTTACTGCGAACCTCCACAAGGGCAATTAGGTTTTGCATACGAAGTCATTGAAATGTTGTCGCGTTGCGAGTCAAGACGACAGTGCCTACAATAGGGCTTTTTTCTCGAGGAGAATCACGGCACAATGCCCATCTTCTCGATCACAGTCGACCCTTTGGAAATGCCCATGACACTATTTCGCTCAGCTATACTCGCCGCTACTTTTTCTGTCCTTGCGGCTTGTTCCGGTAGTGCCACCAATCCCTATCTTTTGCCCACCACCACGGATCTCGTGTTTGAAGTGACTGACGAGGCACTAAACACCTGCCTTACCAATATCGCCATTGTTTACCAATACAAAGAGGTAAGCGACATCACCAGTGTTACCTGTAACAACAAAGGGGTGGCAAGTTTAGCGGGTATTGAAACCCTCACTGGCCTCACCTCACTCAACATTGAAAACAACGATGTCACTGACGTTACCCCGCTTAGCGGCATGAGTCAGATGACCGCCTTACATTTGGGAAGCAATCCCGTTGCAGATATTTCCTCATTGAGCGGCTTAACCGGCCTGACATTTTTAAATATTGAAAACAGCCAGGTCTCCGACATTTCTGTGTTAAGCAATATGACGTCGTTGGCTTCGCTTTACATTAACGGCCTTGGTTTGACCGACATCAGTGCGTTAACCGATGTGACTACGCTAGAAATTATCCAAATGACGGATAACCAAATTGCTGATCTAAACCCCTTGGCAGGCAAACCAGCCCTCAATGTATTGAGCTTTGACAATAACAACGTGACCGATATCAGCCCATTGGCGTCGGCCACCGCATTGGCCGCACTTAGCTTTAACAATAACAACGTGACCGACGTTAGCGCCTTAGCCGAATTGGTCACACTGTTCAACGTCGATGCTGATAACAACAGCATCGGCGATATCAGCAGCTTGGCGACCTTGGTCGACTTAAGCCGCCTTAGTTTGCGCAACAACAACGTGGCTGATATCAGCAGCTTGTCTGAGCTGACTCAAATTACCTATCTCGATTTAATTGGCAATCAGCTGACTGACTTGAGTGTCTTGGCCCAGTTATCTTCGCTGCGGCAATTATTGGTGGGTGACAATAACATTACCGACATTAGCGCGTTGCAAGAAACGACGTCGTTATTACTGCTTAACCTCAGCAACAACGCTATTGCAGACATTAGCCCGATTGCGGGCAACACTGGCCTTGTCACCTTAGGGTTAACGAATAATCCGGTCAGCGATTTGAGCGCCTTAACCGACATGGCGGCCCTAAATTATCTGTCTATCGACGGTAGTAATGTCAGTGATTTAACCCCAATTAGCGGCCTGACCTCACTAAAGACCCTAGTGATTAGTCACACGGATAGCAGCGATTTATCGACCTTAGCTGCGATGGGCGCGCTTCGTATTTTAGAGGCGGCGAGTACCGCGGTGACTGACGTCAGCGCCTTAACACAGAACGTAAACCTCACGACATTGGATCTTTCCAATACGGCGGTGACGGACATATCGGCCCTAGCCGAACTAACGTTGTTAGACACGCTACTGTTATCGGGCGCTTCGACACTCGATTGTGCATCCATCACAACGGTCCAACAAGCGCTTCCAGCGCTTGAGGTAGTTCGCCCAGACCACTGCGCAAACTAATCTACTAGACAAAAAAACCGCGCTTTAGCGCGGTTTTTTATGTCTACAGTATCAATGTACGGTTAAGTTGTCAGAAGCTGGCAAATCACCGTTTCGCTCAGCTTGACGCAGGATAAATGCTTTCTCCATGGCCGCCTGTAAATCTCGTTTCTGCACCGGCTTTGACAATACCTCATCAAAACCCGCTTTGCGGTACGCAAGAATATCTTCTTTTAATACGTTACCCGATAGCGCGACAGCGGGTAAATGGGGCTGATAAGCTCTCACCCGCTTCAACAATTGCATACCATCCATACCGGGCATACTGACGTCACTGACCAAGATATCAACATGGGTATGATTAATAATTTCTAGCGCTTCAAAACCGCTACTTGCAATGCTGACTTGTTTCACCATGGTCGCCAACATAGCCTCAATAACAAACAGGTTTGTCATAGCGTCATCGACAAGCAAGACATGGCTCTCACGCCAGTCTTGTGCCTCGTGAAGATCCTCATCGCTCAAATCTGCCATGGCTTGAAGAATCGCTACTTCGGGCTTCACAGGCATACTCAACGCGACCAATGGCAATTCAATAAAGACTTCACTGCCCTTACCAACCTCACTATGAACTTCGATGGTACCCCCCATCATGTCGAGCAATTCTTTACAAATCGCCATCCCTAAGCCGCTACCATGGAACTCGCCTGTGCGACTCTTATCCCCTTGGCTAAACCGTTCAAAAAGGGTGTCTAGGGTAAGTCGATCCATACCAATGCCGGTATCCCGCACGTCAAAGCGCAGATAATTGTCGTGCGAGGAAACACTAAACGTCACACTCGCCTTGGGCGAGAACTTAATGGCATTACCGACCACATTGTTAATAATCTGCATAATTCGCAACTTGTCACCCTGCCAGTGCAAGTGACAATCTGGATCAATCATGAACGTGAACTCGGTATCATTCTTTTCCGCTAATGTCCTGAAAGTGGCAAGATAGGTTTCCAACATGTCGTTAATCATGAAGGGTTCGTTTTCGAGATGGACTTCACGGCGCTCTATCTTCGCCAAATCGAGAATATTACCTATCAATGACGTCAGCATTTCAGTCGACTCGAGGGCAATGCGCGTTAACTTTTGGAGATGCTTGGGTTGATCTTTCTCACTCTCCAATATTTGTAACACCCCGTAAATACCATTTAATGGTGTGCGTAATTCGTGACTCATATTGGATAGAAATTGCGTCTTAGCATCGCTGGCATCACGATAACGCATTTCACTTTGCTCCATGGCGTCGATCGCCATGTTGGTGCGTCGATATAAAAACAGCATGACACTTGAAATGACGACGATGGCAAAACTAATAAAGAAAAGCATCGCATAGCCACGCCCTTGCCGCGCCTCCAAAAGAATATCGAGCTCGTCGACAATAGCATTTGATAGGGATTGCAGTATAAGGATGGGCTGCGTTCCTGCCGCGAAAAACAACTCAGCACCATCGCGACTCAAGGTCTCTTGACGCGACAACACATCGACATTAATTTCCAAAAAATACTGCACTTGCTCGATGGCGCGATTCATCGATAATTGCAACTGGCTTGGCATCTCACCGCCAATGGTCAGTTCTTGTCGAATACTCAGTAATTCTCTAAGTTGGTGCTCTATCAGTGCTTGTTCTTTAATAAGCTGAATATTGCCATCGCTCACGTCGTCTTCCTCAGACGCAAGAATCATAATGCTCGTGCCCCGACCACGGATCTGCCCTAGCGACTCCTGTAACATGGGGATCAATATCGCTTGCAACCTCATGTAGTTGTAAGTCAATAACTGGTCATCTAATTTTAAATTTGAAAACGCGTAAACTTTTTCATTGATCGTCATGACCAGATGGACAGCACGTGTCAACTCAGAAAACAGCTGTTTATAATTCAGTGTTTGCCGTTGCGTGGCTTGTAAATTCCATAGCATATTCAAGCGTCTGAGATCCCCATCAGCCCGAAACGGGGCCAGCTCTGCTTCATTGAGAGAGGCGAGATAGTCAGTGACCACTTGTTGGCGGTGTTGACACTGTTTGGCAAACTGTTCTTCACCCGCCAGTTGCGCCGTACAAATACCGCGGTATTCGCCCAAGGCAACCAGCAACGGGCTACTTTTTTTCAGAACCGCTAAGCCCGTCACTTCGGCGTTAACGAAGGCGACTTTACTGTTGACTTGCTGCCATTCAAACCCGAGCATGACCGTTACCAGCAACGCCAACACGCCAAAAATACTTTTAGTCGACCGTTTAAGATTGTAAAAATTTTGGCTCACTTAGAGACTGCCTTTTGCATACGTGTGGTTGTGCTGTTTTTATGGCTAACGAATTGACATAATCTGAGCAAATTTTAGCACTGATTATTTATCTTCACCGAAAATTATTGGAACAGCCTGTTTTGAGCGATATTTTTGGCATTGATTTCACAAGCACCCCCAACCAACGCAAGCAGATTACTTGTCTTTTTGCTCAGCTTGAGGGTGATATTCTCAACGTCCAAGCCTTGTGGCGCTGGTCTTCACTGGAGGATTTTGAGCATTTTCTGCAGAGACCTGGCCCCTGGGTCGCCGGCATGGATTTCCCCTTTGGCATGGCGCGACGGTTCATAGAGACCAGTCATTGGCCAACGACGTGGTCAGATTACGTCGGTATGGTGGCGCGCTGGGATCGTGCCTACTTTAGACAACAACTGGATGATTACCGGGCGGCGCGCCCTGCGGGTGATAAAGAGCATCGCCGCCACGCTGATGTTCTGTCTGGTGCCATTAGTCCACAAAAATTATATGGCACACCGGTAGGTTTGATGTTTTTCGAGGGCGCGCCCCGCCTGCTGGCGAGCGGTCTCAATCTGCCCGGCTTACGAGACAACCGCGACAGCAGGATTGGCCTTGAATGTTATCCTGCACTGCTAGCTCGACGCTATATTGGACGCACCCCCTACAAACAAGACGACCGCGCCAAACAGACCACCGCTCAGTTGCGCGCACGACAGATGCTGTGGCAGCAGTTACAAAGCGATCAGCTGGTCAAGGATTATGGAATTCGTCTACACGCCGAGGCAGGGGTTATTGATGATCCGAGCGGCGATGCGATCGATGCCTTACTTTGTGCCATACAAGCCGCTTGGGCCGCGCGTCAGGGAGCGCCGCACTTTGGTCAGCCCGATACGGTTGATCCTCTTGAAGGCTGGATTAACGACCCGCTATTGTCGGTGAACTAGCCTGTAGGCATGACGCCAGTGTGGTGTAACTCCGATAGTAACGTAACTCATCGTAACCCGGCTGTTGTGATTGATAACAAATGCCACCACGACTCATTTTAACCACAGGCGCGTCTAAAACATCGACCGCGAACCACGCCAATACTGCCATACTCATCGCCATCACGTTTTTCATACTTACCTCACGCGCGGCAACTGCCGCCAATCAGTGGTGTAGGCGGGCGACAAAAACTCTTGTTTCATCCGCCACTGGGTACCATTGTTTTGACGCGCCCAAAATACTGCGCCGCGCTGCTTGGCATTGATGGCGTCCATAGTGGCCATCAACTTATCTGCACGGGGATCGACGTCTAAGAGGTCTAACAGGCTAGGCTGCCAGACATAGCGCGGGTAAAAATCGCCTAGCAGTACCCCCGCCTTGGCATAGGCGAAGCCATCTCGCCATAGTTGATCGACCAATTGTTGCGCCTGCTTCATCAAGACCCGCGTGTCGTCGGTGGGACGCATCATTTTCACAGTGGCCGCATTGCTGTAGCGAGGTTCGCGATCACTAAACATACTCGTGCGCATGAACAAGCTCAGTGTCTGCGCACGCTGATGTTCAGCGCGCAATTTAGCCGCCGCATTCGCCACGTACTTAGCGACCGCTTCACGCATCGGGGCTAGGGTAACAATACGTTCACCAAATGAACGACTGCACATGATTTGTTGCTTAGGCTCCGTCACCTGCTCAAAATCAAGACAGTCTTCGCCGTTGAGCTCGCGTGCTGTGCGCTCCAACACCACCGAGAAATGTCGCCTTAACGCCTTTTTGTTGTAGTCAGCAAGTTGCAACGCCGTGTTGATACCCATGTCTCGCAATCGGGCAGACAACCGGCGCCCCACGCCCCACACTTCTTCTACGGGGGTAATGTGCATGAGACGCCGACGCCGCGCGAGATCGCTTAAATCCACCACGCCCTTGGTTGCCGGGTACGCCTTCGCCGCGTAATTGGCTAATTTCGCCAGTGTTTTACTCGGCGCCATACCCACGCACACGGTAATCCCCGTGTCTTGATAAACCCGCTGCCGCACCTCCGCCCCAAATTCCAGCAAATCACGACAGTGGCTGACACCGTGCAAATCCAAAAAAGCCTCATCGATGGAATATACTTCGACGCGTGGCGCCATTGCTTCCAACGTACACATAACACGTGCGGATATGTCACCGTAGAGGGTGTAATTGGAACTAAAGACTAAGATATTGTGCCGACGAATATCCTCGCGCACCTTAAAAATGGGCACACCCATTTTGATACCTAGCGCTTTAGCTTCGTAAGATCGCGCCACCACGCAACCATCATTATTAGACAGCACCACAATGGGACGCTGTTTTAAATCGGGTCTAAATAGGCGCTCACAGGCCGCATAAAAATTATTACAATCGACCAAGGCGTACATGCTTAGCGACCTCGAGACAAAGGACGCACCACATTGGTGACGACACCAAACACTTCAAACTCGTCAGGATTCGTAATCGCCATGGTGGGGAAGGCTGGGTTGTGTGCACGCAGCGCCAAACGTGGCCTTGTGCATAATTCTTTGACCGTCATTTCGCCCTGCAGACTGGCAATCACAATATCACCGTGAGCCGCATGTAAACTGCGATCCACGACCAAAACATCGCCAGGGTAGATACCCGCATCGCGCATGGACTCCCCTTCCACGCGCACAAAAAATGTCGCTGCAGGGTGCTGAATACACAGTTCATTTAAATCGAGGGTTTTCTCGATAAAGTCCTGTGCTGGCGAAGGAAAACCGGCTGACACACGTTCTAAATAAAGAGGGATGAGGAGCGCCTGCTGAAGTTCAACACTGTCGCAGCGCCCCATGATTGACACTGACATGGCTCACTCCTAATACTGTACAAACATACAGTATATTAGAGTGATTTTATCCATCGCTCAAGCCGAAAATATGAAATAGTTTTTGTGCCAACCAGTACAGCACTAGACCATGCCCGCGTATTAGCAGAGAATATCCTGATAAACGCCCTCATAGCGCAACAAGGTGCTGCCATGAATCAAAAATTCAGAACAACTAACGTCGAGCTCGATAAATTCGATTTAGCCATCTTGCGCATTATTAGCACCAATGGCCGGATCAGCCTAACCGAGCTCGCAGACAAGATAGGCCTGTCAAAGTCACCTACACAGACACGCCTAAAGCGGTTGGAAAAAGAGGGCTATATCCGAGGCTATCGCGCTGTACTAGACCCCATTCTATTGGGTATGGACCACATCGCCTTTGTGGAAATAAAACTGAGTGACACGCGCGAACGCGCGTTGGCAGAATTTAATCATGCGGTCAAAAACATCCCCGAAGTCGAACAAGTACACCTCATTGCAGGCCACTTTGACTACCTGCTCAAAATTCGCACCCACAACATGAGTGATTATCGGCGCGTCTTAGCAGAAAAGATCTCAACCCTACCCCACATGTCCAACACCGCGACCTATGTAGCAATGCAAGCCATTGTTGAAAACGCACCACTAACGTAATGACCACCAACGCGCAACGTGCTGTTGATAGCGTTGGTAGTGCTGGCCATGAAGACGACCCAGGTGCTCTTCTTCCACCCGCGCTTGTACACTCAGCATCCACCAACCACACAGTAAACTCGCCAACGATAATAGCGAAGGCAGTGCCAATAAGAAGCCCAGTAAAGCCATTCGGACACCGATGAACATCGGATTGCGACTGTGGGCGTAGATGCCATGGGTAATCAATTCCGTGCGCTGCATCGCATGGACACCTGATCGCCACTGCGCACCTAACGTGCGATGGCCGATCAACGCGACCCCGAACCCACACAGCAAGAGCAGGGCACCAAGACCGCGCCAAGCCGGTTCCAGCGCTACCACGCCTATCAGCACATCCACTTCGGGTAGCCACACGCGCAACACGCACACTCCCCAAATGAGCCCTCGAAATAGACGAAAACTGGTATGCGTCAGCCATTGCCGCTGCCAACGTTGGCCGTGATTAACCAGAGCGACACTCGGCTGCTGACGACGCTGCAACAGAATTCTCACGGTATAAAACAAGGCTACTGAGGAAAAGTAGAGGGCCAAAAAGGCATCGATGAATGCGGCGCTGACAAAACTCATAACCAAGGCCTCGCCTGACGGCGACGGGTACCTCAAGGGTACACCGCTAAAAAGTGTGTCCCTTGAATGTAGTACAAAAAATAATCTGCCGGGTATTTAAGGGGCGAAAAACTCAACCGGTTGGCGGGGCATGTCTCGGCCCACAGGCTGGGTTTCCCACCAGCGACGGCTTGAGCGCGAAGCATGGGTCGTGAAAATCGTCTGAGAGGGATCCGCAGTAGATTGGGACATAAACCCCCAACCCTTCTCTTTTAAAAAGGGCGAGTGAACAAATAACGTCCAGGTGCCTGGCACAGCATCATGAATACGGTGAAAGGTATTACCATTCACCCGACCAAACCAACGCCTAGTGGCAATCGTCGTCACACAGCCTGACTCACCCGCGGTAGGACACAAATCCACTAGTCGCTCTTCGCGATAATGACCACAAACTATCCAAGTAAATCCACGTTGCCAAGGATGATTGTGAATATGCCGTTCACGGTCACTAGAGACAAAGCGATGCAGGTAGGCAACATAGCCAAACCACTGCCCGAGGTAATAACGTTCCAAATAGGGACGGTCTTCAACATAGATGAGCCGACAAGGCTTATCGGCGGTCCAGCGGAACAACCACTTATGCAATGCGCGTCGCAGCACCGTTTTCTCCTTGATGAAGGGCAATTTCTAGCATCTCACGGCGGCGCTGAATAAAGCTCACAAATTCTTCCTTAAACTTAACCGTATTCGAGGCTTGGTCGAACCAATCCTGATGCATCTGCATCTCAGAATCGATAATAGGGTACCACGTTTGGCACAGAGACTTACCGTCCTTACCTCGATCGTAAATCGCCTCGAGAAAATTCCACACCATAAATGCATAAATATCGTATTCCGCCTGCTGCTCTTGGGTACGCGGTGTATTAGGCATGGTTAAATGCGGTTTCTCAATGGCAATTTTTAGTAGCTCAAAGTACATATTATCAAGCTCGCTATAGTGCGATGTCGTGAGTGATTTCTTGAATGTCGTCATTGAGTAAATGACAGCGACTACCGATAATACCGATGCAACACCACCAAACAGCACATCGAGAGATTGCCACACGGGTGACAACGCAGGGTTGAAAAATAACTCTAACATCTAAAACTCCATTAACTGCTGGCGCATCATCAACAAACGCCTATCGTCAGCAGGCTGGCGATACACCTTATCGAAAATATCGGCCAACCACTCACATAGCATGGTAGGACCAGGCAGCTCAGTGCACGGCATATGCAACATTAACCACATTGCTGGAGGAGGTTCGCCTGTGTCCAGGGGAAGTAAGTAATCCAGCCCTTTCACAACCACAGCACCACAGCGACGATAAAAATCCACACGACGACGACGCAACGTTTGATCGGATGACAACTCATCAGGTGAGTCGACCTCAATCATCGCGGCACGTGCCCCACCAAATACACTATTCACCTGCTCTCTAAGGGCCTGATAAAGCTGCGCGCCGTAACCCAGATTTCGTTGCGATGGGTCAATCGCCATATATTCCAGTAAATAAAACGGTGACTGCTTGGACACATAAGCGATGGCAAAACCCTGAATCTGTTGTGCCACACGCAAGATTAAAAACAGATAATCATCACGTTCAAGCATGGCTCTCAGCTGATGAACGGGCTTTTGCTCTGAAACAGGTAACGACGTCTTGTAGATAGCAAACAAAGCATCAAAATCAGTAGGGTCTGACGAGGTGAGTTGAAAAAATTGAACCTGAGTAGTCACACAGTGCATCTCTGCCAATAACAAAAATGCACTATGAAAAATGTCCTTCGCGGTGTCAACGTTTAGCGGATAATTTAACCATCAAATTTCGCTACAATATCGTTAAGACGCTTATTGAGCCGAGGGTGACACACTCGACGTGCAGAGGTATATGACAGGCGAAAAGCCACTATGAGCTATGTACATTCAGCAAAAAAAACCACGCCGCAGCGTGGTTTTTTGTCTAGCGTTGTTGGATGCTTTGACGAAGCCCTTGGCGCCAAAGATCCGCGCGCCAATCACCACGATACGGACAGTCGCTATCAGACTTGCCCATACTAGCGGCACGAGCGCC